>NZ_CP022754.1:356250-712500 GCF_002257605.1 Parabacteroides sp. CT06 | reverse complement strand
CCAGCGTCATCTTTTTCTCTCCGACCGGCCTTCCGGTCATTGATCTATATAATAAACATAATCTCAACAGCAGCACAAGGGGATCAATACCTCGTATGACCTCGGTACGGAATCCTGAAGCTCCAGAAAGGAGGTGTTCCAGCCGCACCTTCCGGTACGGCTACCTTGTTACGACTTAGCCCCAGTCACCAGTTTTACCCTAGGCCGATCCTCGCGGTTACGGACTTCAGGTACCCCCGGCTCCCATGGCTTGACGGGCGGTGTGTACAAGGCCCGGGAACGTATTCACCGCGCCATGGCTGATGCGCGATTACTAGCGAATCCAGCTTCACGGAGTCGGGTTGCAGACTCCGATCCGAACTGAGACGTGGTTTGGGGATTCGCTCCCTGTCGCCAGGTGGCTTCCCTTTGTCCACGCCATTGTAACACGTGTGTCGCCCCGGATGTAAGGGCCGTGCTGATTTGACGTCATCCCCGCCTTCCTCGCAGCTTACGCTGGCAGTCCCACCAGAGTCCTCAGCTTTACCTGTTAGTAACTAGTGGCAAGGGTTGCGCTCGTTATGGCACTTAAGCCGACACCTCACGGCACGAGCTGACGACAACCATGCAGCACCTCGCAAACGGCTATTGCTAGAAAAGGTGTTTCCACCTCGGTCCGAATGCGTTCAAACCCGGGTAAGGTTCCTCGCGTATCATCGAATTAAACCACATGTTCCTCCGCTTGTGCGGGCCCCCGTCAATTCCTTTGAGTTTCACCGTTGCCGGCGTACTCCCCAGGTGGATCACTTAACGCTTTCGCTGTGCCGCTTACAGTGTATCGCAAACAGCTAGTGATCATCGTTTACTGCGTGGACTACCAGGGTATCTAATCCTGTTTGATCCCCACGCTTTCGTGCATCAGCGTCAGTCATGGCTTGGCAGGCTGCCTTCGCAATCGGGGTTCTGCGTGATATCTATGCATTTCACCGCTACACCACGCATTCCGCCTGCCTCAAACATACTCAAGCCCCCCAGTTTCAACGGCAATTCTATGGTTGAGCCACAGACTTTCACCGCTGACTTAAAAGGCCGCCTACGCACCCTTTAAACCCAATAAATCCGGATAACGCTCGGATCCTCCGTATTACCGCGGCTGCTGGCACGGAGTTAGCCGATCCTTATTCATAAGGTACATACAAAATAGGACACGTCCCGCACTTTATTCCCTTATAAAAGAGGTTTACGATCCATAGAACCTTCATCCCTCACGCGACTTGGCTGGTTCAGGCTTACGCCCATTGACCAATATTCCTCACTGCTGCCTCCCGTAGGAGTTTGGTCCGTGTCTCAGTACCAATGTGGGGGACCTTCCTCTCAGAACCCCTATCCATCGTCGGTTTGGTGGGCCGTTACCCCGCCAACTGCCTAATGGAACGCATGCCTATCTATCAGCGATGAATCTTTAGCAAATATCCCCATGCGGGGCCCCTGCTTCATGCGGTATTAGTCCGACTTTCGCCGGGTTATCCCCCTCTGATAGGTAAGTTGCATACGCGTTACTCACCCGTGCGCCGGTCGCCACCCGGTATTGCTACCTGTGCTGCCCCTCGACTTGCATGTGTTAAGCCTGTCGCTAGCGTTCATCCTGAGCCAGGATCAAACTCTTCGTTGTTTAAATTGTTTTATCATATCCTCGCTCCGGAATCCGTTTATCGTAGTCCAAAGTCATACTTCTTTTGACGGTATTAATCCGGAGAATCTCTTCTCCAATACTTGTACTACTTGTTGAATTATGTAAATCTATCAAAGAACTCTTCTGTCGCTTTCGTTTTGCGAACGTGGCTGCAAAGATAAGGACTTTTATTTTAAACTTCCAAATTATTCCGGAACTTTTTTTTCTAAAAGTTTGTTTCATCATTTTGTACCGGCGTTCTCTCTCGAATGCGGGTGCAAAAGTAGTGTTATAAAACATAACCTCCAAACTTTTTCGGAATTTTTTTTGCAATATTTTTTTCATGAGGGGGATTGCGTACATTGAAATAATACGTGACGCTCTTTTTTAACTTACGAGTCACCACGTGTACCGAAAACAGGGCTCTCACGAGTGCTTTTACACGTATAAAAACGATAAACAGGTCCTGGCGACGAGAGGAAATCACACGGGAAAAACGGCTTTCTGCTCATGGAATCACGAGAAAATCGCTCTGTACACGTGCTTTTGGGCCACGTACAATGTGAGTTTAGGCCGATTATATCGCCCCAAAGACTAAAAAAGGGCTAAGAGAACAGTATTACATAAACAACTGTCTATCTATACTTTAAGACATCAAGAAAATCTTCCAAAAAAATCACAGGGCGCATTAGGGCGCATCTTTACGTGTTCGCAAAAACATTTTACAAAAAAAAAATATATTACTCCATCTATATATAAGTAAGACGCTAATTTTTTTATAATATAAAAGTTTTACAAACCTCGCAAAGATGCGCCCTTTGCGCCCTGAACCATCCCCTACCAACTTATCAGGGATACAAAAAAAGCCTATGGGACACGGCCGTAAAGTCATTGAGATAACACCTCTATCCCATTGACTTTACCACCGTTTCCCATTGAGATACTATCGTAAACCCGACACTTCAAGAAGGGATAATCATTCCCCAGATAGGCGTCTTGACCATGAACACGAATAGTTCGCTCGCAACTGAACTGAACCGCACCATCGTCCCGTTAATCGCTACCCGTCCCATGATAGGGACAAATCCGTTCTTCTCCTTGCTGCCGTTCACATAAATTTGACTTCTCCCAATATCCACAATTTGCCCCTACCTTCTTCATATTCAATTTTAATTGCGCCAATCTGGGCTTTTTATAAGGTTATTACGGAGATTTTTCGTAAATTTGTAGAAATAAGACAGCCAATAATATTTATAAAAATATGCGAGAAAAACTCTCCTATCCTGTTAGGATCATCATATCCTTACTATCCATTTTTCTCTGGAGCTTTCCGGCAGAAGGGCAGGATAGTGAAAGCTTAAAAAAGCAATTAGATCAAAAGCTAAACTCTTTCGCAAGGCAATATGTGTCTTCACGCACCATTAAGATTGACTCCATCCTCATACAGAAGAAGAAAGTCACGCTTTTCGCCAATGAAGCTTTGGAGGACATCCCTTTTCGGGAATACAACGTTTCTGAGCTTTACGCAAGTATAGCTCCCCTATTCCCCAATGCCTCCAAGATCGTCATCTTGACCCGAGATACAGACATTGAGAGCTTGATTCCCGAATACGACAGAAAAGGACGTCCCAACAAAAAGAGGCTATACTCCATTAAAGAGAGTAAATACCCGCTAACCCGTAGCCTATCCACCCCTCATGAGATAAAAAACGGATTACAAAACCGTCATATCGCCCTTTGGCAAAGCCATGGTTTATATTACGCCCAGACCGCCCATCGCTGGGAATGGCAACGGGCTCGCATGTTCGGCACCGTGGAGGACTTATTTACGCAGAGTTTTGTTCTTCCTTATCTGACCCCGATGCTTGAAAACGCAGGAGCGACTATTCTTATCCCCCGGGAAAGGGACACTCAAATACACGAAATCATTATCGACAATGATCGCTCTACTCCGGGATCCGAGTATAAGGAATTGGATGGAGAGAAAGCTTGGTCGGATGGGGAGAAAGCCGGATTTGGGCATATTCAAGCTACTTATACGAATGGGGAGAACCCTTTTACGCAAGGTACCTATCGGCAGACGGTCACACAGAGGAAAGGAAAAGAAAGTCTCATCGAGTGGATTCCCGAAATTCCGGAATCGGGGAATTACGCGGTCTATGCCTCCTATCAATCTTTTCCGAACAGCACAGAGCAGGCACTGTATACCATCCATCATGCCGGAGGGGAAACCACAATCGCCGTCAATCAAACAATGGGGGGTGGGACTTGGATCTATCTGGGAAACTTCAAATTCACGGCACATGAACAAGCCCATGAGAGAATCGTATTAACGAATCAAAGCAATAAATCGGGAAAGATTATCACGGCAGACGCAATCAAGATCGGTGGCGGCATGGGGAACATCGCACGTAGCCCGCTAGAAAGTCCCTATCCGATAGAAGCAGAGACAAGTGGGTATCCACGGTTTACCGAGGCGGCCCGATATTGGCTACAATGGGCGGGAATACCGGATAGTATCTATTCGAAAAGCGCTTTCCGCAATGATTATCAAGACGACATTTACGCACGTCCCCAATGGGTTAATTATTTAAAAGAACAGACCCATATCCCTATCGACATGGCCTTCGCATTCCATTCCGACGCAGGAACCACCCCGGATGACTCAATTATAGGGACACTCGGCATCTATATGTCTAAAAGCAACGACGGAATCTACACCAACCGGAAAAGCCGGGAGATCGCCAGAGACCTAACCGACATGATCCAAACACAGATCCTGTCCGATGTCCGTAAGGTTTACAATCCTCAATGGAGCCGCCGGGGCATGTGGAATCAATCTTATATAGAGGCACGTATTCCCGATGTCCCAACGATGCTATTAGAATTACTATCCCATCAAAACTTCGCCGATATGCGTTACGGGTTAGACCCACGCTTCCGTTTCCTTATCTGTAGGGCGATCTATAAAGGGATGCTCCGTTATATCTGTTTCCAGAATAAACAGGAGCCTATCGTACAACCGCTCCCACCCGATCGTCTGTATACGGAGCTCGTAGAAACGAATAAAGTGAGAATCGGCTGGAAAGCCGTACAGGATACTCTTGAGGAGAGTGCCTCACCAACCGCCTATATCCTTTATAGTCGAAAAGACAGCGGTGGATTCGATAACGGGACGCTCGTAAAAGGAGAAGAAATCATTCTTCCAATTGAGGCGGGTATTATCCATAGTTATAAGGTAGCTGCCGTAAATAAGGGAGGCATCAGTTTCCCTTCCGAGATCGTAAGTGTTTACCGGTCTCCTAAAGGTGAAAAGGATAAGACGGTATTAATCGTCAATGGATTCGACAGGATCAGCGGTCCAGCCAGTTTCGAGAGTGCGGCGGATAGTTTAGCCGGCTTTCTTTATGCCGTCGACCGGGGAGTGCCTTATCTGAATGATATCGCATTTATCGGGGATCAATTCGAATTCCGCCGTACCGCCACATGGAACAGCAATGATAATAACGGGCATGGGGATAGTTACAACAATTACGCAGGCCAAGTCATAGCGGGCAATACCTTCGATTATCCTTTCATACATGGGCAGGCCATGGCCGGGACCGGTTATTCCTTTGTTTCATGTAGCCATAAATCTTTGGCCGAGGGAGTCGTAAAGCCGGATACGTATCCGATTATTGACTTGATTTTAGGAAAACAGCGCCAACCGGTTATCACTCCCGTTTTACAGGATACGCTTCGCAGTTACCTTGCCCAAGGCGGCAACTTGCTTGTAAGCGGGACGAATCTTTTCTCCGACAGCTGGGGCAACGCACAAGACCGTACGTTCGTCGAGGAGGTACTAAAAGGGAAGTTGGCTAGCCGTAATGCCAGCAAGGAGGGAATCGTAAACAGTTGCGCATCCCCTTACAGATATATAAACGGCAGATACACGTTCCGGACACGTCCGAACCCTATTTGCTACTCGATCGAGTCGGTAGACGGTGTACTTCCGGCGGATAAGCTCGCCCATACCATCTTGAGATATCCGGAGAACAATATCGGGGCGGGAATCGTTTATGAAGGGAAATATCGGACTTGTTCGCTCGGTTTCCCGTTTGAGGCACTTCAAACATCGTCGGAACGAAATCGACTCATGGAGTCCATCTTACGCTTTTTCTCCATTCAACAACAAAATAAAATACAGTATATACAATGAAACGAATCAATTGCTTTATCCCTTATGGAAAAATAGAGGCTACACGACAAACGGTAGCGCAATTGGCCGAGTCGTCCTTAGTGAGTCAGATCTATCTAATCACGGACGATCCCCACGCCAAGGCTATTTATCCCTGCAATTTAATCCGCACGGAGAATATATGGAGCACGAAGACCCTCCGGGAAATAGCCGGCTATGCCAGTGCCCATTATACGTTAATTTATACGAAGACTGAAGAGCTTCTATTAGGCATGTATGCCCTAGAGCGTTTTGTCGCCATCGCCGACGATACGAGATCCGGTATGGTTTACTCCGATTATTACGAGCAGAAGGAGGGCAAACTCAACCCCCATCCGGTGATCGATTACCAGAAAGGAAGTCTTAGGGATGATTTCAATTTCGGCTCCCTCCTACTTTATCGTTCTTCCACGCTACAAAACGCCATAGCCTCCATGGATACGGAATATACATTCGCCGGACTCTACGACTTGCGCCTGAAAGTCTCCCAAAACGCTCCGCTGACGCATATCAACGAATATCTATATACAGAAGTAGAGAATGATTTACGGAAATCCGGAGAGAAGATGTTCGACTATGTAGATCCCAAGAACCGCTCCGTACAGATCGAGATGGAAGCCGCCTGTACAGATCACTTAAAGATGATAGGCGGCTACTTGCCCCCTCATTTCAAGCCAGTCCGTTTTGACGAGCAGACATTTCAAACGGAAGCCTCCGTTATTATCCCTGTACGTAACCGTGTACGGACGATCGAGGACGCTATCCGTTCCGTACTGCGACAAGAGGCGTCCTTCCCTTTCAACCTAATCATTATCGATAATCATTCTACGGATGGCACCTCCGAGCGAATCCAAACGATCGCCGCCACGGACCCTCGTATTATCCATATCCAGCCGGAGCGTGACGACCTCGGCATCGGGGGTTGCTGGAATATAGGAATACACCATTCGGCTTGCGGCAAGTTCGCCATCCAATTGGATAGCGATGATGTATACAGTGACGAGCATACCCTGCGTAAGATCGTGGAAGCCTTCTACGAGCAGCGATGCGCCATGGTGGTCGGAACCTACCGAATGACCGATTTCGATATGCGAACCATCCCGCCCGGAATTATCGACCATAAAGAATGGACTCCCGAGAACGGCCGCAATAACGCCCTCCGCATCAACGGGCTTGGAGCACCCCGAGCCTTTTATACACCCTTGCTACGGAAACTAAACCTCCCGAACACCAGTTACGGAGAAGATTACGCCCTCGGCCTGCGCATCAGCCGCGAGTACCCGATCGGGCGGATCTACGACGTGCTGTACCTTTGCCGCCGTTGGGAAGATAACTCCGACGCCTCATTGGATGTCGTGAAAATGAACAACCATAATATATATAAGGATAAAATCAGGACTTGGGAACTCGAGGCCCGCTTAAACATGGAAAGACAATGAAACCAAACAACTGGGTCAGCTCATCGCAAGCGACCGAATTACTGTCCAAGCAACTCGTGACATGGCCATTGGCCGAGAAGAACTATAAGGCACTGGAGGCCGTGCAAGTAAAATCCTTCGATATGGGAGGGTTCTCGATACGTGCGCAATTCAATCCCGCCCGTATTGTTTCCACCGGGGCCAAGGTAGATGCCCGATCCCTAAAAGAACGCAAGTGCTTCCTATGTCCCGAGAACCTGCCGGTGGAACAGGAGCGACTGCCTTTCGGCTTTCGCCATCTGGTATTGTGTAACCCCTACCCGATCTTCCCCCAGCATTTTACGATCCCTACCCGGAAACATACTCCGCAACTGATATTGCCGCAATGGAATGACTTCTTGGAACTGACTAGGAGACTCGCTCCCTTCACCGTCTTCTACAATGGACCCCGTAGCGGAGCCTCGGCACCGGATCATGCCCACTTCCAAGCAGTGACACGAGGCATCATGCCGCTGGATGAAGAGGTAACCCAATTTATACGACAATCGTATGCGAGTGTATACGACAACCGTATATACCCACTCACCGGCAACCTCCGCCCCGGCCTCGTCATCCAAGCCGCCACCGAAGAAGCCGCCACCCGGCTCTTCAAAAAGATCTACGCCGCTTTGCCGATACTTCCCGGTGAGCCCGAGCCGATGATGAATATCTTCGGCTCCTATTACGATAATAATTGGGTAATCACGGTAATCCCTCGTAAACGCCACCGCCCATGGCAATACGAGGCTGAGGGGAACGACCATCTCCTGTCCAGCCCGGGAGCTGCCGATATCGGAGGTCTTTTCATCACCCCTTTAGAAAAGGATTTCAAAAAGATCAACCCGGAGCTTCTGCGAGATGTTTACCAACAAGTATGCCTCAGCGACCGGGACGTAGAGGAAATTTTCGTACATTTGTCATCTAATTAGTTTTCAATAGATATGAAACAATTCTTTAAAATGATGTTTGCCTCAACGCTAGGCGTTATGTTGGCAATGGGAATAATCCTGACGGTATTGATATCCATGACTATAGGATATATCGCCACCGTAGGTAGCACACCTGATTACACCCCCAAAAGCAATACGGTATTCAAGATCAAGCTAGACGGGACGCTAGCGGATAACCCGGCGGAGAATCCATTCTCCGCCTTGATGGGCGACAAGGAAAACATGCTGTCACTGAAGGACCTGCTCGAGACGATCCGGATAGCGAAACAGAATGACAAGATCGCGGGGATTTATATCGAATCGGGGCTTCTCTCCTCGGGTAGCGCTAGTTTGGAAGCAATCCGCCGATCGTTAATAGATTTCAAGGAAAGCGGCAAGTTCGTGGTAGCTTACGCCGATAATTTCACGCAAGGGAATTACTTCCTTTGTTCCGTAGCCGATAAGGTATTCTTGAATCCGCAAGGCATCCTTGAATTGACGGGACTCGCCTCGCAAACCCTATTCTACAAAGGACTGATGGATAAGGTAGGTATCGAGATGCAGATTTTTAAGGTAGGTACCTACAAAGGTGCCGTGGAGCCTTTTATGCTGGATAAGCTGAGCGAGGCGAACCGGGAGCAAATCCAATCGTATATCTCCACCATCTGGGATAATATAGCCGAAGGCATCGCCGAATCACGCGGCATCAGCGTGAACGATATCAACCATTACGCCAATGAGGGGCTTTTCTTCGCGGACCCTGTGAAAACGGTAGAATGTGGCTTTATAGACGAATTGAAGTATAAGCCGGAGGTAGAAGCATACGTCAAAGAGCTAGCCGGACAAAATGGAGAGAAACTGAGATCGGCCAACTTAGCTCAAATGAAAACCCTCAAGGCCTCACCCACCAAAAACGCCCCGGAGATAGCCGTACTTTACGCCGAAGGCGAGATTAAGGCGCAAACACCCGGCAACTTTTACGATATCGAACAAAGTATCACGGAGAAAATGGCCGATGAGCTTATCAAGCTAAAAAACAATGATGACGTGAAAGCCGTGGTATTCCGTGTGAATTCCCCGGGAGGTAGCGCTTATATATCCGAGCAGATATGGCGTCAAGTTGTCGAGTTGAAAAAGGTGAAACCTGTGGTCGTTTCCATGGGCAACGTAGCTGCCTCGGGAGGCTACTATATCTCATGCGCCGCTAATAAGATCATCGCCGAACCGAATACGTTGACCGGCTCCATCGGTATCTTCGGCATGTTCCCGAACGCCTCCGGATTATTCGGGAAACTAGCGTTGACCACGGACATCGTAAAGACGAACACGTTCTCGGACTTAGGAGACCTCTCCCGTCCCATGACCGAGAGTGAGAAAGCACTGATACAGGGATACGTGGAAAGAGGCTACCAAACGTTCCTTTCCCGCTGCGCCGAAGGTAGAGGTATGACTACCGAAGCGGTCAACGCTATCGGACAAGGACGGGTCTGGACGGGTGAGCAAGCGAAAGAAAGAGGTTTAGTCGATGAGCTGGGCGGTATTGAATTAGCTATAAGCACAGCGGCGGGGTTGGCTGATCTGGATCAGTATAGCGTAACTACCGTCAGCGGTTCCAAGAATTTCTTGGACGAGTTCTTGGAAAGCCAGCTCGGAGAGGTGAAACTCTCTATCATCAAAAATGTATTGGGCAATGAGTTCGAGTACTTCAAGACGTTGAATAATATCAAGACGAATTGCGGAATCCAAGCTCGTATGCCTTACGATATGAAACCGTTATAATAACTGGACCATGCTGACAGATCATACGATTAAGTTCAATAAACTCCTCACTCCATTCTCTTTCCTTTATGGAATCGGGGTGAGATTCAGGAATCAGCTGTTCGACTGGAAAGTCCTTCGGACAGAGCGGTATGATCTGCCTATTATTTGCGTGGGGAACCTGACTGTCGGGGGGACCGGAAAAACTCCTCATACGGAATACATCATCCGTTTGATAAAAGACCGATACCGGGTAGCTGTACTCAGCCGTGGCTATAAACGGAAAACCTCCGGTTTCTTGTTGGCCGATCAGCGAAGTACCAGCAAGGATATCGGTGACGAGCCGTACCAAATGAAACGTAAGTTTCCAGATATTCTCGTTGCCGTAGACGCTGATCGCCGCAGGGGTATCCGCAATCTATTGGCTCTGCCAGAGAATAAGCGCCCGGAAGTGATCGTGCTGGACGATGCCTTTCAACATCGATACGTCGCCCCCACGCTGAACATCCTTTTAACCGATTGCCACCGTCTTTATACGCAAGATAAGCTCTTGCCCGCAGGCCGTTTAAGGGAACCTATGGATGGCGCTCGACGTGCGGACGTGATCATTGTCACGAAATGTGAGTCATGTATACAACCTATAGACTTCCGGATCATAGAGGAGGATATACATCTCTCAGCTTATCAAGAGCTCTATTTCAGCCGTATTCTTTACGGGGAGCTGGAACCCGTCTTTTCCGGTAAAGCCCCCAAACGCACATTAAAAGGGCTGGCCTCTACTACAGAGGTTTTATTGGTATCCGGTATCGCATCCCCGGCACCTCTCGAAAAAGAGATCCATAAATATACGGAGCATGTCACCTCATTGATCTTTCCGGATCATCACGCCTTCGATCGGCATGACATCCAGAAAATACAAACGGCCTTCAAGCGGTTGACTTCTACAAGTAAATTGATAATCATCACGGAGAAAGATGCCGCCCGACTCCGTGACCTTCCTTCGCTTCCCATGGAATGGTTTTCTCATTTATATTGTTTGCCTATTACGGTGGGTTTCTGTATGGACCGGGAAAAACAATTTCAAGAATTAATAGTTAAACATATTGATACAAGAATAAAGAATCATCCTATATTACGTTAACAATCTTATGAGCAATAGAACAGAAATATCGACTTTGGGAGAGTTCGGGTTAATCCGTCATCTCACCGATAAAATAGAACTTAAAAATCCGAGTACGTTGAAAGGTGTTGGTGACGACGCAGCCGTACTAGATTACACAGACAAGCAAGTATTGGTTACGACAGACCTTTTGCTGGAAGGTATTCATTTCGATTTGATGTATGTGCCGTTGAAACATCTCGGCTATAAATCCGCAGTCGTAAACTTCTCCGATATTTACGCCATGAACGGCCGCCCGAAACAGATTACGGTATCATTGGGTATTTCCAAACGTTTCTGTGTAGAAGATCTCGAAGAATTCTACGAGGGCATTAAACTCGCTTGTGATATCTATGACGTAGATCTCGTTGGTGGCGACACTTCCGCCTCACGCACAGGGTTAGCGATCAGCATCACTTGCCTAGGCGAGGGAGAGAAAGGTAAAGTTGTCTATCGAAACGGAGCCAAGGAGACCGATCTTATTTGCGTGTCCGGCGATTTAGGGGCCGCCTACATGGGTCTCCAATTACTGGAACGGGAGAAAAGCATATTTAATGGGGAGAAAGATTTCACGCCCGATTTCTCTGGTAAAGAATATTTGTTGGAACGCCAATTAAAACCGGAAGCCCGCAAAGACATTGTCGAGGTTCTTGACCAAGCAGGAATCGTTCCTACCTCCATGATGGATATCTCCGACGGCCTCTCTTCGGAGTTGCTTCATATATCTAAAGAAAGTAATGTAGGTTGCCGAGTTTACGAAGATCGTATTCCTATCGATTACCAAACCGCAGCCATGGCAGAGCAGTTTAACATGAATCTGATAACCGCGGCATTGAATGGAGGTGAGGATTATGAACTCTTATTCACTGTTCCTTTAGCAGATCATGATAAGGTGTCGGAAATGAAAGGTATTAAGGTGATCGGTCATATAACAAAGCCAGAGTTAGGCAATTATCTTGTCGGTCGTGACGGAGGTGAAGTCGAGCTTAAGGCGCAAGGTTGGAACTCACTAAACTAAAAAGAAATATCCGCTCTGAATTCACGAATGCAAAGCGGTCCATCTCATTTTTATTGGGGGACGGACCGTTTTCCTATTATTTCACTTCAATGGATCCTAAATAATTATAGAAGAGTTCAAAATCACTTATCTTCAAGAAAGGTAAGTGATAAACATCCATCTTTATAATTTGAGCCTCTATAGCCATTTTCCCATACAAATCAGCCAAAGACATACTCTTTATATCACCGTTATGATAGACCTTATTCTTTTTCTCGGGAAGCTGTACCTTCTTATCCAAGAAACGGATATAAGTATAAGAGGTAGCCAGCGGCTTATTATAGGTAGGCACTTTTCCGACTTTCCTCATATCATAAAACCCTTTCGCACGAGCCGTCTCACAAGAGACATTCATGAACTCTGGTATATTCACAAATCGAAAGACACAATCATCCCATTTACAAAAGCCAATCTTAGCCAACGCATCCGGCTGGTCTGTCTTAATTTGTGGGCACCACAACCCTTTTAATGGAAAGATCTGCTTATCCATATCATATTGTAACATCTCCGACTGACTCTCAATACGAAACACCTTACTAAAATCAACGTCCCCTAACGCCTTTTCCAATTTAGCGGCATATTCTTTCTTAAGATCCGCCATAGTAAATGGATCCGCTTGATTTTTCTCTACCAGATTCTTGTCACAATGAGCCATATACCTTACTATCACATCGTCATCAACTGTCACATTATTTAATTTAAGCGCATAAACAAATAAGAGATCGGACGTTAAATCGACCACACCCTCAACTTCGCTTTTAAAATATTCCGAAACAATATTCCCTTGACTAAGCGCATCATTAATATTTATACAAAGACGCCGTCCATCCAGCTCTACCACGACAAGAGGATGCGTTTCTACCTCAGAATAAACGCCCATACTCTCAAAGAGTTTCTTATCGTAATCCGGAATATCAACGATCACCGCCTCTTGACTAGCTAGATTCTCTTTTGGCATCGTAGATATCTTCCCATCCTTTGTTAACGTCCTAACAAACAAATATCCGGAAACCTTAGGGACACCAAACATAATCTTATCCCCTTTTTTATACACTTTCCCATCACAGGCAGACACCGCATCACGAGTTCCTATCCCAGCAGCAAATGCCAAACATACCCAACTTAAAACAATACTCCAAATTACTTTCTTCATATCTATAGCTTATTAATCATTCTCTACCCGCTTCCAAAAATAAGTAAAAATCCATATTTATCTACACGCTCCCCCTATTTACCCTGCTTATAGCAGCTAATTCCACCTCTACCCTCAAATATTTTCAAAAAATCCACCGCCACCTATTGCATATATCAAAAAAGTCCGTATCTTTGCACCCGTAATCGAAACAACGATATACAAAACGACATGATGGTGCCATAGCTCAGTTGGTAGAGCAAAGGACTGAAAATCCTTGTGTCCCCGGTTCGATTCCTGGTGGCACCACTTAGAAGAAAAGCAAAAGACAGTAAAGTCCTGATTTCCAAACGAAATCGGGATTTTTTGTTTTCTGGCGGAACGCAAAAAACGGCAGAATATTACAGTTGCTGGTGTTCCAAAAGGTGGAACAAAAGAGGTAGAGCGCAAATCTCCACCGAACAAGTTTACTTCTCTCTGATTTGCAACATTTTGCGTATCAAGAAAGCGTGCATGGTTTCCTACTTTTGTACAACGAAAAACTGTAGGAACATGAAAAGAGACTCATTCAATGTGCTTTTCTTTATCAAGAAAGCCAAGTTGCTGAAAAACGGGGAAGCCTCCGTATGTATGCGTATCACCGTGAACGGTGCGCGAGTGGAAAACAATATCCGCAAAAGCATTGAACCAGCCTTGTGGAATCAGGCGAAGGAGTGCGCCAAAGGCAAGAGCCGCAAATCCTGCGACTTGAATGCTTATATCGAGGATGCAAGAATCAAACTCCACCAGACTTTCAAGGAACTGGAGGAACAAGGGCTGTTCATCACCGCTCGCCTATTACAAGAAAAGTTTTTCGGACAAGACCAAGCACCCGAAGTTGTCCGTACACTTATTCAAACTATCCAAGAACATAACGACCAATGCCGTGAACTTGTCGGAAAGGACTATGCCCTGATTACCGTCCGCCGTTATGAAAGTTGTAAGCGTTATCTTGCAGAACTTATCAAACAGAAATACGGCAAGGAGGATTTACCATTATCGGAAGTCAATGGAGAGCTGGTACGCTCTTTTGAATTCTATCTCAAAACAGAGAAGGAATGCCAGCAGAATACGGTTATCCGCTACATGAAGTGCTTGAAGAAGATAACCAATCTTGCGCTTGCTAACGAATGGATTACCAAAGACCCGTTCATCGGCATCAAGTTTCATGAGAAAGAGGTTATACGCGAGTTCTTGACAATGGACGAACTGCTCACTATCTATCACAAGGAGTTTCCGTTAGAGCGTATCACTATTGTCCGTGATGTCTTCATCTTTGCAGCCTTCACGGGGTTAGCTTTTATAGATGTGCAACAACTGGCACCGGAACATATCGTGGAGGATTCCAATGGCAATCTATGGATTCGCAAGCCTCGTCAAAAGACGAAGAACATGTGCAACATTCCTTTACTTGATATTCCATTGGAGATTCTCCGTAAATATGCGGAACATCCAGCTTGCCAAAAGAAAAACAGACTGCTGCCAGTCCCCTGCAATCAGAAGATGAACAGCTATCTGAAAGAAATCGCAGACTTATGTCTGATAAACAAGACCTTGACCACACATGTAGCCCGGCACTCGTATGCGACCTCTGTATGTCTCGCCAACGGTGTGAGCATAGAGAATGTGGCAAAAATGCTCGGCCATTCCAATATAAAAATGACGCAGCACTATGCACGTGTGTTGGATTCCTCCATTCTGCGCGATATGAATAATGTAAAGAACGTGATGTCTAAAGTAATGCGATAGATATGGATAGAGGAATAATATCAATCAGTGAAACAGGTGTAATCACCATACCGACTGCACCTATATGGATGACCAAGTTCGAGATAGCCGACCTGTTCGGGGTGTTCTCATGCGATGTCCGCAAGGCGATTCATACCATTTACAAGAGCAAAGAACTGAACGAATTTGACACGATGAAGTATCTCAAGCAACCGGATGGCATCAGTTATGACGTTTATGATATTGAAATGGTTATAGCCGTTGCATTCAGGATATGCAGTAAAGAGAGTGTCTTGTTCAGACGGTTTATAATAAATGAAATTAGCACCATTAAGAAAGCTACACCGATTATACTATTTGTTGCCAGCGTCAGAGGTAATAACCGATGGTATAGTTGAGGCTTATTCCATCAGCCACTCGTTCCCGATACACGGATGCAAAGGTAGCGTATGGCTTGATGGCAGCAGCAAGGTCAGGCGGCAGAGCCGTTTCGGGCAGAATCTTCCTCAAACGAGTTTGAGCGTATTCAGCCCGAAAACCTTGCCACTGCCTGCCATACGCTTGAAGAGCATCCGGCAACGGAAACAAGCGACTGATGGGAAATCAGAAGAAAGAAGAGAGGAGCGGCTTACAGACGAAGCAGGATTTTGATGCTCCGTCCGTAAGCCGTTCCTTTCTCTTTTTGCCGAAAGTCCGTTGCTGACGTAATCACTGGGCAGACGGCAAACTGCGCTCTTTCAAGAAAATCATGTGCCTGTCAGCCGATAGGCAGAGCGGTAGCCGTCAGCAAGCATCCTTTCGATGTCGGATTCACGGTAGAGGATTTTACCGCCTAACTGGATATAGGCTATGCGCCCTTCGTTTCGATAGTCCTGAAGTGTCCGGCGGCTCACTTTCAACCGTGCCGACACCTCCTTGTCGGTGAAGAAACGTTCACCGTTCAGTGTCGGGCGGTAATTGGCAGTCAAATGTTCGAAGCTGTCCAAAAGACGGTCGAGACTGCCCATGAAGTGGATTATCCACTCGTTGTCCTTGTTAATCAGTTCATTCATGTTATTTTGGATTTAGTGAGTATTGTTAGTTTACTTCGTTCATTTCATCAAGTTTATATAGTTCTTCCTTTGAACTTTGCTTCTTTGCGCCTGTCCTCCACAACGGAAACAATGCGTTGTACATCATCGGGACGGTAGTAGGTCTTGTGGTTTATCTGCGAGTAAGCCAGCGTCCCGTTGTCCCGAAGGGTCTGCAACGTGCGTGGGCTGATGTTGAGTATCCGGCACACGTCCTGATTGTCCATCCACTCGTCTATTGTCTTCTCTCCGTGCCGCTGACAGATGGCATCCATGCGACTGACGAAACGGTCGAACTTGGCGACCATCGCCTCAAAGGTCTTTCTTTCAATTGATACGATTTCCATATACATACTTTTTATTTTTACTGTTTCTTTTGCCGCAAAGGAATACATAATCTGTTATCCGGCAATGGATTTCCCGGAAGTGGAAGCATGTGGCACAGGTAGGTAGAGGTTGGCACAGATTGGGGCTATATTCTTAATTCCGGAAATCAGGAATGTGGCAAGAGAAAAAACAAGGACTTAATTCAAACCTGACTGTGATTGCACCTTTGTTCTTCCGGTTATTCATATCCGGCAAATCTGTGAAGTCCTCACCAATATCTCTATCACCATAAAGCAAAATCTCACAATATTGCCTAATCGAATCCAAGTTATTGACTGACTGTACTAAAACATCTTACTTTGCTTGCAACAATCGGTCAAGGCACAGACCAAGACCACAGTAATAACTTAATCAATCTGTTTTATGACAATGAAAAGAGAACCAAGTATCAGTGAGCAGCAGGCTCGTGAAATCGTGGAAAGAATGGGACGCAGGGAATCCCGCAGTGAGAAGTCTATGGACGATTTCTACCAGAACATCGGTCTGGATCCGGAACAGCTGGCACAACCCGGCAGGACCGTCATGAAAAAAGCGGAAACAGCTACGGTGGATGAACCGTTAGGCGGAACGCCCGAAGAAGTGGCAGTGCCACAGAAGCGTGTCAGCAGCAAGCAACGCAGGCTGTCGCTGGACGAGTACCGTACCGCTTACCTGCGAGTACCCAAGATAACCGACCGCAAGCCTGTGTTCGTCAGCGGTGAGGTGCGTGACCGGCTGGATGGGATTGTCCACCGTCTCGGTGGGCGTGGCATGAGCGCATCGGGACTTATTGAGAACCTCGCCCGTCTGCACCTTGAAGCCTACCGGGAGGACATCGAGCAGTGGCGCAAACTCTGAGTGGATTACGGTAGAACCGGTCAAGTCAGTGGATACACTCCATCGGCTTGACCGATATTCCAAATGAGTTATTATACTCACAAACCAATCCGACAGGCGGAGGATTCTTGTGTCTTCAAAGACACAGCAAGATATATTTTCAGTTACCCGAATAATTCTAAGTAACTGAAAACACCTTCACTGCCGTGGGCAGAATTATCCTCCGCAGTCGGATAATTTCGGGGTTCCTTAATCAAAGATTAAACAATGGACAAGCCATAAAATTAAAAGAATAAGAAGAATGAAAAAGAAGAGCAAGTACGGGAGAAATCCCAAATTGAACCCGAAGACGCACTGCGTGATGGTGCGCTTCGACGATGTGGAATGGAACAGGTTCCTGACGATGTACGAGGAATCGAACATGTATGCGAAAGCCGTCTTTCTCAAGGCGCATTTCTTCGGACAGAAGTTCAAGGTGCTGAAGGTGAACAAGACGCTGGTGGACTACTACACCAAACTGTCGGACTTCCACGCCCAGTTCCGTGCCATCGGTACGAACTACAATCAGGTCGTTAAAGAGTTGCGCATCCACTTTTCGGAGAAGAAGGCGATGGCGTTGCTCTACAAGTTGGAGAAACTTACCATCGACCTTGTGAAGTTGAGCCGGGAAATTGTGGAACTTTCAAGGGAAATGTATGCTAAATGGGAACAACAAAAAGGATAAATTCCATTGTACACCTAAAAAATACGGTAGATACACAACCCTGTGAAATAACGCGAAATACCGAGAATTTCATAGGGTCCGGCATATCATCATCGGGCGTTCGGAACTATATGCGAAAGATGAAAATCGGCCGAAAGGATTGAAAATATAATTCATATCATAGAAACGACTTTGTCATTATGCGCAGTCGTTTCTATGTTTCATTTACCTCTTTTTACTTCGTAACTAACACGAAATTGCTACTTTTGTAAAATGATTCAAGAGGAATTCGATTTTTACAGACCATGTAAGCTATTGCAACCTTATGTGAGATATTATTGGGTATTCAAAAGTAACCAGTTTTTGAATACCCTGACTTTTCCTATCGGTTGCCCTCAAATCATCTTCCATAAGCAAGCACCACTATATATTCCCGAATTGAATGCTGCACAAGACAAACTCACCATCAGCGGACAAGTTAATTTCTCGTCACACCTATATGCAGACGGCAATACAGAAATGATAGTGGTCGTGTTCCAGCCTCACGCCATGAGTATGTTTCTGAACATGCCGACATCGCTCTTTTACAATCAGGAAGTGTCCGGTTACAGCCTCGAAAACAAAAGTTTGAATGAACTGGCTACACGAATATTCGACTGTGAGAATAATTCTATTTGCATAAGCTACATAGAAAAATGGCTGTTGTCACAAATTGCCGATAATTTGGCTGATACCACATACAGAATTAAAAGGATAGATGCCGCCATACAGCGAATATATATCACTCCGCAAATCTCTGTGAACGAATTATCTTCTATTGCCTGCCTGAGCAAAAAGCAGTTCGAGCGGTTGTTTCATTCCTTTGTAGGCATCAATCCCAAAGAATATACCCGTATCGTCCGCTTCCAAAAAGCTTTGGCGCAGATGCAGCATCAAGCGGGCAAAGAACTCAACCAGGTGCAAATAGCATACGCCAGCGGTTATGCCGACCAGTCACACTTTATCCGGGATTTCAAGAAGTTCTGCGGATATACGCCCATGTCTTTGCTGAAAGTATCAAATCCATATTCCGATTTGTTCACCAATCCCGTGTAAATGTCCCGTTTGTTCTATCCGGGTTCAAACGCTTCTCCTACTTTTGCCGCCTGATTCATTAAATGAAAATAGCATTAAGTATGAAAGAAGTAAATCCCCAAGAAACCAGCCGGGCATACGCCTTTGAAATGTGGATGAACGCACCTATGCCGATGGTGACGTTCTTTAAGACCCTCGACGTGTCGCGCCTTGTGAAAATCAGCCGGAAATCGGGCATGAAGTTTAATATGTTGATGTGCTGGTGCATCGGCAAATCCGCAAGGGACGTGAAAGAATTTTATATGCTGCCCGTTGGCGGTAAACTGATGCAGTACGATACCATTGCAGTAAACACCATTGTCGCCAACAGAAAGGGCGAGGCAAGTTCGTGTGATGTTCCTTTCTGTGATGATTTATCTTTGTTTAACCAACACTATCTGCGACTTACCAAACAAGTGGCTGAAAGTTGCGTCAATCACGACTTGACGGAAAGCATGGTTATCGGAACTTCCGCATTGGCACAATATGAAATAGACGGGGCTGTCGGGATGTATAGCGGCATTTTTAATAATCCGTTTCTTATTTGGGGCAAATACAAACGCCGCCTGCTGAAAACGACGCTCACCGTTTCTTTCCAGTTCCACCACACGCAGATGGACGGGGCGCACGCTTCCCGCTTTTTGGACGGGATTCAGAAAGAAATTAATAAATTGAGAATATAAGTTCAGGGAAAAACGCTATCTTTGCAGAACTAACAGAAAAAGAAATAGTTGTTCAACAATATGAAATGGCAGTTGTGCATATAGCTACGCTCAACGAATAGCACTTCCAATTATTGCTATTCAGCAATAGACAGGCTTATGTTTTAAGTTTGCCTGTTATTGTTTTGTCATTATCCCTTACTATAAATCTATAAGATTGTCGTGCTGCTTAAAGCGGCAGGATGTATCGTATCATATTGGTTTGAACAAATGAATTATACCTATAAGAAAATCTGGCTCATCGCTTTTCCTGTAATGATGAGCATCCTTATCGAACAACTGATAAATATTACCGATGCTTTGTTTTTAGGGCATGTGGGTGACGTGGAACTGGGTGCATCTGCCCTTGCCGGAATATGGTTCTTGGCAATTTATATGCTCGGCTTCGGGTTCAGTTTGGGATTGCAAGTGGTAATTGCCCGCCGTAACGGAGAACAGCGGTATGCAGAAACGGGAAAAACGTTCTTTCAGGGATTGTTTTTCTTGCTAATACTGGCGGTACTCCTCTGTCTGCTATCCAAGATATTTTCTCCCGTTCTGTTGAAGCATCTGATAACTTCGGATGATGTTTATAATGCGGTTATCCGCTATTTGGATTGGCGTATTTGGGGATTGTTGTTCTCTTTCCCGTTCCTTGCCTTACGCTCGTTTTTGGTAGGCATTACACAGACAAAAGCTCTGAACATGGCAGCTTTCACTGCCGTACTGGTGAACATTCCGCTGAACTGGCTCCTGATATTCGGCTTCGACATGGGTATATCGGGGGCGGCTATCGCATCTTCATTTGCCGAAATGTGTTCGCTGGCTGTATTGGCTGCATATATGTTTCGGCACATTGATAAAAAAGCGTATGGCTTATACTGGCATATTGATATAACGGTATTGAAAGAGGTATTTTCTATCTCGGTATGGAGTATGCTCCAGTTCTTTACAAGTGTAGCCATTTGGTTTCTGTTCTTCGTGGCTATCGAACGTTTGGGAGAAACTGAATTGGCAGTATCAAACATTGTAAGAAGTGTTTCCGCACTGTTTTCCGTTATCGTCAATGCATTGGCAGGTGTCACCGGTTCTTTGGTGAGTAACCTGATTGGAGCAGGTGAAAAGAAACAAGTTTTTCCGCTTTGCCATAAGATTATCCGTTTAGGATATGCGATAGGCATTCCATTGATTGCTTTTGCGTTGTTCTTTCACCAGCCCATTATAGGGGCTTATACGGAAAATCCCGCTATCATACAGCTTGCATGGCCGCCTTTTCTTGTCATGCTATTGAATTACTTCTTTGCACTACCCGGTTACGTCTATCTGAATGCAGCAACAGGAACGGGAGCAACACGGACGGTATTCATTTTTCAGGTGACAACAACTATTGCTTATCTGTTCTGCTTATGGGGATTAGATTTTTGTCATGTTCCATTTGCGGCATATTGGGCAGTGGAATACTTATACGTAATGCTGCTTGGTACACAATCCGTCATTTATCTTAAATATAAACAATACTAAGAACTGAAAGTTATGATGAACAAGATATATCCCCGTAAAGGTGACACGCAAACCGTTTATTTGAATGCTGTCGTAAAAGACCCGTCTATCGAAATAGGCGACTATACCATTTACAATGATTTTGTTTCAGACCCGTGTCTGTTTGAGCAAAACAATGTGTTGTATCACTATCCGATTAACCACGAACGGCTGATAATCGGAAAGTTTTGTTCTATTGCCTGTGGAGCAAAATTTCTGTTCAACTGCGCCAATCATACCCTGAAATCACTATCGACTTACACGTTCCCGCTGTTTTATGAAGATTGGGAATTGGATAAGGCAAATGTGGCTTCCGCTTGGGACAACAAAGGTGACATCGTGATAGGCAATGACGTGTGGATAGGATATGAAGCCGTAATTATGGCTGGTGTCCATATCGGTGACGGAGCTATTATTGGAACAAGGGCGGTTGTGACGAAAGATGTGCCGCCCTATACCATTGTAGGTGGTATCCCCGCAAAGGAGATACGAAAGCGGTTCAATCATGATATAATAAATCGGATGCAGGCTTTGAAATGGTGGAATTGGCCGGTAGATAAGATACGGGAGCTTATGCCTTATCTGAAAGATGGACGTTGGGATAAATTATAGGCAATATGAAATCAATCAAGAATCTAATTTCGCTCGGATATTTGCTGATGGCACTATTGGTTATCGGCATAATGTATATTTGGCGTAAAGAATGGTACGAATTAGAGAAATTGGAAGTTCAGAATCGTCATATAGATACTTTTCGCCAAGAATCGCACGAAATATTTGTTCTTCTTATTGAACTTTCTTTATCAGGCGAGACTGTATTGGAATGGGAATATACAGATTTGGAACATTACCATATCCGGCGTATAGCAATCGACAGTATGCTATGCCGTTTCAAAGCTATCTATCCGGCAGAGCGCATAGACAGTGTACGCCATCTTCTTGAAGATAAGGAACGACAAATGCGTCAAATCGTGCAGGTACTTAAACAGCAACAAGCCATCAATGATAAGATCACTCATCAAGTACCTGTAATTGTACAGAAGAGTGCCCAAGAGCAACCTAAGAAACCGAAACGGAAAGGATTCTTGGGCATATTCGGCAAAAAAGAGGAAATTAAACCAACTGTTACCACCACGATGCTCCGTTCCCTTAACCGGAATATGATAGCCGAGCAACAGGAGCAAAGCCGCCGTCTATCGGAACACGCTGACAGCCTTGCTGCACGGAATGCAGAACTTAACAGACAATTACAAGGCTTGATTCGCCAAATAGACAGGAAAGTACAAGCAGACTTACAGAAACGAGAAGCGGAAATAGCCGCCATGCGGGAACGGTCATTCTTTCAGATTGGCGGCTTGACAGGATTCGTTTTATTGCTGTTGGTCATTTCTTATATCATCATCCATCGAAATGCCGTCCGCATCAAGCGATATAAACAGGAAACAACAGATTTAATCGGACAACTCCAAAAATCAGTTGAACAGAATGAGGCACTGATAGCCTCCCGCAAGAAAGCCGTGCATACCATCACCCATGAGCTGCGCACACCTTTAACCGCAATAATCGGTTATATTGCGTTGATGAAAAAAGGCAATGATGCGGATAAAAAAGAGCAATATGTCCGTAATATCCGGCAATCCTCCGACCGTATGCGTGAAATGCTCAACACCCTGCTGAGTTTCTTCCGTCTGGACAACGGCAAGGAGCAGCCGAACATTTCTCCTTGCCGGATTTCGGCAATCACGCATATTCTTGAAACGGAGTTTACGCCAATCGCCATGAACAAGGGGCTGGCTCTTACCATAACCAATCAAACGGGTACAGTCGTCCTGACCGATAAGGAACGTATCCTGCAAATCGGCAACAACCTGCTGTCAAACGCCATCAAGTTCACGGATAACGGTGGCGTTTCTCTGACAACGGACTACAATAATGGCGTCCTGAAACTTATCGTCGAAGATACGGGCACGGGAATGACCGAGAAGGAACAGCAACGGGTGTTCGTTGCGTTTGAGCGTCTGTCAAACGCCGCCGCAAAGGACGGCTTCGGACTGGGACTGTCCATCGTTCAGCGTATCGTATCAATACTCGGCGGCACGATACGGCTGGAGAGCGAGAAAGGCAAAGGCAGCCGTTTCACGGTGGAAATACCCATGCAGACAGCCGGGGAACTGCCGGAAAGGATAAATCAGACACGGATTCATCATGACCGTACATTCCATGATGTCATCGCCATCGACAATGACGAGGTTCTTCTCCTGATGCTTAAAGAAATGTATGCACAGGAAGGGATACACTGCGACACCTGCACCGATGCTGCGGAACTGATGGAAATGATACGCCGGAAAGAATACAGTCTGCTTCTGACGGATCTGAACATGCCGGAAATCAACGGTTTCGAGCTGTTGGAGCTGCTACGTACCTCCAACGTTGGCAATTCAAAGACTATCCCGGTAGTAGTGACAACCGCTTCGGGCAGTTGCAGCAAGGAGGAACTTATGGAACTTGGTTTCTCCGGTTGCCTGCTCAAACCGTTCTCCATATCGGAACTGATGGAAGTTTCAGATAACTATGCCATGAGTATGACACAGGATGAAATGCCGGACTTCTCCACCTTGTTATCCTACGGCAATGAATCCGTCATGCTGGAGAAACTGATAACGGAAACCGAAAAGGAAATGCAGTCGGTCAGGAATGCAGAACAACGGAAAGACCTTCAGGAAATGGACGCCCTGACACACCACCTGCGCAGCTCGTGGGAGATACTCCGTACCGACCAGCCATTAAGGAAACTTTATAAACTGCTTCATTGTGATGGCACGCCTGACGATAAAACAATTGGCAATGCCATAAAATCCGTACTGGATAAGGGTTCGGAAATCATCCGGCTGGCAAAAGAAGAAAGGAAAAAATATAATAATGGATAATACAAAAATCATCGTGGTGGAGGACAACATCGTGTATTGCGAGTTCGTCTGCAACCTGCTGGCACGCGAGGGATTCCGCACCGTGCAGGCTTTCCACCTCTCGACAGCAAAGAAATATCTGCAACAAGCCGCAAACGGGGACATAGTGGTTTCCGACCTGCGCCTGCCCGACGGCAACGGTATCGACCTTTTGCGCTGGATGCGCAAGGAGGGCAGGATGCAGCCCTTTGTCATCATGACCGACTATGCCGAAGTGCATACGGCGGTGGAAAGCATGAAACTTGGTTCGCTGGACTACATACCCAAGCAGCTTGTGGAGGACAAACTCGTTCCTCTGCTACGTACCATATTGAAAGAACGGCACACCGGACGAAACCGTATGCCCCTGTTCTCGCGTGACGGCTCGGCGTTCCAAGCCATCATGAAGCGGATAAGGCTGGTAGCCCCCACCGACATGAGCGTGCTGATATTCGGGGAGAACGGCACAGGCAAGGAGCATATTGCCCACCTTCTGCACGACAAGGGCAAGCGGGCAGGAAAGCCGTTTGTGGCTGTGGACTGCGGTTCGCTCACCAAAGAACTTGCGCCGTCGGCTTTCTTCGGACACGTCAGAGGTGCGTTCACGGGTGCGGACAGTGCCAAGAAGGGCTATTTTCACGAGGCGGAAGGCGGCACGCTTTTTTGGACGAGGTGGGCAACCTCGCACCGGAAACCCAGCAGATGCTACTCCGCGCCATACAGGAACGTCGGTTCCGTCCCGTTGGCGACAAGTCTGACCGTAGTTTCAATGTCCGCATTATCGCCGCCACCAACGAGGATCTGGAAAAGGCGGTCTGTGAAAAGCGTTTCCGGCAGGACCTGTTATACCGCCTGCATGACTTCGAGATAACCGTCCCGCCGTTGCGCGACTGTCAGGAGGACGTCATGCCGCTGGCTGAGTTCTTCCGTGAAACTGCGAACCGGGAACTGGAATGCGATGTCATCGGCTTTGACGGAGAAGCCCGCAAGACATTGCTGACCCATGCGTGGCCGGGCAATGTACGCGAGCTTCGTCAGAAAATCATGGGTGCGGTGTTGCAGGCACAGACGGGTCTTGTCACGAAAGAGCATCTGGAACTTGCCGTGACGAGGGCGACCTCACCTGTCAGCTTCGCCCTGCGCAGCGATGCGGAAGACAAGGAGCGTGTTTTACGCGCATTGAAGCAGGCGAACGGTAACCGTAAGGTTGCCGCCGAACTGCTCGGGATAGGACGTACGACGCTGTACAACAAACTGGAAGAATATGGATTGAAGTATAAATTTGAGCAACTATAGCCAGTAATTCACTGGATTTGTATGATTTTGATTATCAGAATTTGGTTAATTCTCAAAATAATATTATCTTCGTATTGAGCTGTTTGAAATGATTGGGAATCATGCAAAATGATGAAGACAGGTGGTTTCTAAACCATTACCTATATCTCTATTATTAGCTTGTAATTTATTGATATCAATCATACATTAGTTAGTGCAACAAATGTGAAACAGCAAAATGTAAACAAATATATTAAATCCAATTTTTTCAGAATTCTCTTGTTTTTTGGAAGAGGAACAATGCAAGTGTCACAAGACGTTTTTCGTTTTGTCCCATTACAAAACTTTACAGATGAATCTTATATTGATTGGAGCAAAAGTATTTCTGAGATAGATACACAACTCTATGCTAAATACAAACTATCAGATGAAGAGATTTCATTCATTGAATCAATGACAAAATAATATAATATCATTTTATCAAGAATAAAGCTATGATAGAGAATGTCATAATGCTAAATAGAAAGATTTACCCCTGCTCAGGTAACTGTAGCAGAGGCAAATTCCTAAAAAAAGGACTCCTCTCTCTTATTCATTACAAAATATAAAAATAGTAAATCACAATAGTATAATTTTAGCGTTCACTTTAAAGTGAACGCCATTTTTTAATCACCTTTTTTGTGATTGTGAGGTTTAAGAGATGGCGTATTGCCAGGAGTCTTCTTATTATCCCTTTGCCTTCTGTCTGGTTTACCTGTTGACACGGCAATTCTTTTAGGACCAGGTTTTATGCCCATAATCATTAAAATAAAGTGACGGCTCGGCTTTTTTACAATATTACTTGCATACTTTTAAACGAATTATTACTTTTGCAGCCTATTAATGTTATACTCATTACCTATAGCCATCGTTCTTCAGGGATAATAATTCGCCTTGTTGGTTATCGCTTTGCTATATAACGATAACAACATTAATTGTTTTGATGATTTGAAAGTTCTAGCAGGTTTGACATACCTGCCAAAACTTTCATCATTAAAAATTAAGCGTATTGGATTAGTCTCCAAGTTACCGCTTTACCACAGTAGGGAGGCATTGTGTTGCCTTTCGCAATAGGTGCCGTCGTTGTAGGAAAGCCATCAACTTTCCAAACACCACTTACTGGACATTTTTCTCCTGTTTTTGCTGTCATATTATATATGATTTAGTGAATATTTGTAGGCACCTGACCAGCCATACTTGGCCACTTATTTAAAGGATAAGTATCCTCCAAGTAGAACTTGGTATAAACATCTTCCAAGACTCCCCCCTTGGAAGATGTTTTCGTTTGCAAATATATGACTTTTTTCAATATCACAAACAGTTTACCGAAAAAAACTCAACTACAGGCAATATATTACCATATATCCAGCCTTTCGACCCTATTAATTACTGAATTTCTCTACAATAAACAACACAGAAAAACACAAAATAAGAAAAGACCTCCTGATAAATAAAAACGAGTTAATATGTTCCTTGCAGCCCGGTACTTATTGTTCCTACCCGGTTTTAGAGTAGAAAACCTTAAGGATGATAGCAAGAAACGCCTTTAGAACACCTAGATTGTAATAGACCGACTTGTGTAACAAACTTTAAATCAAATATTGTCCCCACTATACAAGCGTCAGTTTCCGAAAACAAATTACGGTTATCCCCAAAAGGGGGGGGCGTGATGCTCTGCGGAGAACACAAAAGATAGTGGATGAAGATAAGTACGTAGTTGACTTCGACCTCGAACGCTTCTTTGACATGGTAAGTCATAGTAAACTAATAAAAATACTCAGTCGCGGCGTAAAATATGGAAAGGTGTAATAAATCTGATACACAAATATCTGCGTAGTGACATAATAAACGAAGAATTGTTCGAAATGAGCACCCAAGAGAGTCCCCCAAGAGGTTCTTTAAGTCCTCTACTGGGGAATATCATACCAATGAACTGGATAGGAACCTGAAAGATGTGAACATCCTATTACTTATTAAGCAAACGCTGCGCTGATATTCAGTAAATCCAAACGTAGTGTCCAATGTGTAAAGGAGTCAATAACTCGGTTCATAGAAAGCAAACTCTTCCTTAAAGTGAACCGTAAAAAGATTGTTGTATCGTATGTAAGAAAAGTAGAGTTCTTGGAATATCCTTTTTATGTAATGAGGAGAGAATGCCTTCCGAGTATACATCTTTAATTAAGATGAAAGCCAAACTCAAAGAGTTACCAAGTCTGTAATGGGGTACGAAATTAGGAAGTAGAAGCTCATTATATAAGAGTATAGATTGAATATTATATCTTACATAGATAAAACGTCTCGGTATTGATGCAAACGAATGGTTAAGGCACTGGATATGTATATGCACTTGGAAATGCATGGAAGAAAGTCAAGGCAAAAGTTACGCTTCTAAAGAAACGCAGTGTTCTTGACTGGTAAGCACATCGGAGAGAAACACTCCCTTGGTTATTGGCATGCAACACACAGTCAATTGCTTCTAATGACAAGTTGCGTAGGATTAGTTTGTGGAACTAATTGACTACTACCTCAAAATAGAAATCGCTGTATACCGAACAGTGCGTACGAAAGATAGTTTTCGAAATCAGAAAACAAAAGTAGAAAAAAACATATCGAGAACTTGCTTCCAAACAGACCTTTAAGGTGTTATTAGTTTTTATTGATTACAAATTGATTTCGCTTTTTTGATTAACATATGGATTTACCGAATGACGATACCAAACTATCTCATAGCAATAGTTTTGTACATTCTCAACAGTTCTTCAAATAATGCTTCATCCATTTTGGGTAACTGCTCGTATACATTCATTTTGCTTACATAATGATGTAAACTAGAATTCTTATGCAGTAATGATAAATTAATAGATTGAACATGAGCAGAAGCAATGTCATCCTTTACCAAAAAACGGATAGAATCTCTTCTTATAATATCAAAATCCAATAAACTATAATCTTGAGTTGATATTATTAGTTGAGCATTTTGTGCCGCCCCTAAAAAAAATTTCAGTAGCTGATTCAACGTATTTCTTTGAACTCCACTACTATAATCATCTAAAATTATCGTTTTCTCTTTTCTAATAGCCTCATCTAATACAATTAAAAATCGAAGTATCTCCTTAGTGCCATCAGATTGTTCTGATAGCGGCAAACGCCCTCTTCTATTTCCTGTTTTTTTATCCAAACGATGAAACGTATTCACAATGTGTTTTTCCTCATCCATCCTAAACAGCATTCTTAACTCTGCTTCTTGTTTGTCTGACAATGACTTTAGTTTTTGCAATAACTCAGCAGGATACTCTACATCAATTTTCAATTTCTCATATGACATTATATTAGTATCTACAGATTTTAAAAACGAACAAATGACATTTTTTAATTGTTTGCTATTTTCTGTTTTATCATCAGGAAGTTCTTCATTTAAATCAACATCTTCTAAATTAACAATTTCAAAACCTTCCATAAAAAATAACAAATGTGAATTTAGCAACGCATGAGAAATATTCGTTTTAATAATAGTACTAAATACTGAATTATTTTTCAATAACGAACTGCTGATAATATAATTCTCATTATCACTAACTTGTATTTTATCTGTAAAGTCAACTTTTACGATGTCACTAACCTTATCATACCAACGATGAAATAGATTGATATTAGTTTTGGTTCGTAATTCATCTAAAATCTCCTCATATATAGCATATTTATCCCATTTAATACTATATAAATACCGTGAATCATTAATATGATATACTATCTCTATTTCAGATGGCTTGTTTAAACATTCTTCGTCAAAAGCAAATGGCCTATAACGTAAAGATTCATCTTTACGTTCACGAATTTGGGCAATAAGATACTGTAATGCATCAAATGCGCTCAGAATTTTACTCTTTCCAGCACCATTATTCCCTAATAAAAATACTAGTTTTAAGATATTTATCTTGTTTTGAGTCGTAAACCCACAAAAATTATTATCCAACATTCTATTACGCTCTTTTTTCGCCGTAAATAGAATTGTTGTACGCTCCTTAAAGCAATAAAAGTTTGTGACAGTTAATGATTCAATCATAAGATATACTTTTTTATATGTGCAAAGATAATCATTTTCGAGCAACCATGCAACACAAACAGAAAAAAACTCAAGAAAATATTCTTAAAAGGCTCTATATTGTATTTTTTCGGTTACTAATTTGCCAATTCGATTAAGTTTATTACTTTTGTGTTACGAAATCATCCGCTGTAATGATAAGCAAAACACAGCAAGTCACTGGTGGAGCAAACGGAGGAGATTACAGTTGAGTAGCTTTTGAAAATTAGTGATATTCAGCCACTTGGAAACAAATTACGATTCCTGGTGGCACCACTTTTAAGAAAAGAAAAACGATGTAAATCCCTGAATTTCAAACAAGTTCAGGGATTTTTCATTTCCAAGAATAGGCAAAATAAGTGGGATTGAAGCAGACGGCACGTCCTTATTCGGGGGACGGTTTTAGAAAGCCTAAAATGTTACACAACACAAGTGCTACTTCGTTTTTTTACAGCACGTTGATCTATTTTACATAACCAGGTTCTCGGTTCGATTTCCTAATTTTGTATCATTAAAAATTGAGCCGTATGGAAAGAGAAATATTCAGCGTGTTGTTCTTCATCAAGCGTAGTAAACCGTTAAAAACGGGAAAGTACCTTTGCGTGTGAAATTCTATCAGATTTACCAAGACTTGGAATTGGAGGAAAAGATTGTCTCCGCACGTGCCATAGTAAACCGCTATCAGGAAAAGGACGAAACTTTCAAAACATTATACAATGTGTTCAAGGAGTATAACGACAACTTGGAAACTCCAATGAAACAGATCCCCAATATCCAACTTAAATTGACCCCCGATTTATTTTTCCTAAAATACAAAAAAATATCACATAATCAGTTTATTAGTTTTCGATTTGTGCTGGGTTTATAATTTTTATTTACTGCCAATATAATCATTCATTTCTTCCCGCAAATTTTGCGTATGGACTCTCCGTGCAGCTCAATTCTTGCGGCTTGGTGAGTTATTCTGTCCATGACTACGCCGGCTATTGTCTTCTTGCCGATGACATCATACCTGTCTTTGACCGGCAATTGTGATGTAATCAGTGTTGATTTCTTACCATATCGGTCTTTGATGATGTCCATCAGATGCATTCTGCTTCCGTTGTCCAACGGCTGCAAGCCGAAATCATCCTGTATAAGCATATCCGTCCTTTCTATCTTTTTCAGCTCCTACAGGATGCTACCTTTTACCTTGGTGGCCTTCAACTGCCCTAAAAGTCTGGAAGTATTGGCATACAGCACTTTCAATCCTTTCTGGCAGACTCTGTATCCCAAGGCTGTGGTAATGTAGCTCTTTCCTGTACCGGAGCTTCCCATGACAAACAAGTCGCACGCCTCCTTGACAAATCTTGTTCATGCTGATTGATTTATTGGGAATACTATCTGTTTTGTCTATTTAATAGATTAATGTAGAATTATGAACTGATTCTGTAACTCTTTTAATGTTTTTTGGGGTGGGGCAATTTAAATTGGATTTTGGGGGACTCTTTAGATAGGATAATGGGGGGACAGTTTATACCAGATTTTCCACCTGTCAATACACAGAAGAATTTTCATTGTTTATTACCGAAAAATAGAAGCAGTCTCTACAAAAAAAGACTGCTTCTGCTTCATTTCTAAAACAAATCAAAAAACAAATATGCTCAACTATTAATCTTAATTTTCTTTTAAGAAACGGATGATAACACAGGTTTGTCTGATACGGAAAACAAGTGTTCACTAAGCGCCTTCAAAGCATGCACTTTATCTTCCGCTTTCATCACCAACGATACATTACTACTACTTCCGCCGTATGAAATCATCCGTACGGGAATATCTTTCAATGCATTGATGATGCGTGCCTCAAAACCGACATTTTGCCATTCTAGGTCACCAACAACACAAACAATCACCATATTCTTTTCGACTGTAATCGTTGCGTATTTCCGTAATACACCCACAATCTCGTCTATATGCTTGTCATCATCAATCGTTACGGAAACCCCGATATCGGAAGTGGTCACCATGTCCACCGGCGTATTGTAATTATAGAACGTATCAAACACGATGCTCAGAAAATGAGGTGTCGGTATCGTATGGAGCGACTTGATCTTGACATACGTGATGTTGTCTTTGGCGGCAACAGCTTTGATCGTACCCTTTTCCACCGTATTCGAGATCAATGTACCCGACGCATTTGGCTGCAATGCGTTCAAGAGGCGTACCGGTATGTTCTTTTCCTTGGCAGGCAGGATGCAAGTCGGATGTAGTATCTTGGCACCGAAATGTGCCAACTTAGCGGCTTCGTCGAAGTTCAACTGCCTAACAGGAGCGGTGTCATTGACAAACCGTGGATCGTTGTTGTGCATCCCGTCAATATCCGTCCATATCTGTATCTCTTCTGCTTGGATAGCCGCTCCAATTAGAGAGGCGGTGTAATCGCTTCCTCCTCTTTCCAAGTTGTCAATGCTGCCGTAAGCATTCCGGCAGATGAAACCTTGCGTAATATATATTTCTGCCTCTTTGTTTTGCTCCAAAAGTGTATTTAGGTGTTTAGCGATATATTCCATGTCCGGTTCATTGTCCATTGTAATTCGCATGAAGTTCAACGCAGGCAATAAAACTACCTTCACTCCTTGTTCTTCCAGATAGCAGGTCATCAGAAAGGTTGATATTAGCTCACCCTGCGCCAAGATTTCCTTTTCATCGAACATGCTGAAAGGCATATTAGAGAAAGACCAGACATGTTGAGACCGTTCAAGCATGTATTGCATGGCCCTTTCTTTGTAGGTATCGCTTTGGTATAATTCTTCTATATGATTGACATAAGCTTGTTCCAAAGCAGAAAGGATCGCATTGGCTTTTCCCGGATCTTTCTTATGGAAACACTCAGATATCTCCACTAAAGAGTTTGTTGTCCCTGCCATGGCAGAGAGTACTACTATTTTCTGTTCCTGATCGCAAATGATTGATGCGACATTCTTGATCCGCTGGGCAGAACCGACTGAAGTACCACCAAATTTTAATACTTTCATTAGACTATCTGATTTTTGATTTTACTTTTTATACATTGAATCTGATCACGAACGTGCTACCTTTACCGACTTCGCTTTCGATACGGATCGTACCACCATGAGCTTCCACAAAGTCCTTGCTGATGGCAAGTCCCAAACCGCTACCTTGTACTTTTGTTCCCGGCACACGGAAATAGTGGTCGAAAATACTTTCGTGGTAACGCGAGTCAATGCCCTTTCCGAAGTCCTTGACATAGATCTCGACGGCTTTGTCGATCTGTCGTGCACCGATGATAATCCGTCCGTTCTCCGACGAATAACGGATGGCGTTCGATAACAGGTTGGTCACAACCCAAGCAATTTTCTCGCTGTCGACAAACAATTTGGTGATCTTTTCAGGATACTCCACTTCGATCTGACAGTTAAAACGCTCGGCCTGTACCCGGTTCGCCTTGATGGCATAGTCGATCAGTTCGATCGGTTTGGTAATCTTCGGATTCAGGTAGAGCTTACCGCTTTCTACCTGTGACATCTTCAACAATTCGCCAGTGATCTCCAACAAACGGTTGCTATTTTCCTTTATGTTCTTGGAAAGGCTCTCCTGTTCTGTATTCAGTTTTCCGATCCGATTGTCTTCCAGCAGTTCCAAGCTCATCATGATAGCCGATATCGGTGTCTTCAGTTCATGAGAGATCGTTGAAATAAAGGTTGTCTTTGCAATATCTTTTTCTTTAAATTCGGTCACGTTCTTCAACAGGATCACATCCCCGACATACTTACCCTCCAGTCCAGTCTGCCTGTTAACGTTGATCGGGATGTATTTTACTTGAAAATAGCTTTCCTTGTTGTCCGCATAGATTTTCAACGGATCCTTATTGTCATCGGGATGTACCAACTGGCGGATCAAACGGCGCAGCAGATCATTTTTTAACGCCACTTCGGGAGCCGGTTTGTCGATAATGTTTTCCCGTGTCAAATTCAAAACAGTCAAAGCCTCGTCATTGACAAACAAAATCTTCCGTTCCTTACTCAAGCCTATGATAGGTTCTGCAATGCTGTTGATAATTGTTTCTATATATTTTTTCCCTTGCAGGATATCTTCCAGCGAACTGTTCCTGTATTCGGCCAAGCGCTCGGCCATCTCGTTGAACAACGTGGCTATTTCCTTAAACTCCGGTTCATTGCCCAAATTGAGCCGTTTGCTGTAATTGGCATTGGTGATTTCCTTGATGCCATCCGTCAATTTCTGGATCTGTACGCTGACCGAGCGTGGCAGGTGAGCCAGAAAGAGGAAGGCGATCACGATACAAGCAATTCCTACCGTCCAGATCCAAAAGAGAGACCTTTCCGCCGTATGGACAGCCACTTCATTCTTTTCATAAATGGCAGACATATTGACTGCCATAATGGTATAAATCGTCTGGCGTATCTGCCGAATCGATTCATCATCCATGTCATCCAACGCCTTTTCACAGTTCGAACTTAATCGGTTGGTTAGTACGTCTTCATCCTTCTCTGTCAGATTTTTTTTCTGAGCTTCCAACCCGGCCTCAAACTCTTTTCGAGCATTCGGATTTTCCCGAATGGCATCCAGTGACTCGAGCATCTGACGGGAATAAAGGAGTGAATTATAATTATCCGCTAGGATATTCTGCGTGTCATCCGATACATTATGAATGTTTTTTATAGCCAATCCACCTAATAAAGTGATCAGGACAAATAAAAGTCCTATCCCATAAGTCAACTTTGTTTTTATATTCATATTCATGGAAGGATTTTTATGCTAATATTATTAAATCAATGCCTAATTGAGCCAACTCTTCTAACATGTTCCGATAGTGGACCATCGCAAGGATAGCGGAAGGATATTTTAAAGCTGGTCGTCCGATACATAGCGTACTGATTTGCTTTTCTTTACAAGCCTGTACGATCGCATCCGTTATATGTGGGGATTGCACTTGAATGATTTCTCCTCCAAGTTCCGTTGCCAACTTGAAATGGTTAAGCAAATGCCTTTGACTTGCCAACGGAATCCTGTCGGAACTTTCTCTTGGGGTTTGTACATACAGTACAAAAAACTTGGAATTATATCGGGTTGCCAACCGTGCGACTTTCCGTATGATCTTACGGGGAGTTTTCTCATTACTGCTGATGCAGGCCATAAACCTTTCGTGGCGTACGCCGAGATTCTCTGGAATGGTATTCTCCACTTTTTTTTCTACCCGCAAAGCTACCTCTTTCAATGCCAACTCCCTAAGCTGAAGAATATGTTCAGCCTTAAAGAAATTATTTAATGCTGTTTGTATCTTATCGGGTTTGTATATTTTTCCGGCTTTTAACCGAGCCAGCAGTTCGTCAGCAGTAAGGTCTATGTTGACCACTTCATCAGCCTGCTCCAGTACGATATCAGGAATACGTTCCTTGACCTCAATGCCAACCACGTCCTGCACCATCTCGTTAAGTCCTTCTATATGCTGAATATTGACCGCCGTGATCACACTGATACCGGCATCCAGTATATCCATGACATCCTGCCAACGCTTTTCGTTCTTACTGCCTTCGACATTGGTATGAGCCAATTCGTCAACGATGACAACTTCAGGATGGATACTGAGAATCGACTGCAAGTCCATCTCTTCGATCTCTTTTCCTTTATAAAATATCTTGCGGCGGGGGATGATAGGCAATCCTTCCACCAATGCCTCCGTCTCGACTCGCCCATGTGTTTCTATATAACCGATCTTGACATCGATACCGCTTTCCAGTAATTGGTGGGCATCTGATAGCATCCGATACGATTTACCTACACCGGCAATCATGCCGATGTAGATTTTAAAATTGCCACGACGAGACTTTTTCAACAAATCTAAAAAATGTTGTACACTTTGTTCTCGGTCCATGCGTATTATTATATCAAGGTCTTAAAGAAATTCCCAAGACAAGATGGGCATCCTCCATGCGAGGGTTCCAAATTGCCTGTGTAAAAATAGGTAATGAGAAAGAATCCGTGATTTTGATATCTTTCGTTGCTTTCAATGCAACATTCGTTACTGCAAATCCACTATTTACATCACCTCCATACGTAGTTATTCCCGCATCATACGGAAGAACACCACAAGTTGCATTCAGATCGACGCCCTTCACTGTGAATGGAAAATTCAACTCCACATAAGAAGAATAGTTTTGGTTTCCATTTTCATCTTTGTCTTGACCGGCAAACATGAAATTCCAGGCGATAGACAAAGGTAACTTCTCAATAGGCAAAGTGTAAGCCAAACCTGCTTCAAAATGGTGATCTGTTTCATGGCTTTTGAAGTTAAAATAACGGCAAGAGCCTTGCCCTGCCCACCATAAGCTAGCGACAGATAATGTAGGACCAGCTGATCCGAATGTATACGCTGCCGTTAAATCTATCTCTTTAGCCGCAGGCATAGATGTAGAGTTTGCTCCCTGAAAATCGGTAGATCCCCAGGCTGTCAAAGAGAAATTACCTACCCCCAGTGATAGTGTCGGCTGGAAGCTAGCACCAGTCTGGTAGAAACCACGCCAAATATAGGAACTTACCAAATCTCCCTGCACAGAAAAACTTACTTTACCATCCTCTTCCTGTGCATTAGCCAACGTAGAAGATGCCATTGAGAATACAATTGCCAAGGCTGCTACTTTTTTTACGAATGATTTCATAACCTAAATCTAATTGACTTATTAAAATTTGTTATTTGTTATTTGATGCTTGATCAAGCGCAACATTTAATTTCAATACATTTACTTTCTCCATTCCGAACATACCCAATAACGGTTTCTCAACATGAGAATTGACGATACCCATGACCTTTTCTTCCGACCATCCACGAGCGTCCGCTACACGTTTGGCCTGTGCATAAGCCGCTTTCGGTGAGATATGGGGATCCAAACCGGAACTGCTGGCTGTGATGATTTCAGCCGGAACTTTTTCACGGGTTAGGTAAGGATGATGAACCAAGAATGTATCAATACGTTCTTCCAACAAAGCTAAATGTTCTTCATTGGAAGGTCCCTTGTTACTACCTGCCGAACTGGATGCATCGTAACCGTCACCAGCATGGGAAGGACGTCCCCAGAAATAAATATCTTGCGTGAAATTCTGACCAACGTTGGCGGCCCCCACTACTTTTCCATTCAATGTAACCAGTTCTGCATTACCTTTATTCGGTCCTGCCACTTGGGCAAACAACCACAAAACGAAGATGTAGAAAACACTGAAGAACAAACAAAATGCAATTGTCAGTCTTAATGATTTAAAAAGATTTGATATCATAATGAATTATTGTTTTATTTTCTTAACCTTCCTCCTATCTTCATACAGAGGGAGGAAGGTTTTTAATATTGATTTTACTTTTACATGAATAAACTTACAATCATATCTATCAACTTGATACCAATGAACGGGGCAATTACACCGCCCAAACCGTAGATCAGCAAGTTGCGACGAAGCAATGCGGAAGCACCGATCGGTTTATAAGCCACACCACGTAATGCCAGAGGGATCAGAATCGGGATGATGATCGCATTAAAGATGATCGCACTTAGGATCGCTGATTCCGGACTGTGCAGGTGCATGATGTTCATCGGGGCCAATGCCGGGATCGTAACCATGAACAGAGCTGGTACGATAGCGAAATACTTGGCCACGTCGTTAGCGATACTGAAAGTAGTCAGCGTACCGCGAGTCATCAGCAACTGTTTACCGATTTCGACAATCTCGATCAGTTTCGTTGGGTCGTTGTCCAAATCAACCATATTACCAGCTTCCTTGGCAGCCTGCGTACCACTGTTCATTGCGACACCAACGTTTGCCTGAGCCAAGGCCGGGGCATCGTTCGTACCGTCCCCCATCATGGCGACCAGCTTACCGTTTTCCTGTTCCTTACGGATATAGTTCATCTTGTCTTCCGGTTTGGCTTCGGCGATATAATCGTCTACACCGGCTTTTTCAGCGATATATTTTGCGGTCAACGGGTTATCACCGGTTACCATTACCGTCTTCACACCCATCTTACGCAAACGTTCAAAACGTTCTTGGATCCCCGGTTTGATGATATCCTGTAATTCGATCACACCGATGATGAAATCATCCTGTGAAACAACCAACGGAGTACCGCCGTTACTCGTAATCTTCTGAACCAAATCGGCCACCTCTTTCGGATATTTGTTGCCGGCAGCCTCACTCATCTTACGAATAGCATCAAAAGCTCCTTTACGGATGCGAGTACCATTTGCCAAATCCACCCCTGAACATTTAGTTTCTGCCGTAAACTTGATCATCTTTGATCCGGATGTATTCAAATCATGTACACGTACACCTTTTTCACGTCCCAGTTCCACGATTGACTTACCTTCGGGCGTATCGTCAGAAAGAGAGGACAGTAGACAAGCTTGTACAAAAGAGTGTTCGTCAATGCCGGATACCGGATAGAACTGGGTTGCTTTACGGTTACCGATCGTGATCGTACCAGTCTTGTCGAGCAGCAAAGTATCAATGTCACCAGCTGTTTCAACCGCCTTACCGGATTTGGTGATCACATTAGCAGACAACGCACGATCCATACCGGCAATACCGATGGCAGATAACAAACCACCGATCGTAGTAGGGATCAAACAAACGAACAAAGAGATAAAGGCCGCGATCGTAATCGTCGTGTTGGAATAATCAGCAAACGGTTTCAAGGTACCGCAAACAACAACGAATACCAATGTAAAACCTGCCAGCAAGATTGTCAAGGCGATTTCGTTCGGAGTTTTCTGGCGAGAAGCTCCTTCCACCAAGGCGATCATCTTATCCAAGAAACTTTCACCCGGTTCGGTCGTCACTTTCACCTTGATCTGGTCGGACAATACTTTCGTACCGCCTGTTACAGAACTCTTGTCTCCACCCGCTTCACGGATCACCGGAGCAGATTCACCTGTGATGGCGCTTTCATCGATAGAAGCCAGACCTTCGATAATTTCACCATCGGAAGGAATCGTGTCGCCGGCTTCACAAATAAAGATGTCGCCTTTCTTCAACTGAGAAGAACTGACCGTTTCGATCTTGTTACCGACACACAATTTGGCAGGAGTTTCTTCCCGGGTCTTACGCAAACTGTCGGCCTGTGCCTTGCCTCGTGCCTCTGCAATCGCCTCTGCGAAGTTGGCGAAAAGCAACGTGGCGAACAATACAATAAACACTAAGATATTGTAACCGAAAGATCCTTGTGTCGTATCACCGGTGGTAGCCGCCCAAATCGTAACAAACAACATGACGAATGTCACCACCTCCACGATAAACATGATCGGGTTACGGAACATCATCCGCGGATTCAACTTAATGAATGATTGCTTCAAACTTTCTATAACGAGCTTCTTTGGAAATAAAGAAGCAGTTTTGTTATTTCTCATCTTCTTAATCTGTCAATTAGTAAATACTAAAATATTCGGCGATCGGGCCTAATGTTTGTGCCGGGAAGAATGACAAGGCAGCAACGATGACGATTACGAAGAATGTCATCACACCGAATGTAACCGTATCAGTCTTTAATGTACCCGCACTCTCCGGAGTGTACTTCTTGTTTGCCAAAAGACCTGCAATAGCTACCTGTCCGACAATTGGCAAATAACGTGAAATGATCAGTGCCAAACCGCAAGTGTAGTTCCAGAAATAGGTATTGTCGCCTAATCCTTCAAAACCGGAACCGTTGTTAGCAGAAGAAGAAGTATATTCATATAACATTTCACTGAAACCATGGAAACCAGGGTTGTTCAACCAGCCACCCTCGCTCTCTACGAATTCAGGGGCATATACCCATACGTAGGAAGAGATAGCCGTAAAGATCAAAATCACGAATGGGTGAGCCAACGAAACGATCGTTGCAATCTTCATTTCTCGGGCTTCTACCTTTTTACCTAAGAATTCCGGCGTACGTCCGACCATCAAACCGCTGATGAATACGGCTATAATCAAGAATGCATAGTAGTTCATGAAACCTACGCCGACACCACCAAACCATGTATTGATCTGCATGTTCAACATCTCCACCATACCAGAAAGAGGCATTGTACTGTCGTGCATACCGTTAACGGAACCATTAGAGGTGACGGTCGTAGTCACAGACCACAAAGCGGTTGCGCCCGGACCCAGACGGGTTTCCTTACCTTCCATAGCACCGCAAGACTGGTCAATACCCATCTCGTCGATTTTCGGGTTACCTGCCATCTCATAGTGAACGTTACAGAATACCCCCAAAAGATAAGCAAACAGCATCACACCATAGATCACATAACCTAACTTTTTACGTTTCAGATAAAATCCCAAAGCAAATACCAATGCCATCGGAATGATCAGAATAGACCAACATTCTACAATATTGGTCAGGTAAGTCGGGTTTTCCAATGGGTGAGAAGAGTTTACTCCGAAGTAACCACCACCATTCGTACCTAACTGTTTAATCGGAACGATTGCAGCTGTAGGACCTTGTGAAACAGTTTGTTCAGCTCCTTCCAATGTCGGGATTGTCATTTTGGAGTCAAAGCCCATCGGCGTACCTTGTATGATCAGGATGAAACCCACGATCAGAGACATCGGGAAAAGGATACGTGTACAGCTGATCACTAAATAGTGCCAGAAGTTGCCGATTGTTTTAGTTGTTTTGGCGGCCATCGACTTCATAATTCCAGCCATGGCAGCCATACCTGTTGCAGCAGTGATGAACTGGAACAACATGATGACGAACAACTGTGTAAAATAAGTCAAACCGCTTTCTCCGCTATAGTGCTGCAAGTTACAGTTAACCATGAAACTAATACACGTGTTGAACGCCAAATCTGGACTTTGTCCGCTGTTCCCATCAGGATTCAAAGGAAGATATCCTTGCGATACCAACAGGATCATACCCCAGAAGAACCAAAATACGTTTATAATAAGCAGAGATTTCAAGAATGCCTTCCAATCCATCTCTTCATTGGGGTTGATACCCGCCAGCTTGTAAATAAATCTTTCAATTGGAGCCATGAAACGCATGCAGTCGTTTCCCTCCTTATACACCTTGGCGATATGCTTTCCCAGCGGGTAACTGATAACCAGCAGCAGCAATATCTGCAATGCTACACCTAAAATTTCTGTATTCATCTTTTCACTTAAAAAAACTAATTACCATTAAAACTTTTCGGGCTTAATTAGGACATACATCAAATACCCGAAGATCAATAAGCAAAGTATAAACAGTGCTAAAAACATAATTTAATTCTCCTTTCTTACATTAAATTTTCTCAAACCAGTCCACACACTTGAAGAAAAACCAATAGCATGCTACACCGGTAGCACACAAGAACAAAAATGATAACGTATCTTCCATACTTGTCTTTTTTAATTGTTAATACTATTTATTTGTTTTCCACCCTACTATATGCCAAAGCTGTGCCAAAAAATCGAGTTCTTGCACAATGCATTGTTTATCAGTTATATAATCAAAAAATAATATTATTATGTAATATGCTCAATCCTTTTCAAAAGGAAAAAGATATTTTCATTTTGAAAAGGTATATAAAAAAGGCAAGCTGCCTGTTTTAGGTAAACCTACCGGGTATGCAAGAACAAAGTGTTCCACATTATAGTCCATAGGCTTCCATCTTCCTATAAAGTGTGGTTAAGGCTATCCCAAGAGGACGAGCAGCTTCGGGTTTGTATCCGTTAGTATGTTGGAGAACTTTCTGAATGTGGTGCTTTTCAACGCTGACTAGGTCCAATTCAATATTATTCCCCGTATTTTCAGATAATTGACATTTCCTTTCCATGGACATCGTTTTATGGCTGCCATATATTTTTTATGATCACTTTAAATCTCACCAAAATCTTTAGATATCTGCCCTGCACAGGCAGGCTTCCAACAATCGAAATTTCTCTTTTTAGCTAAAATCATGTTATTGATTATAGGCAATTCGCAACTTTCGCTGATATATAAAATAGCATGTCCTTGAGCTGTTGTTTTCAATTGTTTTCTTAATGTGTTCCAAGCTTCTGTATCAGAAATAAAATATTGCGATGCGGTAGACTCCGTTTCATACACCAGTTTGTATTCATTCAGCACCAATTCATTTTCCTGATTTGTCTTCTTTTGAGGATAGCATAAATAGGCAATTCCTGTCAAAAGGATGATTCCTGTAAAAGTATTCAGCAGATATTTAAAATAATAATCATTTTCGAAGACATAGAATTCATTGATGCTACCACATATACATACGCTAGCCACTAACAGTAATATTACCGTTATCCGTTGCTTTAAAAATTTCATCCGCATATTCTTTTCCATTTGTATCCTAATTTTTGAAATCAAATCCTTTAAATAAGCCGTGAATAAATTATATCCACGGCTCAAAAAGAAAAAAACAATTCAAATCTTTACAGAATGAATGGAGAAAAAGATTTTGGTACACATAAAACAACTTTAATTGCAATAATATATAATATGAAACTCATATCCTTCTATGAGCAACCAAGTACTTCTTGCAAGGCCACCATTTTTCAATCCTGTTTTTCAAAATGAAAAAATACCCCAAAACACCAATCCAGCTTGTTACTAGTAACAGAACGATAATCTTGTTTTTGATCCTTTGAGGAACATCTTTTTTTATTAAATTGCTGATTGCCCATACAGAGGCAAGCGAGCCTAACTGATAAATAAAAAATACCATTTTGTTTCTTTGTTGTTCTACATTGTTTCTTATAGCAGACAACCGAAGATGAATATTAATGATACTTTCTTCGGAAATCTAAACTGATAAAGATAATGCCAAAATCAGACCAATTAGAAAACAACAAACATAAATCACTATATATCAATTGATTAAAAATATTAATTCTAAATTGAAAGTAAAAAAAACAACTAAAATGAAAAAGTGTTTTTCATTTTGGTAATATTACCTAGGCTTCCCTATTTGCAAACATCTGTTTATCAATGACAAATACAAATTGGTATGGATTTTGCTTTGTGTTGTATATAATATTTCAAATATGAGATTATTTATCATTTCGAATAGGTTGCCTGTAAAAGTTACACGTTCCTCCGATGGAAAATTTGTTTTTTCACGGAGCGAAGGAGGGCTGGCTACAGGTTTGAAGTCATTGGACGTTGATTGTGAAAAACATTGGATTGGTTGGCCTGGCGTCTGCGTAGAACAAAAGACGGAAAAAGATGACATTTGCAGTCAATTGGAAAAAAATAATTATCATCCGGTATTCTTATCCGACAGGCAGTATGAAAATTACTACGAAGGATATAGCAACAGTACCCTATGGCCCCTCTGTCATTACTTTTTTGCTTATACGTTATATAAAAAGAACTTTTGGGAATCATATAGGGAAGTCAATGCTGTTTTTTGTGAAGAGATATCGCGGATAGTTGAACCTAATGATTGGGTTTGGGTACAGGACTATCAGTTAATGCTGTTGCCGGGCATGCTCCGTGAGAAGTTTCCCAACCTTCATATCGGGTATTTCCACCATATTCCGTTTCCTTCACATGAACTTTTCCGGATTCTGCCCGAAAGGGTCGAGATCCTGAACGGACTTTTGGGAGCCGACTTTGTCGCTTTTCACATTCACGATTATATGCGTCATTTCATCAGTGCGACGGAACGCGTCCTTCATAAGAATTTCAATCTGGATGAAGTTCAAATGAATGATCGTGTAACCCGTGTGGATGCATTACCGATGGGGATAAACTATGATCTTTATCACAATGTGATAGCTGATGACAAAGTCCACCACGCAGTAGAGAAAACACGACTTCTATTTGGAGATCATAAGTTAATCATATCGGTAGACCGACTGGATTACAGCAAAGGAATATTGCACCGTCTTTACGGATTCGCCTCTTTTTTGAAAAATCATCCGGAATATCACGGGAAAGTGACATTGGCGATGGTTATCGTCCCCTCTCGCGACCATGTAGGCAGTTATGCCGAATTGAAAACCAAAATAGACGAGGAGATCGGTTCTATCAATGGAACTTACTCTACCATGAATTGGACTCCGGTATGTTATTTTTATCACGGTTTCTCTTTTGAGGAATTAGTAGCGATGTATTATGTTGCCGATATAGCCTTGGTAACCCCTTTGCGCGATGGTATGAATCTTGTGGCAAAAGAGTATGTCGCTACCAAACAAGATAATCCGGGGGTACTCATTTTAAGTGAAATGGCCGGTGCTTCGGTTGAATTGTCTGATGCTTTATTGATTAATCCAAACGACACGGACCAGATCGAACAAGCCATTTGCCGTGCATTGAAAATGCCATTGGAGGAACAAAAAGAAAGGCTTCAGCGGATGCAAGCCATCCTTTCGGTTCAAACCGTAAACAAATGGGCTGCGGATTTCATGAGAGAATGGCGGCAGACCGCAGAGAAAAACAAACGATTACAAAAGAAAAAGATCTCCGCACAAGACCAGAACGAAATCAAAACATTATATGACCAAGCGAAAAAGCGCTTGATTTTGCTGGATTACGACGGAACATTAACTGCATTCAAAAATCATCCGGAAGATGCAGTTCCAACACCTGCATTACGAGACCTGTTACAGCGTTTTTGTTCCGACCCTCGGAATCATGTAACCATTAATAGCGGGCGGGACCACTATACATTGGAGAAATGGCTGGGAGATCTTCCTCTGTCTTTTGCCGCCGAGCATGGTGCATTTTACAAGGAAAAAGGCGCATGGCATAAAAACATAGGCAATCGAGAGTGGGATTCGGAGCTATTGTTTATTCTAAATTTGTTTGTAAGCAAAACCCCGTACTCTCATCTTGAGACAAAAGAAGCTGCTCTTGCCTGGCATTATAGAGAATCGGACGCCTGGCTGGGAGAGCTGAGAGCGCAACAGCTAACAAAGGCTATAATGCCTGTTTGCCTGAAAAAGGGATTACAAATCATGCAGGGCAACAAAGTCGTGGAAATAAAATCTCCAGAATGCACAAAAGGTTCGGAAGTAGATCGCCTATTATTGGCTTCCCGCTATGATTTTATACTAGCAATGGGAGATGACACGACGGATGAGGATATGTTTCGGGCTCTTCCAGTATCCGCCATAACAGTTAAAGTTGGAATTGTATCTGAAAAAGCCAAATACAATCTGTCCTCGCAGGAAGAAGTATTGCCTTTTTTGGAAGAATTGTCGGGTGAAGGTGTTAGTTACGGAACGACTTCCAAAAGCATAAAAGGTCAACTGAAAGCCACCGTTGATTTTTTTAAAGGATTGTGGACAAATAAAAAATAATTTTTATGGACAAGTTAAATTACGGAGTAATAGGAAATTGCTGCACTGCGGCTTTGATTTCGGATAAAGGCAGTATAGATTGGTTATGTTTCCCTAACTTCGACTCACCTTCCATCTTTGCATCATTGCTCGATCGGGAGAAAGGGGGATATTTCGGCTTCGAGGTTTCTCCGGATTATCAAATATCGCAATCGTATGTTCCTCATACAAATATTCTTTCGACCAACTTCGTATCAGAAGAAAATGAATTTGCCGTTGTAGATTTCATGCCTTGTTACCATCTGAGCGATGCGAGCAATTGTTATCGTCCGGCAGAGATCTACCGATATATCCGCAGAATCAAAGGTACTCCCCGTTTTAAAATCAACTATGAGCCGGCTCCGGACTATGCCCGTGGAAAGACAATTTTCAACACGACCTCGGAATATATAGAGACCTACTCTACTTCTAACAGCAAAGATAGGCAATATCTTTATTCCTCACTACCTTTGCACAACATCTTGGAACAGAAAGAAATCGTACTGGCTAAGGACGAGTTCTTGCTACTTTCATATAACGAGAAAGTAATACCCGTCAACATTGAGCGTGAGAAACTGGAATACTGCCGGACGCTGGTTTATTGGTTGAATTGGACTGACCGAACCAAGAAGTTTACGGTCTATAACGATATCATTGAGCGAAGTCTCCTAGTTTTAAAATTGATGTCTTTTTATAATGGAGCCGTATTGGCGGCCATAACAACTAGCCTACCGGAAACGATCGGAGAAGTCCGTAACTGGGATTATCGTTTTTGTTGGCTGCGCGACGCCTCCATGTCCATTGAAACTTTGTTCCAGATAGGCCATGTGGAAGCCGCAAGGCGGTTCATGAGATTTGTCCAGTCTACTTTTGTTTCTCAACACGATACTTACCAGATCATGTACGGTATTCGCGGAGAAAGAAAATTGACGGAAGTTATTCTGGGACATCTTTCCGGTTATAAGAACTCACGACCCGTTCGGATCGGTAATGATGCTTACCACCAGCTTCAAAATGACTCGTTCGGCTATTTAATGGACCTGATCTACCAATACTATCGTTTGATGCCCGGTACATTGGACGAGGTGGAAGATATGTGGGAAATGGTAAAAAGTATCCTGACGAATGTGATGATTGACTGGAAAAAACCAGACAAAGGCATTTGGGAGATTAGAGGAGAAGGACAGCATTTTGTTTCCTCCAAAGTTATGTGCTGGGTCGCATTAGACAGGGGAGCTCGTATTGCAGATTTATTAAACAAACCGACATACCGGAGACGTTGGTCGGAAGAAGCGACCGTAATCAAAGAAAATGTCATGAAAAACGGTTGGAAAGAAGAGATGCAAAGTTTCTCGCAAACCTACGGTAATTCCGACCTTGATGCGTCCTTGTTGTTAATGGAACCGTACGGATTTATCGATCCGAGAGACATACGCTACCATAAAACAGTGCAAGCGATAAAGAATGCGTTACTTTATAAAGGGTTGATGTACCGTTATAAATCTCATGATGATTTCGGACTTCCCTCTTCCGCCTTTACTATTTGTACGTTCTGGCTCATTCGTGCTCTTTATGTCATTGGAGAAAAAGAAGAAGCACGTAGTCTGTTTGAGGAAATGCTTCATAATTCAAATCACTTGGGACTTTTCAGTGAAGACATTGATTTTGAAACCAAGGAGCAACTGGGGAATTTTCCTCAAGCATATTCCCATTTGGCACTAGTCAATACCGCTATATTGTTTTCGGAAGAGGACATACGACTGTTTTTTAAATAAACCTTCTGTATCTCTTTCATTTTGATAATAAATGCGACTACAATAGGTTGGCTTCTAAAAAAATTGGGATTGGCAGAGATACCGTCCTCCAAGCTTCTTTTGGATTATAGCGTAAAAGAACAGTTGTACGAAGGTTCTAAAAAATACCTAAAAGATTTGAAACAGAAGGAAGCGTTGGAAGCAACAGACTGGAGTATTGTCGAACAGTTCCTACCTCAAAAAGAAATATATCCGGAAATGCCTGTCCGTACCAAAGACGTTTAAATGCCGCAATTGATGAACAATACGATCGAGACGGAAAGAAACCTCTATGCGCCCGAGGCGATATTTTTGAATTCTGTGAGGAACCTTCATGGATAATCAGTATGAAGTTTTTCTCTCGTTTTTTCCAAAAATGGGCAGATATTTACTATCAAGACAGAATTATTCTAGGATACGATTGGGCAAGGGGATTGATCATAGCCCAGAAAATATGTCATCCTCAATAGATAATAACTCATCTAAATCACCATTCATAATGTATGGTAAACACTGGCGAATCTTGTCTATAGGCCAATCCCACCATTTCAACATCAGCAATCGTTTTATTACATCCGTATCAAAACGCTTCCGAATTTCTCTCGCAGGAGTTCCCCCTACTATTGTATAAGGGGGGACATCTTTTGTAACAACTGCACGTGCTGCGATAATAGCCCCGCTTCCAACATGGACTCCAGACATAATCACGGCTTCATAGCCAATCCAAACATCGTCACCAATTATAATATCTCCTTTATTATCCCATGCCGACACCACATTCGACTTTTCTAAATTCCACTCCTCATAAAACAAAGGAAATGTATAGGTAGATAAAGAGTTTAACGTGTGATTGGCGCAATTGAACAAAAACCTTGTTCCACAAGCAATAGAGCAGAATTTACCTATTACTAACCTCTCCTTATGGCTGGGATAATGATAAAGGACATTATTCTTTTCGAATAGCAAAGGATCATTTACAAAATCATTATAAATTGTATAGTCACCAACCACTATTTGAGGATCTTGTATAATGGTATTTAGATATACGGTTTGTTTATCTCCCGTACGTGGATATATTTTAGTCATCATCTTTCTTCGTTTTTTAGTAATGTTTCTTTTTCAAATAAAAAATAGATTGTGTAGCCAACAGAATTACAAAGACGTATTCCGCTGTTAAATAGATTGCGAGAGGGGCTTGCGTGTAACGACATAACCAATAAAGGTAAACCAAATATATGGCTGTTGTCGTAACTTGAAAAAGGAAAGTCATTTGTGCCTTCCCTTCTCCCGCACCAATCGCATTACTGACTAATGAGCCTGTTGTAAGCGCAAAAGAATTCGCTATCACAAAAAATATAGCCGATACGCTCCGGGTTATATTGGAAATCGCTAACTCTATTTTTCCCAAATGTTCAATTGAAACGAAAAACAAGAACCAAGGGGCTACACTAATAAACGCATGAAGCATACTCCATATTGATAACTTCAAGACTTTTATAAGTAAATTACCATTATAGACCGGCCTTAACCCATATTTTTCTTTATCCAATCGTATCCACATATAGAAGGAAAGCATCATAAAGGAGCCCATCTCTGCCAAAGAAGAGGCAATTGCCGCCCCCGAGATTCCTAATTCCCTAGTGAATATCAAATAAAAATTTAAAGGAATATTGATTAATACCGCTATGGCAGCAGCCCAAGATAGAGCTTTTGTATGCGTTATCCCCACTAAAAAAGAACGTATCGCTAAAAATGGGAATGAAAACAACAATCCAAAGCTACGCCAATCCAAGTATAGGATTACCGCTCGATAAATATCCGAGGAAACGATCAGCTTCTTTAATATAAATGGGGAAACCGTATGAATGAGAAGGTAAAGAAAGATAGCCAATCCCAAAAGGAAAAATAAGCCTTGAAAAAAGGTCTTGCCGGTTTCCTTGTAATCTTGCTCTCCATTCCTTCGAGCTACCATTACTTGCAACCCAATGCTAAATCCAAAACCAAGCATATAAATCGCCAAATAATAAATTCCGGCGATAGCGGACGCTCCTAATTCTATCTCTCCAACGTGGCCTAAGAAAACAGCATCCGTAATATTGATTAATTGTTCCATTAAGATACTCATCATTACAGGAAAGTTGATGAGCCATATTTGTTTATATGTATAATTCATTGCTCAACTGTATAATAGTGCGATACAACATACCGCTTTTATGCAGTATGTTATTTCGTAATCCATAAAATAAAAGGATATAAAATCTCCGTGACAAATAAAGCTGTATCTGTCAAATAGCTGAATAGCTTTATTGGATAGGGCTAAAAGAAAAAACGGCTAAATAGACGTCTCTATCCAACCGTTCAAAAGATCTTCGCGATAATCTTTTGTGCTCACAGTCAAGGTTAAACTCGAAAAACATATAACTTCAAAATGAATTTATAACATCATTTTGTTTTGATGTTGGCAAAGGTAAGCCTTTATTTGTAAATAACAATTTTTTATCATGTTTTTTTACTATTATATCTTTTTTTTCTTCTCTAGAATATTTTCGTTTTAATTTATGGCCTCTCTTGTGCTCGGATATTCAAAAAAACGCAATGGAAAGTTCAAGAAATGAAAGCAGGGCATAAAAAGAGTGTGTCATGACACACCCTCTTGTGAAACCATAAAAAAGATTTTCAGCCACAATGGAAATAAGTATTGACCAGCTTCAACATCTCTTCCGGATTATTCTCTAGGTCCTTGCGTAAAGAAGCGTCATCATAAGATTCCAGTTTACGGATGATGCCGTCTATCATACTCGGACTAAATACGTTATATTTTTCAAAAACAGCACGCTGTTGTCTTAAACGGGCGGCTGAGGCTGCGCAACTGTCTGGGAGTTGATCCAATGTCTTTAGGCGATCTTGATTCTCTTCCTTATGAATATTCACGTTTACATAAGTCTTCTCAGCGATCTCCAAAGCATCGTCGATCTCAAAACCATGGCGGCACGCAACTGCCAATCCTGCCAATAATTGGTATAAATCAGCGGAGCCATCCGGTGAGCGCATCTCGACCGTTTGCTTTTGGCTCGTATCATAATGGCTGGCAGGTTCCAATGGGTTCGCCAAAGCACACATGTCCGTTTTTGCGGCCCAACCTAGCGGAACACGAACTAAAACTGAACGATTCCGATCTCCCCAACAAATATTCGTAGGTGCTTCTTGGTGTGGAACCAAGCGGAAATATGAGGTTGGGTTCGTATTTCCAAAAGCCGTAATAGAGGAAGCTAAGCACATCATTCCAGCGATAGCCTTACGGGCGGTTTCGGATAAGATACCATTCGCTAACATCTGATTCTTGCCATCTTTCATGATACGCATATGGACATGCAGACCGGAACCTGCTTTTCCCACCGTAATTTTCGGAGCGAAAGTGATGTTATATCCATATTCATGCGCTAGATTGCGGATCGCCCATTTAGCGATCATCAATTGATCCGCTGCATTTTCCGCAGGACATGGTAAGAACTCGATCTCATTTTGCTCATAGATCAAACCATTTAACGTAAAGTTACCAACTTCCGAATGACCATATTTAATTTGTCCCCCGGCTTGCGCTATGCAGTGCATGCACTCCGTCCGGAACTCATTGAACTTAGCGTAAGGAGCGGATTCATGATAACCTTTTTGGTCGGTAGCAGGGAAAACGCCTTCATCCGGTGCGATTACGTAATATTCTAATTCACCCATTGCCTCAAATTCCATTCCCGTCACCTCATGAAAAGCCTTACAAGCTTTATGCAAGGTATATTCCGGGGAACTTTCTAAGGGTTCTCCATCCTTATTGAAGAATGAGCAAAGCATGGTAAGCGTAGGTAATTCCGCAAACGGATCCTCGAAAGCCGTACGGAAACGGGGCACCACATACAGGTCACTACTTCCCGCCTCGATAAACGAGAAAAGACTAGAGCCATCCACACGCTCACCGCAAGTCAAGATCGCATCCAGATAGGCCGCATTGTTGATTACAAAGTTTAGTGTTTTCAAACGTCCGTCGCCCGCGGGATACATAAAATTAACCATCTGGATATCGTTTCCATAAATGTAGCGGATAATGTCCTCTTTCGTAAACCCGGACGCAGGCTTCCCACAAAACTTCTCTAATTTGTTGGGAGTCATTTCTAGTTCTTTGTTCATGTCTTATATTGATTATGTTTATAGTGTAGAGAAAAACTTCCCTTTGGAACTGTCAACCGGAATCAAGCTAGAGATCGCTTCCGCAACTTCTATAGGCCGGTCAGACTCTATGATGTCCACGCCTTGACGGATGATCATACGGTATGCTTCAGCACGACTTTCGGGTGTGGATAGTTTATCGTCGGAAGGGGCGGTAGAGATCATACACATGGCACCTCTTTCATGTAACATATCGATCACCTCACGGACTTCGGGGGTAATCTTCGGACCTACGTAAGCCATGATATGGCTCCAAGGTATATCGTTATCCTCATAGTCTTGAACCGCTTCTTTCGTTTTCACGAAAGCCTCAAACATGAAATTCGGATTTTTCTCGTAAAAGAAACGAGCCGAGGCACCATCATGAACCGTAATCATTACATAAGGTTCCGCTTGCATATCGGTAATCAACTGAGCGGTGCGCTCCATAGGAACATCCTTCTTATCAAGGATTAGGATTGTTTTTCCACGGGCCCAACGAATCGCTTCCTCTAAAGTCGGGATACGATAGTTTGTGATATTTCCTTCGGGATCCTTCAAACGGAAATTTTGCAATTCTTCCCAAGTGTAATCAGAAACTTTCCCGGTCCCATTACTGGTACGCTCCAGTGTATCATCGTGGAAAAGGACGATAACACTATCTTTGGTTAACCTCGGATCTATCTCGAACGTGGCAGGAGTATAAGAGAGGGTATTTTCAAAGGTTTCCATACTGTTCTCAGGATAGCCTTTTCCCCGTCCACCTCGGTGTCCGCTAATTAAAGGAATTCGGTCATCGGCATATTGGTAGAAAGATATCAAATCATCTACATTTGATATCTGTAGCGTATTCATTCCGTTGTATTCAAGCTCCTCCTTTGGCGTGTTCAATACGCAAGAACCACAAAGCAGGGCCAGCATTAAAAATCTGGCGGATAAATTGAGTTTCATTTCACGATCGTATTTTAGGTGAATGATTCTTTCTATCCGCCAAACTTACACAAAATAAATGATTTTACAGAGTTAGCACCTTAATATTCGTCAACTTTCTGGTCTGCACGGAACTTATCCAAACGTGCTTGCAGGCGAGTTTGGATATCAGCATATTCCGGATTATCGTATAAATTATTCAGCTCATTCGGATCACTTTGCAAATCGTAAAGCTCGTTGCAATTAATCGCGTCATTATGCTCATTCTTCTCTCCATAGAAATGGATCAATTTATAACGACTGTCACGCACGCCATCGTGACGACGTACCATATGGATCGCAGGATAATCATAATAATGATAATATAGATACTCACGCCAATCTCTTGGTGTCTCGCCTCCAAACAAGGGGACTAAAGAAGTTCCTACCATATAATCAGGTTTCTCGATACCGGCTATATCCAGATAAGTCGGGGCATAGTCAATGTTCTGTACTAAGGCCGTACATTCACTTCCCGCCTTGATTTTAGCAGGATAACGGATAATCAACGGCGTACGGAAAGATTCCTCATACATGAAACGTTTGTCGAACCAGCCATGTTCACCCATGTAAAAACCTTGATCCGAGGTATAAACGATCACGGTATTATCCATAAGCCCTTCTTTTTCCAAATAGGCGATCAAACGCCCCACCTCATCATCAATAGATTTGATGCAACGTACGTAATCCTTGATATAACGTTGATATTTCCATTTAACCAAATCCTCGCCTTTCAGGTTCTCGTTAATGAATTTTTCGTTGCGGGGCTTATAAGAAGCGATCCAAGCTTCCCGTTGTTCCGGGGTCATACGATCCAAAGAGGCCTGCCAACCACCAATATTCCATTCCTTTTTATAAGCCTCCTTCTCTTTAAGCTCATCTACCTTCAAATCATAAACCAAAGTCATATTTTTGTCTATACTCATCTCTTGTGTACGTGCGGCATCGCAACGAGTGGCATAATTATCATTGAAAGTATCTGGATATGGGAACTCTACATCCTCATATAAATCCATATATTTTGTATCCGGCATCCAGTTACGATGTGGAGCCTTATGATGAACCAGCAGGCAGAAAGGCTTATCCTTATCCCTCTCTTCCAAAAACTCGATAGCGTGATCGGTCGTAAGGGTCGTCGCATACCCCTCTTCTTTTACATACTTGCCATTCGATTCTTTGCTTTTAAACTCCGGATTATAATAATCTCCTTGATCCCATAACACATGATAATAGTCAAAACCTTTCGGCTCACATTGCATATGCCATTTACCGACAACACCTGTCTGATAACCGTGCTGTTGTAAGATTTCAGAGAAGAATACTTTTGTCGTATCAATACCTTTTCCTAACTGTCTTTGTCCGTTTTGGTGACTGTAAAGACCGGTCATCAAACAAGCACGGCTAGGAGTAGACAGAGAATTCTCTACGAAAGCTTGCCGGAACAACATTCCTTCCGCAGCCAAACGATCTAAATTTGGTGTAGGAGCCAATTTACCTAGCGCATGTCCATAAGCGCTAATAGTTTGATACGAATGATCATCCGTCATGATATGGATGATATTGAGCGGCTTCTCTGCCACTTCTTTTTGCCCGACTCCACATGCGGAGAACAAAAGGGCAGGGGCTAATATAGCTCCATAATTAATCGCATTCTTCATGTATTCAAAATTTTAAAATTACACAAACGTACAAAAAACAGAAATTATCACCAATAATACTTCCGGGCTATCTCAGCCATAGTCGGATATTTACTATCCTCATCGTCATATTGTTGTTTCAATTCCAACAGTTTTGTCTTCAACTCTTTAATCAACGCCTTTTTCGATGGGTCGTTATACAGGTTCTTCATTTCCATTGGATCCTCTTTCAAGTCATACAATTCCCATTCGGGAGTTCTGGACTCATTCTTGGTTCCGGTCATTCCCAACGACTCTCCATAATAGAATATCAATTTATAGCGATCCGTACGGATACCATAGTTGGCTGTCACGTTATGGTCGTTATCCGCATTCATCCAATAGCGGTAATACATAGCCTGTCTCCAATTAGCTGGGGTCTCATTTCTCAAATTCGAGCGGAAACTTTCTCCCTGCATTTGGCTAGGCTTGTCCACTCCGGCATAATCCAAAAATAGAGGAGCGAAATCGATATTCAATGTTATATCCTTATTATCCGTGCCGGGTTTGATTTCTTTCGGATAACGGATAACAAACGGCATACGCAAGCATTCCTCATACATCAATCGTTTATCAAACCAACCATGTTCCCCCAAAAAGAATCCTTGGTCTCCGGTATAGATGACAACCGTGTTTTCCGCCAATCCTTGCTCATCCAAATAGTTCAAGATACGCCCTACGTTCTCATCAATACCAGCGATACAGCGCAAATAATCTTTAATATACAATTGATAAGCCCAATGGCGCAACTCATCACGGCTCATGTCCGTAGGTATATCTGTTTTCACATCCGTCTGCCTCAAATGCTCCATGCTCATCCGTAGCAACTCCGCATACTCTCCCTTGCCCTCATATGTGTCCAATAAGTTCTCCGGCTCCGGGATCGTTACATCTTTCAATAAATCCTTGAAACGCTCGGCGGGTGTCCACGGTCTGTGAGGAGCCTTGAAATGGCACATCATAAAGAAAGGCTTGCTCTTATCTCGATTTTCCATATATTTGATAGCCTCACTTCCTATCACGTCGGTAGAATGCCCTTTATACACTTTACCCGTTCGGGGATTCGCATGCGGATCATTCCCCCATGTACCTTTTTCTATAAGCATCGGGTCATTATAACGGCCCTGTCCGGGCAAGACATTGTAATAATCAAAACCTGTAGGTTCCGCATGCAAATGCCATTTACCGAATATAGCGGTTTGATATCCTGCTTGCTGCAAGCATTTCGCCACATTCGGATGATCCGGATCTAATGGATCTTGCAAAGTATATACACCATTCTTTTGGCTATATTGTCCTGTGATAATCGCTCCACGACTAGGGGTACTGATCGAGTTCGTCACAAAACAATTCCTTAATATTGCGCCCTCATGCGCTATTCGATCAATATTGGGGGTAGGTAAGACCGTTGATAAAATTCCACCATAAGCACTTACCGCCTGCGAAGCATGATCGTCAGACATGATATAAATAATATTCGGTGTCCTATTATTCTGTGCCATGGCTGTTTGAACAGCACTAAAGTCATATAGACAAATGCTTGATAATAAAATGTATTTGTATTTCATGATATTTATATTGATTTATTATAGCCTAACATCTAACTAATAAACTTTCAAAAGATTTGCAAATCTATTAATAAAAAGGGGAATGTCATCATCCTCGCTTCCATAACGAACTATAGATTTTGGCATTCCCTCTTAAGTCATACTTTCTACAAATCAATAATACCCTTGATTCCTATGATCTGTGTGAGGTTTCACTGTCCGTTTCAATGGGATATTCATTCCGTCTGTAGATTCTAACCAATCATAAATTTGAGCATTCAGTTGTTTGATAGTTTCTTTATATTCAGGTTCCGCAATTAAATTCGTGGTTTCATACGGATCTTTTTGCAAGTCATAGAACTCATTCGTATCCCAAACCCCATGATAACGGATATACTTATAACGATCAGTACGGATACCATGCATCGTTGGTGTCTGCGGAAATTCATATTCCCAGTAATACTCATAGAAAATATGGTCTCTCCAATCCACCTTCTCTCCCTTAAGCAAGGGCAGGAAAGAATATCCCACCATCTGCTCAGCCTTTTCCAAACCCGCACAAGCCATAATCGTAGGAGCGACATCCACATTTTGTACCATATTCTCTATCACCTTACCTCCCTCAAACATACTGGGGCAACGAACCAACATAGGAACTCGCACAGATTCCTCGTAGAACTGTCTCTTGTCGATCAATCCATGTTCTCCCCACGCAAAGCCATTATCACCCATGTAAATAACCAACGTGTTATCATCTAACCCTGCTTCTTTCAGATAATCCAAGACAGAACCGATACTTTCATCCACAGAACGCAAGGTCTCACAATATTTGCGAACTTGAACATCCCAAGGACGGCCATGGTAGGAATAGTCCACCCCATGCCAACTTTCTCTTTGACTTTTCACCCAATCCGGAGCCATTTTTTCTCCATAATACTCTTTTCCAAACGCAGCCTTTCCTGTTTTCTTATCAATAGTCGGCAACTCTTTAATGCCATAATGAGGCGTATTGAAGTTCGGAGGCAATACCAATTCCTTATCTTTATAACAATCCTTATGGCGCTTTGCGGCTGAAAAATTGTCGTGCACACCCTTATGAGACAAATAGACAAAGAACGGTTTATCCGCTTGTTTTTGTTCCTTCATGAATTGGATCGCATGGTCGGTCAAGAGATCCGTAACATAGGTGCTGTCTTTATACTGTATCCATTCCCCATTTACATTTATGCCGGGATTATAATATTCCCCCTGCCCTTTGAATCCTTCCCAATGATCAAATCCAGGCTGAGGAGCTCCCGAGTCATTTCCCATGTGCCATTTTCCAAAGAAAGCAGTTTTATATCCGCTTTCTTGCAAATATTGAGGGAAAAATACCAGCCCTTCCGGAAGCGGAGCGGAATTATCTACCACCTTATGGCTATGCGAATACATACCGGTCAAGATAGAAGCCCGGCTGGGAGAAGAAAGAGAAGTTGTGACGAATGCATTTTTGATATGCGCTCCTTCCTTGGCCATCCGATCCATATTAGGAGTTTCCAGCCAAGGGATCGTATGCATGAATCCCATGTAGTCATATCGATGATCGTCCGAAAGAATAAAGACAACATTTAATGGCTTCGTTTTTTTTGAAGTATTGTCTGCTTCCTGATTTTTAGGCTGGCAGGCCAGGCATTGACTTACGATAGTCAATGATAACAAGGTATTATTGATATTTGTATTCATATTGATAAAAGTTGAGGAGCTGTAAGTTTTACAGCTCCAATTAACATTTTATTACCAACCCGGATTTTGTGTTAGTTCAGGATTCAAATCCAATTCCCGTTGAGGAATCGGCATGAGGATCATGTGATCCTTTATATTACTAGCAATATCCGTCTTATTCTTTTCGGCAACTTTCGCTTCGTATGCGCTATGCTCTTTCATCCGTTTTATGAATGTACCTGTACGTACGAGGTCGAACCAACGATGTCCTTCTATCGGAAATTCCAAAAAGCGCTCGTTTAGTATCGCCTCCCGAAATGCGTCTTTGGACAAGCCCGAATAATTACCGGAAGAATCGCCAAATGCACGTTCTCGAACACGGTTAAGAACTTGGTGGGCCTTCGCAGACTCTCCGATTTCATTTAAAGCCTCAGCATACATAAGCAAAGCATCTGAATAACGGATGATATGCATGTTGATTTCACAGAATTTAATAGCAGTTATACCTTCTTGCCAATACTTGCCAAATAAAGGGATACTAGATATTAACTCTTTCCCATTTTGCGGGTTTGTATAATGAGTTCTTAGATTTACTGCTTTTCGCTTGTCATTTTCATTATACTTATCATTTAATTCTATTGTCGGGATATCAGCTTCATTAGATCCATTAACACCGACAGGTTCAGGAATAGAATATTTCGGTCCAATCATACTCATCTCATCATTTTTAGGAAACGGATCTTGTTTATATTCTATATAAAGCACGGCTTCTTTTCCTGCTTCAGTTTCCAAGTTCCAATTGTCACCATAGTTCACATGTAAGCCATATCCATAAGCACCTTCTTGTTCAACAACCTCTGCCAGTTTTTCCTTCGCTTTGGAATAATCACCTTTCGTCAAATACACCTTTCCCGCTAAAATCTTGGCAGCACCTTTTGTCGCACGCCCAATATCCGTAGTCCCATATTCTAAGGGATAAGGAAGGGCATTTTCCGCATCTGTCAAATCAGATAGAATCTGTTCATAGATCTGTTCTTTCGCAACTCTTGGTCCCATAGCATCATCTATTGTCTCTAATTGAGTCACCAAAGGAACATCTCCAAAAAAGCGGACTAAATTGAAATAATAAAGAGCACGCAAGAATTTCGCCTCTGCTATAAATCTTTTTTGCAAATCAGGGTTCATGGTAACTGATGGAATATTATTAACAGCTGCATTCGCTTTCATTATACCCATATAGTTGTTTTGCCACATATCTCTAATAAAAGTATTTTCCGGAGTGTGACGTAAGAATTCCAAATTCTGCAAAAAAGCATTAGGCATACCCAAGCCATTTTTCATCCCATCGCATGTAAGATCGCATAACATATACATATGTCGATTATAGATACTATGAAGCTGTTGATAAGTTGCATCAACTGCCGCTTGAGCATCTTTCTGGTTCGAATAGAAATTATCCACAACCAATCTATCTATTGGTTTTTCATCCAAAAAAGAACATTGTATATTGAATAATGAGAACATAAATATACAACTAAACATTATGACTTTTTTCATGATAATACAATTTAACTATTACTTAATATCAAGTTTTACACCAAACATGAATGTACGAGATTGAGGATAACCGCCGAAATCTTCGCCTGCCTCAAGTGTTGAGGCTCCTCTATAACTAACTTCCGGATCATATCCTCTGTACTTCGTCCATGTCAATAGGTTTTGTCCTGTTACATATAAACGTAGGCCTTGAATATGTTTCATGTTTATCTTAGGGAAACTATAAGACAATGAGAGAGTTTTTAGTTTCAAATAAGAACCATCTTCTATAAATCGATCACTTGCCAATATGGCTCTGTTTGTTGTCGCCTTTGGATAGATATTACTCGGATTCTCCGGAGTCCAGCGATTTACCATGTCTGCGTAAGCATTTTGTCCACCTGTTGGATTCTCCAATTCCATGGCATTGTAATTAAGAATCTTATTCCCATAGGAATATTGCAAGAATACATTAAGTTCAAAACCCTTATAAGCAAACGTATTCGTTAATCCTCCGAAAAATTTAGGATTAGCATCTCCTAATATTTCTCGGTCATTAGCGGCATCAACCTTCCCATCGCCATTTAAATCCTTATATCTACGCAAACCAACCCCAATTGGAGAAGCTGAAGAGGTTTGTTGCTTACACTCTTCCTCATTTTGGAAAATGCCATCAAAACGATATCCATAGAAAACACCTATAGGTTCACCAGCAATTAAGCGGCGTACAGAACCCGTTTTTATATGTCCATCACCTTCTGCCATCTCCTTATAGTCTTCTCCTCCTAATTCAAGCACTTTATTTCTATTAAAAGATATATTAAATGCGGTTGTCCAGCTAAAAGGACCTGTTAAATTATCACTTTCTATAGATAATTCATATCCTTGATTTTCTATACTCCCTATATTTTTCAACATGGTTTGATATCCGGATGTAGCAGGAACAGCGACACTATACAGTAAGTCTGTTGTTTTTTTCTTATAATAGTCTGTCGTAATACGTACTCTATTATTGAATAAACCAAGATCTAAACCAATATCAAATTGTCCGGTACGTTCCCATTTCAGATCAGGATTAGGAATCTTATTGGGGAAGAAACCAGATACAAGTTGATTGCCTAAAATCCAATTACTTGTCCCTAACGTAGCCAAAGATTCATATACTCCAATCTCCGTATTTCCTGTAAAACCATAGCTAGCTCTTAACTTCAGGTTGGAAATTGTCTCTTTTACTGGCTCCATAAAAGCTTCTTCTGATATACGCCATCCAGCAGACGCGGAAGGAAAGAAACCATATTTATTGTTTGCCCCAAAACGAGAGGAACCATCAACACGGGCATTCACGGAGAATAAATACTTATGCTTCAATGTATAATTAACACGTGCTAAATACGACATCAAACTCCATTGCATGGCGTTGGATTCAGGTTTGTTATAAACCGAGCCGGCACCTAAATTGTTATATTCCATTACATCATTCACGAAATTGGAGGATGAGGCCATTACATATTCCGTATTGTTTTTTTGCATCGTAAAACCTCCAAGTAAATTCAAATCATGATCTTCCGCAAATGTTTTATTCCAAGTCAATGTGTTTTCATTTAGCCAATTTATACTTTTGTTTATTCCTATTTGAGCGGTTGCGGTTCCATTTGCTTGATAAATAGTGGACGGTGTATATCGGTTTGTTTTGTGGTACATAATATCAGTACCTAGAGAAACCTTTAAGCGAAGATCCGGGATAATCTCCCATTGCGCATAAATATCTCCAAGTAAACGAGAAGTCGCATTGTTGAATTTTCGTTCTTTTGCGGTCGCAACTGGATTTGGAACTAATATGCCTGGAACATTAACTTGAGTATACGCACCTGTTAACTCATCCTCATACACAGGTTGTATCGGATTCATTCTTAGCGCACCGGAAATGGTACCATCTTCTCCTCCTGTGTCTGTCGCTACGGAATTACTAATTGTATGGCTGGCGGTCATGTGTGTTCCCACGCTAAAATTCTTGAATATTTTACGATCTAAATTCAGGCGTATGGAATAACGCTTGAAATCAGAGTTGATGACAATTCCCTTCTGATCTGAGTAATTGCCCGATATTGCATATTGTGTCTTCTCGTCACCACCCGAAAAACTTAATTGATATGTTTGCGTACTTCCTCCACGAAATATCTCGTCTTGCCAATCCGTCCCATTACCAATCTTTGCGATCTCAGATAAAGCCGTAGCATCATAATAGGGTTTTAATCCATCATTTGTATAAGCCTCATTCACTAATTTCGCATAATCTTGCGCATTCATGACATCTATCTTCTTGGATACGTTTGATATTCCAAAACTTGCCTCAAAAGAGATAATATCCCGTCCCTTTTTACCGCTTTTCGTTGTAATCAACACGACACCATTTGCCGCACGTGCTCCATAGATCGCCGTGGCGGCGGCATCTTTCAAGATCTCTATAGACTCAATATCTGATGGGTTTACAGTAGATAGACCACTCATCTGTGTCTTACCCCCCGTATTACCGAAACCACTACCACTATAAACAGGGAAACCATCGATAACATATAGAGGCTCGTTTCCTCCTTGCAAAGAACTACTGCCACGTACCCGGATAGAAGCTACGGCTCCCGGCATACCAGAGGTTTGTATTACTTGCACACCAGAGGCACGCCCTACCAAGCCTTGATCGATAGAAGTCATGGGCGTTTGCTGTAATTCCGCTGTTTTAACAGAGGATACAGAACCAGTCAAATCACTCTTCTTCACAGAACCGTAGCCAATGACAACAACCTCATCAATATTTTGGGTATCCTCTGTTAGTTGGATTTTAAGGGAATGTTGTTTGCCAATTTTCACCTCTTTGGTCATATAGCCAATATAGGATATCAAAAGTATATCCTTTTCCGATGCGTCTAAACTGAAACGTCCGTCCATATCGGATATGCTACCCGTAGAGGAACCTTTTACGACGACATTAGCGCCAATGATAGGTATGTTCGCTTGATCGGTAATGATACCTGTGATCTTACCATCCTGCTGGTTCATCCGAGGCCGTTCATTTTTCTTGTAGATTATGATATGTTTATCATCAATCGTATAAGACAAGCCTTGTTTATCAAGAATACCATGCAATATTTGGTTGATGCTTTGTCTATCTGCCTTCACAGAGATTTTCTCATTGAGATTAATCTCATCATTCTTGTACCAGAAGGAGTATTCACTTTGATGTTTGATCTCTTCAAGCGCCTCCGAGATAGTAACATTGTGCAGATTCAATGATATTTCCGCTACTTGAGAGTAACCCGTTTTCGCGGATGCGCAAAATAAGCTGAGCATACATAGTACAACAGATAGTCTCATGATGTTATATGTTTTTTTTAGGTTAACATTAGGCATATAATGCCTTGTGTGTGAAATTAATTTCATACTTTTGCAATGATTTAAAGTTTGTAATTGTGTTGCGATAATTCAGACTTGAGTCTTTAGAAACGGAAGATGTTGGTAGCATTTTCCGTTTCGCATCTTTCTCCATTCTCTTTTTTCTATTTCATAGGCATATCGATTTAAAGTTTAAACTCATTGGATTTATTTTTTCGAGATCGTAATTTGATCCCCTTCTATCTCATATCTTATAGGTCGATTAGCGGTCATGACTCGGAGTATTTGGTCTATGTTCTCTCCTCGTACGAAATCACCGGTGAAAGCAGCCTTTCTCAAGTCATCCCCGAGTATCTGGATTCTCACGTTAAAGCTCCTTTCCAGTTGCTTAGCGATTTTCTCTAGTGGATAATTGGTGAAATAGAATTTACCACAAACCCACGCCGTATAACTTTGTAATCTCACCTCTCTCTTGATAAAGCGATGTGAGGCTTTCATATATTTTATTTGCTGTCCCGGCATTATCTGGATGAGATTTTTAGTGTCAAGTCCGACACCGACTTTCCCTTCCGCTAAAGTCACCTCTATATTATCATCGTCATCATAGGCCTTCACATTAAACTTCGTTCCTAATACTTTCACCTTAACATTTTCAGCGCTAACGATAAAGGGATGCTCCTTGTCGTGCGATACCTCGAAGAATGCCTCACCGTTCACCTTTACCTCCCTCTGCCCGGAGACGAAAGCTGCCGGATAACTCAATGTTGTACCGGCATTGAGGATCACTTTCGTGCCGTCAGACAGGACTACGGAGGATCGCATTCCCATCGGATTCACCATCTCTATCATTTGGCTGTTCAGTTTCTTGTAACCTTCATGGAAAGAGATATAATTGGAGATGCCGAACAAAAGCGTGACGGAGGCGGCGACCGCAGATATTCTCAACCAAAACCTTCTGCGCAAGCTGCGTTCGATACGGTTGTTGACCTCAAGGAAGATATCTTCCCTCATTTCGTCACCCATTTGCTTTATGATCTCTTTTCTTGTCTCCATATTTCGTCTTTCTTATAATAAGGAGTAAGGATCGGTGAAATTCGTTTAAAGAGAAAGACATTTTTTTTAAAATGTTTGAAATATGTCCTAGATGCATAAAACATCCAAATAATTGTCGTGTAGAAAGTCATTTTCACCTAGTATTACTCCCTTCTGTGTAGAATATATACTTTAAGTGCTATAGGATATATACTTCAAGTGCTTTGGAATATATACTTCATTGGCTAATTTGATTTTATTGGAAAATGGATATTAATATGAAAACAAACGAAATATCAGGAAAATCCGATTTCAACCGTTTTATTAACTTCTCCACCGCAATCTTCATTTGCACTCGGACCGTACTCTCTTGGATGGATAGGATTTTAGCGACCTCCTTGGTACTTAATCCTTCCTCACGGATCATCAAGAATATTAGGCGACATTTTTCGGGAAGCTCATCAATTGCTAGATTAAGAAGTTCCCGCATTTCTTGCGATTCCAACATACCCTCAGGAGTAGCTTCTTCCTCTGGTTCAAATGAGCATAACTGATCCATCTGGATTTTATTGACACTATTGCTTCTTGAAATATGACGAAGCGCTTCGTTGCGTACCGTTATATACAAGTAAGTATCTATATTGTCTATCTCTTTTAAGCGTGCTTTTGATTTCCAAATGGAAAAGAACACGTCGGACACGACCTCCTTGCAAGCCTCTTTCTCTCCAAGGCAATAATACGCAAAACGGAATACCTGATCGTAATACAAATTATAAAAGTGCTCAAATGCCCCTCTGCCGTCTGAAGAAACAGAGGATAACAAGTTCATAATATTTTGTTTAGATACTTTCATGCCCTTTTATACTTAGAGAAAAAGCGGGTTGTCGCCCACACTTCGTAAGGTATCGCCAGAGACCTATGCACACGTAGACAAGCAACCCGCAGATATAGCGAGGGCTTGTGCCTTGTGTGCTGTTAAAACTGGCGATTTCAACGAAGTAAGGCACTTCCAAAATTTTCACGATACAAATATAAGGTTTTTATCACATTTAAATCTCTTTAAAGCGTACTATTGATTTCTGTGAGATCATTATCTTTGTACGAAACATATCGGTGAAATTATGGACGAGAAAGTGCTCGAGAAATTGAAAATCTTGGCCGAGTCGGCAAAATATGACGTATCCTGCGCTTCCAGCGGAACCTCCCGTTCGCATAAGAGCGGGGCTATAGGAAGTGCCGCGGGATGGGGCATTTGCCATAGTTTCGCTGAGGACGGACGGTGCATCTCGCTTTTAAAGATCATGCTGACGAATTATTGTATGTATGATTGCGCCTACTGCATCAACCGGCGAAGTAATGATTTGCCGAGGGCTACACTCTCCGTTACCGAGTTGGTGAATCTTACGATCGAGTTTTACCGGCGTAATTACATTGAAGGATTGTTTTTAAGCTCCGGCGTGGTCCGAAACCCGGATTACACGATGGAACGGTTGGTGAGAGCCATCAAGGATTTGCGCCTCGTACATCACTTCAATGGATACATACATATGAAGAGTATCCCCGGAGCCAGCCAAGAATTGGTAAATGAGGCTGGGCTTTACGCCGATCGTTTAAGCGTGAATATAGAGATCCCGAATGAGGCGAGCTTGCGGACTCTAGCTCCGGAAAAGGATTTTAAAAGCGTATTTGCCCCTATGCGTTATATCCAACAAGGTGTATTACAAAGCGCCGAGGAACGCAAGCGTTTCCGGTATGCCCCACGATTCGCTCCCGCCGGGCAAAGCACGCAGATGATCGTTGGCGCTACGGCGGATACCGACAAGGATATACTTCGTCTATCATCGGCCTTATATCAGAGACCTACGATGAAGCGTGTTTACTATTCGGGATTCATTCCGGTAAATGCGTATGATAACCGTCTTCCGGCACTTACCACGCCTCCGCTGGTCCGTGAGAATCGTTTATATCAAGCGGATTGGTTATTGCGTTTTTATCAATTCAAGGTAGATGAGATTGTCAATGACGCATATCCGGATCTGGATCTAGACGTGGACCCGAAGTTGGCTTGGGCCCTGCGGCATCCGGAAGTCTTCCCGGTAGATATCAATAAAGCGGATTACGAGATGCTTCTTCGGGTTCCGGGAATTGGCGTGAAATCGGCAAAGATCATAATCGTTTCCCGGCGTTACGCTAATCTCGGTTCAGAGCAGTTGAAGAAAATAGGAGTGGTCATGAAAAAGGCTAGCTATTTTATTACTTGCCGGGAACTCCCGACGCAGACCGTGAATGAGGTCAGCCCTGAAACCGTCCGGCAACTATTGACGAGAAAGAGCGGAAAGAAAGTAGACGATCGGCAGCTTATACTGCCTTTTATAGATTAACGCCTGTTTTATAAGAAGGATTGATAATGATTATATTTGTTTACGACAAGACTTTTGAGGGATTGCTTACCGCCGTATTCGATGCCTATTCCCGCCGGACTTTTCCGGATTTGTTATTAGCCGAGGGCGAGCCATTTCCATTGTTCTATGACGAGGCGATCCGGATTTATACGGACGACCGGAAAGCAGAACGGGTATGGAAAGGGCTTGAGAAGAAAATCTCCAAGTCTTCTCTTTCCGGGTTGACGGTAACTTGGTTGTCGGAATTACCGGAAGTAGACCTGTTGTTATTCAGATATATCCGCAAAGCGATCGATGCTCCAGCTACGATTGAGTTCAATCTTGGTGACCCGGACATATTGGAAACGGCCAAGATCTGGAAGAAAGTAAACAACGAACGCTTGCGAGTGATGCAATTCTTTCGTTTCCAAAAAGCGGCGGATGGAACTTACTTTGCCGCCATCGCACCTATATATAACGTATTACCTTTGGTATTACCTTATGCGCAAGACCGTTTCGCTGATCAGCAATGGCTCATTTACGACTTAAAAAGAGAGTATGGATATTATTATGATCTTAACGATACGATAGAAGTCCGTTTCGAAGAGAAAGATTCACACTTATTGACCGGATTGCTCAGTGAGGATATCATGGATAAGGATGAGAAACTTTTTCAAAGTATGTGGAAAGAGTATTTTAAGTCTATCGCTATCAAGGAGCGTTTAAACCCACGGCTTCATCGCCAACATATGCCGGCTCGTTTTTGGAAATATATGCCGGAGAAGAGATAATAGTATAATTGCTATTAATCAGCCAATTACAGTTTTTGTTAATTTCATTATCGAAAAACTAAAGTTTTTTCAGCAGGAAACTAGAGTTTCTCCATTGGAAAACTTTTGTTTCATCTAAGGAAAACTAAAATTTCGTGCTATAGAAAAAAATGTTTCTCTCATATAAAACCAGCCTGTTATTTAACGAAAAAGGGATGAGCTTAATATCAAGTCCATCCCTTCTTATTACAATCAACACGTTTCTCTTATAGCTCACGAATCCAGATATTACGGAAGCTGATCGGCTCGCTAGGATCGCCATGGCTCTGTAGGATGATAGGGCCTGCGCCATGTTTCTTCACTTGTGGGAAACCGATCCACTCTGTCGTACCCAATATCGTCGTATGGTTCTGCAAAACCACGCCGTTCTGGATAACCGTTACGGTTGGATGCGTGCGATAAGAACCATCTTCCTTGAAAGTGGGGGCGGTATAAATGATATCGTACACGTTCCATTCGCCCGGTTTACGCATGGCGTTGGCCAAAGGAATGGATTGTTTGTAGATACTACCCGTCTGGCCGTTCACGTAAGTCGGGTTATTGTAGCAGTCTAACACTTGAACCTCATACATCCCTTGCAGGAAAATACCGCTGTTACCTCTCGACTGGCTCTCTCCAGTGATATTCGTCGGGACCTGCCACTCGATGTGCATCTGGAAATCGTTGAATTTCTGTTTGGTCTGGATATCACCTTTCTTCTTGTTTACGGTAAAAACGCCATCATGTACATCCCATTCGGCCGCACCACCTTTTACGCTCTCCCAAGCGGAAAGATCCTTGCCGTCAAACAAAACGATAGCGTCGGAAGGAGCCGTGAAACCTCCACCTTTTAAATCTGTACCCGGAGTGACTACCGGCGGAACAGGTTCGTAAAACTCGGACATCTCATGCGTGATACCCGCATAACCTGTAGGCATCTTGAACTCTTTTTTCTTGTCTTGAGCGACAACGGTAACGCAACCCGCTAAAGCGAAAGCCGCAACTGTAAGCAATCTTTTGTTCATGGTCTAAAATGATTTATTAGTTAGTTAACATTTCTTGCTGCAAATATACCGTTTTTTGCCGAGACTGATAACGATTTGTCAGAAATCTTATTGATTATGATCAAATAATCTTTTCTCGGCCAACTGCTCAAACTTGGTGTTCGGACGACCGTAATTGCAATACGGATAAATACTTATACCGCCTCTCGGTGTGAATATACCAGTAACTTCGATATATTTCGGATCCATTAATTTTATCAAGTCCTTCATGATAATATTCACGCAATCCTCATGAAACGCCCCATGGTTGCGGAAGCTGAATAAGTAAAGCTTCAAGCTCTTGCTCTCTACCATTTTCACGTCGGGGATATAATCGATATGAATCGTAGCGAAATCCGGTTGTCCGGTAATCGGGCAGAGACTGGTGAATTCCGGGCAATTAAACCGTACCCAATAATCATTTCCTTGATGCTTGTTCGTAAAAGCCTCCAATACCTCCGGAGCGTAATCCTGTTTATATACGGTAGAGCCACCTAATAAATGCAACTCTCCTTCTTGTTTTCTCTCGTCCATTTCTTTCATTTACTTTTGATTCTCTTCTTTCCTTTTCAGATATTTCTCCAATCCGTCCTTACGAAGTTTGCAAGCCGGACAATGCCCACATCCCTCAGCCATAACACCGTTATAGCAAGTCAGCGTCTGCGTACGTACTAGATCAAAGACGCCCAGCTCGTCCGACAATTCCCAGACTTCGCTCTTATCCCGGTCCATAAGTGGGGTATGAATTACGAATTGCTCATCCATCGCCAGATTTAATGTTACGTTAAGAGAACGCACGAACGTATCCCGGCAATCCGGATAACCACTATAATCAGCCTCGGAGACACCCGTTACCAAATGATAAATCCCCTTACCACGGGCTAAGATAGCGGCGAAAGTAAGGAATACCATATTACGGCCGGGCACAAACGTATTCGGATAGCTATCCTCCGGCTTCTCTTGATCCATCTCTATGCTCGCATTCGTAAGCGAGCAATTGGGATCTAACTGGCTGATAAGCGATACGTCCAATAACTGAAAAGGTACGTCCGCATCCGCAGCGATCTTTCGAGCGACCTCTATTTCCAAGGAATGTTTCTGTCCGTATGTGAAGCATACGGCCTCTACACGTGAAAAATGCTTCTTCGCCCAGAAAAGGCAAGTTGTGGAATCTTGTCCACCCGAGAAGCATACCAAAGCGGCATCTTGTTGTTTCATATCTTTCTTGTTTTTAATACGTGGTTTAGCAAGCACACGGAAAAGACATCTTTTCAGCCACAAAGATACGCTTTTTTTTTTAATTCTTTCGAGCGGCGATAAGCAACATCATCGGACGGCGAAGTTCGTCTCGCATCCCGGGAACCGTATCCAGCATCGATTCGTCCGGTTGAGGCTCCACCAGATGGGTGATACAGAAACCCGCCTTGATCAACCCGTTCACGTAAGTCGTAAGTGTCTTATGATATTTGGTTACATCCTCTCCCAAAAAACGAGCATGCCGGACTCCCTCTTGAAAATAATGATCCACCGGCCAATGCGCAGGTTTCCCCTCCGAATCGTAAATCCAATCTTGATTGCCATAAGCAGTAAAAACGGGATGTTCCACAGAGAAGACAAAGACACCCTCTTCCGTTAAACATTTATATACCTCTGTACAAACCGTATCGAACGACTCGAGATAATGGAATGTCAAGGAGCTGATCACGATGTCAAAAGAATTTGGAGCAAAATCAAAATCCTCGATTGCTATTCTTTTATATTCGATCAACGGGGAGGAATTTATCTCCCGTGCCTTGTCTAACATCTTCCCGGAAAGGTCAATGCCTAAAGCGAAGGTCGCCCCTCGCTCTATGGCATATCGACAATGCCAGCCAAAACCACACCCTAAATCCAATACACGCTTTCCGTTAAAATCAGGCAACATCTTCTTTAGCTCATGCCATTCTCCTGCTCCTCTCAGCCCTTGTACAGAGCGAGACATCTGACTGTATTGACTGAAAAAGCGTTCATCATCATACTTATTTTCTTTCATATTATATATTGTAGGGATATCTTGGCCGAAGATACTTATTTTTCGTAGATACCGACATGATTTCCTTCGCTATCTTCTAAAACGGCGAAGTATCCTTTATTTTCCGCTTCAATCTTTGTCTTGGGTATAATAATTTTACCCCCTTTATCCAATACTTTAGATAAAGTGTCCTCGATATCTTGGCTATTAAAATGGATTAAGATACCATCCGGCGAAGGTTGATAACTAGGAGCGTAGAACAAAGCCCCAACCACTTCTCCTTGCTCGATAAAACAAGCCATCTTCTCTGTCTCACACTCGAAAACCGATAGTTTTAACCCCAAAATAGTTTCATAGAAATTGATCGCTCGATAAAAGTCTACAGTTGGAATCTCGAAAAAAGCAATTAAATTGTTCATTTTGTTTTCTTTTTATAGTTACTGTTAATGTCCTCGCGAAGACATCACAAAAGTAGAGCGTATCGTATCTATAGGATAGAAGAAAAAGGACATCTTGATCACTCCGAGAAATAATCAGAATAAGGAGCGCATAAGGAAAGATACTCTGTGGGTGTATAGCCGGAAAACAGCTTAAACTCTTTTATCATATGTGACTGATCTGAAAACCCACATTCATAAGCTAGTTGAGCGAATGAAATGGATGGATTCTGTTGTACCTTAAATAAAGCCCGTTGCATCCTAACGACACGAAGAAACTCTTTGGGCGTAGCTCCTACATAATCTAAGAAAATGCGGTTGAACTGTTTAGAACTTAGGCATGCGGTTTCAGATAACTCAGAAATATTAGTTTTCGCTTGTTCATTTATTTGATGGAGGACTGCGGATATTCGCTTTAAGTTATATTCATAGCCTTCAAACCTATAAAGACGGTGAATCAAAAACTGCTCGATCAAGCGGATGCAAGTTTCATGATCATCAGCCTCTATCACTTTTCTGGATAATATTGATAATTCCAAATCTTCTATAGCATCCACCGCTATAAGTTCTCCATAAAAGAACTTAAGGGGAAGTTGAAGGATGGCTCTTGCCGCATACGGCTGAAAAACAACCGTGATCATTTCAATCTTTCCGGCTGACATCACATCTGAAAAGTTGAGGCATTGCCCACAGATGAACGCTTGAGGCTGCGATTCTTTTTTTCCTACTAATAAAAGCCTTTTACCCCTATGAAATACTAATTGTATGCAGCCCGTTGGTAAAGTCCGTTCAGATACAGAAACATCCGCGCCATCTTCCAGTATCCAATAATATCTTACATAAGGAGTTAATATATGAATAGGCTTTATTATTTTAAATGACTGCATCTTATAGAATTTAATTTATCGGGGCAAAGGTAAATAAGCCCTAATCAATTCTATAGTAAAAAAGAGACATTTTATATAATACTGCGACATTACGCTTCAATCAACTATTTTGGGGTATATTCAAAACTGTAGTATGCTTGATTTCATTAAGCACAAAAGAGCTTTGCATCTTCACGATGCCATGAACCTTGGTTAATTTCTCGAACACAAATTGATTATAGGCATCTAAATCCTTAAGAACCACTTTGACAAAGAAATCATAAATACCTCCCGTCGAGTAACATTCCATTATTTCATCGATATTCCGTATTTCTTCTTTGAAGCGTTCGATATGCTCATCATCGTGTACAGCTAAAGATACATTACAGAAAATGATCAAGGGTAATCCTATTTTTTATTGTCGACCAATGCCACATATCCTTTTATATATCCTTCGTTTTCTAAACGTTTGATTCGTTCGTAAATAGGAGTCTTAGAGATATGAAGTTTCTCAGAAAGCTCTTTTGCATTGATCTTCGCGTCCTTTTGCAAAGAATGAAGAATTTCAATATCTGTCTCATCAAGTAGTGCCATAGTTTTTTTTCCTGTTTTATTTGATTTAATATCCCCGAATTAGAATTATAGAATGCAAAACAGGACAAAAATAGGAAAATTATCGTATTTAAGCTTGACGTATAGGAAAACAATCTTCTTTAAATAACTTTGCAGCAAATAAAAATCTAATTCTAACACAATTATGTTTAAAAGTAAAGATCTTCTGTATCATAGTATCGCCATATTGACAGTCATTATATGGGGAACAACGTTTGTCTCCACAAAAATACTGATTAATACAGGATTATCACCGGTTGAGATATTGTTATACCGTTTCGTGCTTGCGTATTTTTGTATTTTGACTATAGCGCATCGACGGTTGTGGGCTAATTGCGTAAAAGATGAATTCTTATTGTTCTTGTCTGGATTATGTGGTGGTTCCCTATACTTCATAGCGGAGAATACGGCACTGGGCATCACATTGGCTTCCAACGTTTCATTATTGATTTGTACAGCACCGATCATTACAACGGTATTGTCTCACCTATTTTATAAAGAATCTCTTAGGAAAGGACTGTTATATGGATCTTTAGTTGCCTTATTTGGAGTCGGATTAGTTGTTTTCAACGGCAGTGTTCTTTTAAAAGTAAATCCACTTGGTGATTTTCTCACTTTAGTTGCCGCTACGATGTGGGCTTTTTACTGCCTTATCCTAAAGCGTTTGAGTCGTTCTTATCCCACCTTGTTTATTACACGCAAAGTATTTTTCTATGGGATACTTTCTCTTTTCTTCTATTTTGCGATCTACCCTTTAAATATCAAACTAGAGTTATTGAAACTGCCAGTCGTATATTTAAATATATTATTTCTGGGTGTCATCGCCTCAATGCTTTGTTATATCATGTGGAATACGGCAGTCAGAGCCCTCGGAGCATCAAAAACAGCCAATTATATTTACATTGTCCCTCTGGTCACCTTGATAACTTCTGCGATTTTTCTATCAGAAACTATTACGATAGCTTCTGGTATTGGCGCTTTAGCCATTATTAGTGGAGTTTATATCGCAGAGAGGTAAAAATAAAGAAGGGTTACTCATATGAGTAACCCTTTGATTTTCAGTGGTGCCACCAGGAATCGAACCGGGGACACAAGGATTTTCAGTCCTTTGCTCTACCAACTGAGCTATGGCACCATCATGTCGTTTTGTATATCGTTGTTTCGATTACGGGTGCAAAGGTAGGTATTATTTTTAATCCAGCAAATGTTTTGAAAGAAAAATTCACAGGACAGTAAATTATCTATTTTTCCTGCAAAAAAATCCACTTTTCTCTTGCAGGTTCAAAAACAATGTGTACCTTTGCACCCGTAATCGAGACAACGATACAAAAAAACGGGATGTAGCACAGTTGGCTAGCGCGCCACGTTCGGGACGTGGAGGTCGGAAGTTCGAGTCTTCTCATCCCGACTCATCAAAAAGGCAAGAATCTTGAAAGAGATCTTGCCTTTCTTTTTTCAATCCTATTAATATCTAATGAATAACAAAAGGTATCAACATATATTGTTCGATCTGGACGGTACATTAACCGATCCTATGATTGGTATTACCAGTTCTGTAAAGTACGCCCTCTCCTATTTCAATATAGAAGTAGAAGATTTACGATCTTTATGCCCTTTCATCGGGCCACCATTAAAAACATCCTTTAAGGACTTCTATCAGTTTACAGATGAGCAAGCAGATGTAGCCATTGCTAAATACCGGGAATATTTTTCAAAACAAGGTATTTTCGAGAATACCCTGTATCAAGGTACTGATGAATTACTCCGTTTGCTTACCGAAAACGAAATGAAAATCTACTTAGCCACCTCAAAACCGCAGCCCTTCGCTCAACAAATTCTAGAATATTTCCACTTAGAATCTTATTTTACATTTGTTGGAGGAAGCACATTCGACGGAAGCCGTTCCGAAAAAGCGGATGTAATACAATATGTATTAGACAGCACCGATATAAAAACACGGTCTGACGTAGTCATGATCGGTGATCGTAAATATGATATAGAAGGGGCCAAAGCGAATAACATAGATTCAATAGGAGTCCTTTACGGCTACGGGGATGAAGAAGAACTAGCGAATGCCGGAGCAAACAAAATCGTTACTGATATAAAAGAACTATCATCTTTCCTTCTAACAGGGAATATCCCCATATAGAAAGCTTAAGCAGATCTATAAATCACATTAAAAATAAACATCAGCAATAAAGAGAATGAAATATTTGGAAAGCTCGGCTTCAACCGGGCTACCAATTTTTCTATAGCGATCTTCATCTGTACACGAACCGTACTCTCTTGAACCGATAATATTTCCGCGATCTCCTTCGTTTTCAATCCCTCCTCACGAGACATCAAAAACACAAGACGGCATTTCTCAGGAAGTTCGTCAATCGCTTTATCAAGCATCTCTCTCATCTCTTTTAACTCCAAATGCTCCTCCGGAGAACCCTCATCTTCCTCTTCCATTAATGGCAACAACTCATTTAAAGAAACCCTATTCAAGTCTTTATTCCTTGCTTGAAAACGAAAAGACTCGTTACGTACGGAAATATATAAATAGGTATCTATATTATCAATATCCTTTAATCGTTTCCGGGATTGCCAGACCGAGAAAAAAACATCTGTCACAACTTCACGGCATGCCTCCTTCTCGCCTAAACAATAATAAGCGAAGCGAAAAACCTGATCATAATATAAATTATAAAAACGTTCGAAAGCTCCCCTGTTATCTACCGACACAGATTCAAGCAACCCTTTGATATCTCGCACAAAAACTCCCACTCCTTTTTCTTTGATTTGGCAAACATACTAAATATAATCTAAATGCCTTTTTTAAAAAGCAGACTATTTTTTCTCATATTTTACTTGCATATTCAAATTATTAAACTACTTTTGCACCCGCAATACGGAAGTAGCTCAGTCGGTAGAGCACTGGTCTCCAAAACCAGGTGTCGGGAGTTCGAGCCTCTCCTTCCGTGCATGAGCGGCAACACTATGAATATGTGTTGCCGCTTTTTTATTATTCTCCTTCTCTTCCCATTGCGATAAAAAAGCGTAAATAAGACAACATTTTTCGTTAAAGAGACTATTTTTTCTTTCAATATATAAAGGAATATACTACTTTTATTGCCGATTTTAAATCTAATTGAGACTTAGTGTAAATCGTATACCATAGAAACAGATGACAACTAACAAATTTTCAAATCGATACTCGTCTGAGAGGAAAAAGTATTTTTTCAAAAGTAAGGCGTTTATCCTGTGCCTCGGATTATTTTTGGGAGCTGGGATTATGATCGCCCTTTATAAAACATCTGTATATTTCTCGACAGATGAATCTTGTATGATGTGCCACGTGCATCCTCACGTAGAAAACAGTTGGAAACTTTCCAAGCATGTAAATAATGGAAGTGGCGTTAAGACACATTGCGTAGCTTGTCACCTCCCACCCCAAACAAATACTTGGAAACATTATAGCGCAAAGGCTAAATTGGGTATGAAAGATGTTTGGTCATACTTGACTAAAGACAGCGCGGATTTCAATTGGGAAACTAAGTCCGAGTTGGAACACGCCGTTAAATATATCCCCAATGAATCTTGTAAGGAGTGCCATCAGAACTTATTCCCCGAAGGAATTACCGATGATGGTGTAACGGCACATTTATATTATGATGAGAATGAGAAAAAGCTAGATCTACAATGTATTAGTTGCCATTTGGATGCAGGACATTACAATCCGAACTACAATCACTCCAAGATGGTTGGTATACCAGGACAAAATACATCCGGGGCATCTTCGGATACCAGTTTGTTTTTTAAGGAACCAACTACAGTTACCTCTTTCACCGACTATGTAGAACAAATTCCCGGAACAATGGTCTCATTCAAGATGATTGCTATCCCCGGAGGTTCATTCAAAATGGGTAGTGAGGAAAAAGAGGCATTTCATAAAGCAGATGAGTCGCCTGTACACAACGTAACTGTCAGTCCGTTTTTCATGGCTGAGGTCGAGGTGACTTGGGATCAATACTGGGCTTTCTATGGGAATACGATGAGTGAGGGCCGTACCCCTCCAGAGACCGTATACGCAAATAACAGTAATCCGAATGTCGATGCCATCTCCGGTCCTACACCTCCGTTCGGTTTTCCGGATCAAGGCTGGGGTGGTGGAGATCGCCCGGCTATTACAATGACTCATTATGCGGCCGAGACTTTCTGCCAATGGTTATCCAAGAAAACAGGAAAGACTTATCGTTTACCGACCGAGGCGGAATGGGAATATGCGGCACGTGGCGGCACGGAAACGCCTTATTTCTTTACGGGCAATCCAAAAGATTTCTCCGATCAAGGCTTCTGGCGTAAATTTTTCGACGCAAAGACTGATAGTATAGGTTCTTATGTGATTTATAGCAAGAACAGCAAAAACAAGACGCAAGAACCGGATTTAGTAAAAGCCAATCCCTTTGGTTTAAAGAATATGTTGGGTAATGTAATGGAATATTGTGCCGACAAGTATGATCCTGAAGCTTACGCTAAAAGCGGAAGTAGCGCCACAGATCCATTGGTTACCGAAGGTACTGAGTGGGTAGTGAGAGGCGGTAATTACACCTCCGATGCGGCAGATCTTCGCTGCGCTTCCCGTGATTATACCAAACATGAAGCTTGGTTAAAAACCGATCCGCAACAACCGAAGAGTATCTGGTGGTACTCCGATATCAGAGGAATCGGTTTCCGTGTTGTATGTGAACCTAATAAATAGTGTCTAAAAAATAATATCATGAAAAAAGAGAACAGCATTAGCAGAAGATCATTTCTGAAAAGTTCAGCCCTAGCGGGTGCGCTTGGAGCAATTGGAACAGGTAGTACAGTTGGTGTATTAACTTCTTGTGGTGGAGGTGAAAGTGCGAACGCAATAAAGCCTTTGAAAGAACCCGGTACTTATTACGTGCCCGAATTACCAGATCTGGCGACTGATGGAAAAGAACTAAAAGCTGGTGTAATCGGTTGTGGCGGACGTGGTTCCGGAGCCGCTTTTAACTTCTTGAACGCTGCGAACGGCGTTACGATCGTGGCTTTAGGCGATACGTTCCAAGAACGTGTCGATGATTTGGCAAAGAAATTAAAAGATGAGAAAGGAATTGATGTACCGGCTGATAAACGTTTCGTCGGCTTGGATGCATACAAACAAGTGATTGATAGCGGTGTAGATGTAGTGATCGTCGCCACTCCTCCCGTATTCCGTCCAGTTCATTTCCAATACGCCACAGAAAAGGGCAAACATTCCTTCTTAGAGAAACCTATCTGTGTTGATCCGGTTGGTTACCGTACCATTATGGCTACCGCAAAACAAGCTGCGGCAAAGAACTTATGTGTCGTAACCGGTACTCAACGCCATCACCAACGCAGTTATGTCGAGTCTTACAAGAAGATCATGGAAGGATTGATCGGTGAGATCACGGGCGGTACGGTTTACTGGAATCAGAATATGCTTTGGTATCGGGATCGTCAACCGGGATGGAACGATTGCGAATATATGATCAAAGACTGGGTAAACTGGAAATGGCTTTCCGGCGACCATATCGTAGAGCAACACGTACATAATATAGATGTATTCACTTGGTTCAGCGGATTGAAACCAGTCAAGGCTGTAGGTTTCGGTTCTCGCCACCGTCGTATCACTGGCGACCAATATGATAACTTCAGCGTTGATTTCACAATGGAAAATGGTATCCATATGCATAGTATGTGCCGCCAGATAGATGGTTGTGCAAATAATGTAAGCGAATTCATCCAAGGAACCAAGGGATCATGGAGCAGTGACACGATGGAGATCAAGGATTTGGCAGGAAACGTTATCTGGAAATATGATAGTGAGGCCGAAAAAGCGAACTTCAAGCAAACTGACCCGTATACATTAGAGCATGTAAACTGGATCAACTGCATCCGTGGTGGTAAACAAATCGAGCAAGCTTCTGAGACTGCTATCTCCAATATGGCCGCAATCATGGGTCGTGAGTCCGCTTACACGGGTGCCGAGACCACTTGGGATGCCATGACTGCCTCAGCATTGGATTACACTCCGAAAGATTTGAACTTAGGAAAGATGGATATGAGCGGCTTCGTCGTTCCTGTTCCGGGTAAACCAATCGACAAGAAATAATCCAGACTGTTTATGACATTAAATAGAAGAAACTTTTTAAGAACCTCCTTATCCGGCGCTGCTTTAGCGGTAGGAAGTACGGCCTTGGCCTCCTGCTCTTCCAAGTCGGCAAACACTGCCAAAGGAGAAAAAGGGAGCGACAAGCCCGGCAAGGACCTTGAATTAAAGCTTTCTTTCCAAGAGGGAATCGCCCCGGGTGAAAGTTTGAACGAGAAACTTGATTTTATGGAGAAGTTGGGCGTTGTAGGTTTTGAGCCGGGTGGCGGAGGATTAGCCAGCCGGGTAAACGAGATCAAGCAGGCCTTAAACGGACGTAATATCAAAGTGAGTGCCATTTGCGCCGGCTTCAAAGGCTTTATTCTTTCTACCGATCCAGCCATCCGCAAGGAATGCATGGATACGATGAAAGAGATCATCGCCGCAGCCGGTGAATTAGGTTCTACGGGCGTGATTATCGTTCCTGCCTTTAATGGTCAAGTCCCCGCCTTGCCTCATACGATGGAGACACGGGATTTCCTTTGCGAGCAATTCAACGAGATGGGAACTTTCGCCGCCCAGCATGGGACTAGCGTCATCTTTGAACCTTTGAACCGAAAAGAGTGTTTTTATCTACGTCAAGTAGCCGACGCCGCCTCTTTATGCCGGGATATCAATAATCCGGGTGTACGTTGCATGGGCGACTTCTGGCATATGACATGGGAAGAGACCTCTGATATGGGAGCCTTTATCTCCGGTGGAGAGTATCTCCAACACGTACACGTGGCCAGCCGCAAACGTCGCAGCATGCCGGGTGAGGATGGAGATGCCGATAACTATATCAATGGCTTCAAGGGATTGAAAATGATTGGTTATAACAACTACGTAAGTTTCGAGTGCGGATGTCAGGGAGACCGTAACGTGGTAGTCCCCGCCGCCGTCAAGTTATTACGTGAACAATGGGAACAAGCTTGATAAGATGCCTTTAGTATACCCAAATATGCAATTGAGTGAGGTGGTGGAAGAACACCCCTCACTCATTCCCGTAATCAACCGGTTTGGGATTCGTCTCGGGCTTGGCGACAAATCGGTGAAGACGCTCTGTGAAGAACATTCGCTGGATACGGACTTTTTATTGACAGTGATCAATACCTTCCTCAACGAGGAGTATTTTCCGGAGAAGAAGTTACAAACTTTCCATACATCGCAGATCATTGATTACCTGACAAAGACGAACCAATACTATTTACGTTATCAGCTTCCCAATATAGAACGCCATCTAGGTTCCTTTATCTCGATGAGTACGCCAGGCAATCCTACTCTTGGATTGATAGGACGCTTCTTCTCCTCGTTCAAGGAAGAACTCATCGCCCGCATTGAGAAAGATGATAAGATATGGTTCCCCTACTGCATGTCGTTAAGTAAAAAGCTGGGAAAAGAACCGGCGGGAACGATCGATGGATTGCAAATCACCTCCGAGCAACGTACGGAAGATACCATCGAGGCCCTTTTAGCCGACTTAAAAAGTATCATGGTCAAGCATCTTTCGGGAGATTACGACGAGAATTTATGTTATGCCGTCCTCTTCTCCATCTGTAGTCTGGAGAAAGATATCAAACAACACAACCGGATCCGGTATCGAATCCTTACCCCCATGGTCTCGGCCATGGAAAAATTATGTATCTAACGATCTGAAATGCATCGAAACAAACAAATAGCGATCATACTGTCTGATACCCTAAGAAGTATTGGGCTGCAAAGCTTGCTGACCGACTACTTCCCCCCGGTAGAGGTTTGCTATTTTCCAAATTTCGAGATGCTTTCCTCCACAGGAAGCGACACCTACGATTACTATTTCACCGATTCTGATACCCTTGTGCTCAACGCAGATTTCTTCCTCCCGAGAAGAAACAAGACCGCCCTCCTCATCGACAGCACCGAAGAACACGGGGCACTCTCGTCTACGAACCGTATCACGTTACGTTCCTCCCAAGAGACCATTATCGAGCAATTGCAACAATTATTTACGAGCGACAGCTCCAGCAACACCACAACCGAAAACAACAAGGACCTATCCAGCCGTGAGGTAGACGTACTTCAACTGATCGTAAAAGGCATCACGAATAAAGAGATCGCCGATAAGCTGAACATCAGCTTGAACACCGTCCTCACCCATCGTAAGAACATCACCGCCAAGCTGGGCATCAAGACCGTATCCGGCCTCACCTTCTACGCCATCATGAACGGGATCATCTCCGGCGACGATATCGAACTATAGCGAAGCCAACAAACCAGCTTTCAAAATCACTACATCTAGTGATTGACCATCCTGTTTCTTTACCGTTTCTTCGCGATTGAAAAAATATACTAACAAAAGAAATTCGATGAAGAGACACTACTTAGGTATCATCGCCCTAGGTGCGTTGGGGCTGCAAAATGTATACGCCGAGGACATCAAGGCTAACGAGAACGACACGATAAAAACCTATAACATGGGTGAGGTAATCGTGACCTCATCCACGAAGGAGACAAATAATCTCCGCACGTTACCCGGTTCCGTATCGATCCTTTCCCCACAAATGATCTCCGGCAGGCAGATCGACGCATTAAAGGATATAAGTTCTTTCGTCCCTAACCTATACATGCCGGATTATGGGGCAAAACTAACCTCGGCCATCTATATCCGCGGTATCGGAGCCAGAAGTAGCGGACAATCCGTGGGTTTATATGTAGACAACGTGCCTTATCTGGATAAAAGCACCTTCGATTTCGAGCTGACCGATATCCAACGCATCGAGGTATTACGAGGGCCGCAAGGAACCTTGTATGGTCGTAACGCCATGGGGGGCATCGTAAATATCTATACCATCTCCCCGTTCGATTACCAAGGAAAGAAACTCTCCCTATCGGCCGGAAGCTACGGGCAATATAAAGTCAAGGCCTCCCATTATGCTAAGTTGAGCGAAACCATCGGATTCACCGCCGCCGCTTACTATGACCATAGCGACGGCTTCTACACCAATGCCTACGATGGGAAAAAGATCGATAAGGAAGACAATGTAGGCGGCCGATTCAAATTAGAAGGTCGCTTCAATCCAAACTTCCGTGCCTCCTACTCCCTTTCCGTAGATTATACGGATCAAGGAGCGTTTCCATATGGTATGTTCATCGGAACCGGAAATACCGATCACAAGTATGTAAATCCTATCAATATCAACGATCCCAGCTCTTATAAACGGACGGTCATCGCCAATAACCTGTCCCTCGAATACCGGAATGAGCACGTGATACTGAGCAGCATCACCGGTCATCAATATTTCAAGGATGACATGAAGATGGATCAAGACTTCTCCCCTCTCTCGATCTTTACCCTCAACCAAAAGCAAAAGCAAAACGCTTTCAGCGAGGAATTGGCGATCAAGAGCAACACGAGGAATAATTACCAATGGTCCTTCGGACTCTACGGTTTCTACGATGATCTACATACAGACGGCCCGGTCGATTTCAAGGAAGATGGGATTAAGACCGTCCTCCAGCCCGTATTCGATCAATTGAAGAAAGATCACCCTAAGATGCCCTATCTAAAAATACTGGACGATCATCTTTATATTCCGGGTTCTTTCGACACCCCTTCTTACGGCCTTGCATTGTATCACCAATCCACTTATAACAACTTGTTCACGGAAGGTCTGTCAATTACCGCCGGTATCCGCTTGGATTACGAGAAGCAAAAGATGGATTACAATTCCGAGGCTAAGATGAGAATGGGTTTCGGCTTCGTAGAAAACGGACCGGTTATCGACATCGAGAAACTTTTCCCGATCCCAACCACCGTGATGGACGCCAGTGTCTCCCAAGACTTCTGGCAAGTACTTCCGAAAGTCTCTTTAAAGTACGAATGCTCGTCAAACACGTTCACCTATGTATCGGTAGCGAAAGGTTATAAGACCGGGGGCTACAACGTACAAATGTCGGCAGACGTGATGCAAAGCCAGATGCAATACGATATGATGAGCGCTTTCAAGGACATGATGCCGATCGAGGTCAAAGAACCTACCCCCATCGAGGAAGTAGCCTCCTACAAACCGGAGAAAAGCTGGAACTACGAGATCGGTATCCGTAGCGAGTTGCTATTCCAACGCCTAAGCGCAGAATTAACAGGTTTCTATATGGACATTCAAGACGTGCAGTTGACCAAGTTCGTGAACAGCGGCAACGGCCGTATCCTCACCAACGCCGGGAAAGCCAAAAGCTACGGTATAGAGGCCTCCTTGCGTGCCCGCATCATCGATGGGCTAACCGCCGACGTTAATTACGGTTTCACCCATGCTACGTTCCGGGATTACAACAATGGGAAAGAGGATTTCAAGAACAACTTCATCCCATATACCCCACGTCATACCTTCAACGTAGGACTGCAATACACCCGCCTGTTCCGTAACGCATGGATAGACCAATTCTCCGCCTCCGCCCAATTCAGCGGTGTCGGAAAGATCTTCTGGACCGAGCGAAACGACATCTACCAGAAATTCTACGGAACGGTGAACGCAAAGGTAGGCGTACGCAAAGGTATCGTCAACGTAAACCTATGGAGCCGTAATATAACGAACACCCATTACTCTGCATTTTATTTCGAGTCATTCGGGAATCCGTTTATCCAACTAGGTAAGCCTTTCCAGATCGGTGCGGAGGTGGCGATCGCCTTTTAAGCGCAAGCGTTCAATAGAAATAAAAAACGGGAGAGCCGGCTATTACACCAACTCTCCCGATAACATTTCACATAAAAACAAAATCGATCTTTTTTATCTAGCTATTTTAAAAATCGTAAGAAATATCAGCTTAAAGTACTCAAACAATGTAGGATGGTTAATATATCTCATATTGAGTTCAATTTTCGCCGGCATAATATCCTCAACATAAGTTTTGTCGGGATTTGAAGACTGTCCAAGTAACCTATTTTCATCCATATACACTATAGATGCGTAATCTGTAATACCCGGCCGGACAGCCAACACACGCCTTTGTTCAGTCGTATACATATCGACATACTTACGCACCTCGGGCCGAGGACCTACCAAACTCATATCCCCTTTAAGTACATTGATCAATTGAGGAAACTCATCCAATTTATACTTACGGATATAATAACCAGACCGTGTAATCCGTGGATCACGCCCTCCTACGGTAATAAGTCCCTTCTTATCAGAACCTACACGCATACTTCGAAATTTAAGCAACTGAAAATCTCGATTGTTACGTCCTACACGAATTTGCCTATAAAAAACAGGTCCGGTAGAATCACACTTAATCCAAATTGCCAGAATAACAAACAAAGGACTTAGCAAGATAAGACCTATCCCGCTGGCTACAACATCAAAAAAACGTTTCAAATCGATTGATTATTTTATTGGGTAATAATATCAACAAAATTAGAAATCACATACTCTACGTCCTCATTCGTAAGACTGGTATGCAAAGGAAGAGTAATCTCGTTATGGTATTGGTTGTAAGCATTCGGATAATCTACGATATCAAAACCTAAATTTTTATAGGCCGTCATCATTGGTAAAGGCTTATAATGTACGTTACAAGCGATTCCACGTTCAGCCATCCGCTCTATCACAGCATTTCGATATTCCACATCCTCACCAAGCAAACGTACTAGATACAAATGCCCACTCGAAGAATGGTCATCACCAAAATGATCCAAGACCTGCACATCGCACCCCCTCAGTCCTTCATTATACCTCTCAATAATCTGACGACGACGATACAGCATTTCCGGATAACGCTTCAACTGCGCAAGACCAATACCCGCCATTACATCCGTCATATTACACTTATAATACGGAGCGACAATATCATACTCCCATGCTCCCAACCTCGTCTTAGCTAGTGCGTCCTTGTTCTGCCCATGAAGGGAAAGCAATTGAAACTGTTTATAAAGAGACTCGTTGTCAACCCCATCATGATTTCTCCAAGTCAACGCACCTCCCTCTGCTGTCGTAAGATTTTTCACGGCATGGAAGGAAAACGAAGTAAAATCAGCGATCTCACCACACATCTTTCCATGCCATTTGGCACCAAAAGCATGGGCGGCATCCGCAAGTACGATAACCCGACCGTATGCCTTCTGGATATCATTCACTGGCGAAAACAAATGTTTCTTGCTCTCTACGGCAGCGAATATCTTATCATAATCACAAACCACACCGGCAAGATCAACAGGCAGAACCACCTTTGTCTTCTCCGTGATCGCATCTGCCAACTTATCATAATCCATCTCAAACGAATCAGGAGCGGTATCTACCATGACAACCTTTGCCCCCACATGACAAGTTACACTTGCGGTAGCGGTATACGTATAAGCGGAAGTAATCACCTCGTCTCCTGGCCCAACGCCCAAAACACGCAATATCAACTCCATACAAGCCGTAGCCGAATTCAAGCATACAGCTTGATCCGTTTGGCAGCACATGGCAATTAATCTCTCAAATTCTTTTGTCTTAGGCCCCGTGGTAATCCAGCCGGAACGAAGAGCCTCGGCAACCTCATTGATCTCTGCCTCTGACATATCGGGAGGCGAAAAAGGTATCTTTTTCATCATATACCTAATATTACTTGATTCTGAAAATTTTTAAAAAGCACCAAAAAAACACATGAAAAACAGAACGTAATAAATTCAATTGCTCTATTTTGCGATACAAATGCCAATGATATTTTACTAAACTGAACTTATTAACTGATATAGAGTTAGGACGTATACGATATTTCACCAGGACATTAGGAATACCCCAAATATACGGTTCAACTCTTAACATTTTAAGCCACAAAGCATCATCATTTCTCTTACGTATATTAGGGACCTCAAATTTTCCCATTTTAGACACATCATACATCACTGTAGAATTACCAACAGGACAATCCAAAAGCAATCTGTTATAATTAACTCTACTAACCGCACGAACAATCCTATTCAGAGTCTTTCCTGACTCATTTATTTGTTCATAAGATGTGCAAGTAAAAGCATATCCATTTTTTATCATGAAGTCCAATTGGACAAATAACTTATTTGGCATCCACAAATCATCACTATCCAAAAAAGCGATATATTTTCCAGAAGCCAAACGCATCGCTACAGTACGAGCAACCGCCGCCCCTGAATTATTTGCTAATCGATAATACTTAATACGAGAATCCCGCTTTTGATATTTAGAAACTATTTTGTCCGTATCATCAGAAGAGCAATCATCTACGATTATCATTTCCCAATTAATATATGTTTGAGAAATAACCGTATCAATTGTTTCCCCTATATATTGAGCACAATTATATGTAGGAGTTATTATAGATACCAGTCCTAAATCATCCATATCACCGACCTATACATTCATATGTAAAACCAAAACTCTCCAATTCCTTCGAATCATAAATATTACGACCATCTAATAAAAAATATTGCCTCATGACCTTTTTCAAAATAGCCCAACTCGGTAACCTAAATTGCTTCCATTCTGTTAATAACAAGAGAGCATCAGCATCTATTGTAGCTTCATACATATCTTGAGCATAAACCACCTTATCTCCAATCCTACATTTACATTCATCCATTGCTACAGGATCAAAAACTTTAACGATAGCTCCAGCTTTAACAAGCAAATCGATCATCACCAAAGAAGTAGCCTCACGCATATCATCTGTTTCTGGTTTAAAAGCCAAGCCCCATAAAGCAATGATCTTTCCTTTCAATGAAGGTAAATGTTTTGTCAGTTTTGAAAAAAGTATAGTTTTTTGATGTTCATTTACCTCCTCCACAGCTTTTAACACCTTCATAGAATAACCATTCTTTTCTGCAGTCTTAATTAAAGCTTTTACATCTTTAGGGAAGCAACTTCCACCATAGCCACAACCTGGATACAAAAATTTATTCCCTATGCGACTATCAGAGCCAATACCTTTACGAACCATATTTACATCAGCACCAAGTAATTCACAAAGATTAGCAATATCGTTCATAAAGGATATACGGGTTGCTAGCATACTATTTGCTGCATATTTTATCATTTCCGCTGAAGCGATATCTGTAAATATCACTCGAAAATTATTTAAGAGAAACGGACGATAGAGTTTACTCATTATCTCTTTTGCCCTCTCCGACTCCATACCTACTACTACCCGATCCGGGCTCATGAAATCCTTAATTGCCGCACCTTCCTTCAGGAATTCAGGATTCGAGCCCACATCGAAAGGGACATTCACTCCACGTTTATCCAACTCCTCTTGAATAGCAACCTTTATCTTCCGTGCCGTACCTACGGGAACCGTACTCTTGGTTACCAATACCGTATATTTGCTAATATTCTGACCAAACGTACGAGCTACCTCCAACACATAATGTAGATCTGCACTACCATCCTCATCCGGAGGTGTACCCACAGCACAAAAAACGATATCCACACTATCCAGACAAGAGGTCAAATCTGTCGCAAAATGAAGCCTGCCTCCCTTGGAATTACGTAATACCATCTCTTCCAAACCTGGCTCATAGATCGGAATATTCCCCTCCAATAAATTTTTTATTTTCGCTTGGTCAACATCTATACATGTGACATCTACTCCCATTTCTGCAAAACAAGTTCCTGACACCAAACCCACATAACCGGTGCCGACAATCGCAATGTTCATCTAAAAATATTTATTAATTACCCAAGTATCTTTTGGAATAAATCCTTCCACTCACAAACAATATTACGCACATCAAAACGCTCAACGCTTTCGAATGCATTTCTTCCTATTTGTTGTCTCAATTCTGCATTTTCTATCAATCGAGATAACCCTTTTTCAAAATCAGCCTTTTTTTGATTTTCTATTAGCATACCTACATTTTCATCGCAAATAATATCAGATGGGCCATTAGGACAATCAAAAGAGATACACGCAAGACCCTGACTCATAGCCTCAACAAGCACCATAGGAAAGCCCTCAAAACGTGAAGGCATAGCAAATATCGATGCTTTATGATACTCACATTCTATCCGATCTGTTACTCCCATAAATTTAAAACAACTCGTCAATCCCGCTTTATCAACCTGACTTTGCAATTCTCTTAGAAGGACTCCACTTCCATAAATTTCTACTACCCAATCCGGATATTTCAAATGTATATTTCCAAATATTTCTATAAGCGTATCAAATCCTTTTTGATAAACTAAACGCCCTACTGAAATAATTTTTTTATTTATTAGAGGAAAACAGGAACGATTCGATAAAACAACAGGATTTGCAATTGTAACAATCTTACTCAATCCTTCTGATCTAAAAGCAGATTTATCATTATTCGTAAGTACAACTAGCTGTGCAAGCTGTTTATAAACAACATGACGAATTCTACGTATTACACTATTATAATATCCGTAAAACACATGTTCTACTCCAATAACTCTACTCATATTAAGTCCTGCAATCCACAACGTAAACGTATTAGGAAATGATTGAGAAAGAATTAAATCAAATCGATTTAGCATAAAAAATTTACGTACTTTACCTATCATTTCAAAATGATGTATAAAACGAGTTAACGAGCCAGGATGTCCATCAAATTTCTTTTCTGATAAATATACGATTTTAACATTATTATCAAAAAAGTAATTAGGAGTGGGATGAGAATGAAACTGCGACACTATTGTAATATCAAATTCCGAATCTTTTGATTGCTCAGTCGTTAATATTGAAAGTACACGTTCTATTCCACCTGTAGTAGTAATATCACCAATAAAATAACATATTTTCATCACAAATTTTAATTTCTAATAGATACAAATTCACCCAAGAATCTCGATACAAAAAAAGTAAAATTATATTTAAATGGATTAGATACAAAAATTCTAACATAATAGAATTGATGTAATATACAATTAATAACTCTTTCCTTAAGACTACGTTTATTAAACAATGCACTACCTAAACGATAACGACGATAATAAACTGCTGAAGGAGAAGTAATAGCAAAATAACGAAACCTATCACTAATAAGAAACATAAAAAGAGTGTCTTCTCCATTTCGAAAATTAATATCAAACCTCCGCTCTTTTATGATATCCATTGGAATAAGTTTCATACAAGGTCCAGAAAAATATTTCCTAACTTTAGATGAAAGTTTCAAACATCTTGTTTGACGGCTACAATATTCATAAGCATCAGTAATATAATAAGGCAATTGCATTTCTGGAGTTCCATCATTAAACGCATATGGATAGCAAAGAGAAATAGTATCTAATGAAGCTTTGGCATAAAGTTCTTCCAAATAAAATGGAGATACATAATCATCATCATCTATAAAAGCCACATAAGAACCTTTTGCATAATCCAGAGCTATATTACGAGCATTAGAAACTCCTGGCTGATCTACTTGAATCAAGTACACATTAGACATAACATTTTTCAATAGATATTCTTCGATTTCCGATTTGTAAGGTTCACAACATCCATTTAGCACAAGCAATATTTCAAAATCATCAACAGGAAAAGTCTGTTCTTTCAATGAATTAAGACATTCCCAAAGATAATATTTAGGCTTATAAGTTGGTACAACAACAGAAATTTTCATCCGAACATTTTTTAATGAAAAAAGATAGAATCAAAAGCATATTCGCCTGTAGAAAAGCGAGTAACCTTCAATGCATACACCAATAAAATAAAAAAGCACAAAAGTAAATAAAGCAAATAGGAAGCCAATGTTTTTTTCTTATATAGATAAATCAGAAAATAGACAAAAGGGATACATGAAAGTATTGTAAAATACATTCCAAATCTATTAGTCAATGTATTAGATAAGCAAGCCATAAATATGGCATACGAATACACTCCTATCACAAATATACTTTTCTCATCAAAATTCAAATCATACTTCTTAAACTTATATATAGAACATAAAACCACAGGAGTATACATCAATTTTGTCAATTTATTAAACAAGCTAACCTCTTGAACGTAATCACTATCTAAATAACTATCATACAAATTAGTAATAGCTATAAAAGAATACAACCACTCTTCTTTAAAGAAAAAATTAAAAGCAATAGAAAACAGCACTATAGAAGACAATAAAAATCTACTATTTTGCAATTTAAAAAAATAAAACAAAAGCAATATTGGAACTAATATTACCGCAGACATATGCCAACTAAACGATAGAAAAAAAGCAATTAAAAAGAGAACATATTTTTTATTCAGCATATACAATACAGAAGATGTAAAAAAATACACAGCTACATATTGCCTAACGCCATTCATTTGATTATTAAAAACAGTTGAAACAGTAACAAACACAAACACGAATATAAATACATATTTTGAAGTAGTTATAGTTCTCGAAATTTGCAACAAAGAAAGTATCCAAAAAAACGCAATTATAAAAAACAAATCCTGCCCATAAAAACCTAGATAATTACATAAATATACAAAATACACAAAGCCAAACTCTGTATCTTCATTTTTTGCAGAATCAATATTCTTAAAAAGTGACAAATATGTTGGATAATCAGTTCCCACATAATACTGACTTCCTATTATCAATACCCAAGCGAATATCACAGGTAAGCTAAATACTATTACAGTTTTATAACCTACCTCTTTATATTTAGATAATAATAACAAATACAAATATGAGCAAACAGCAAATAACAGATACACCATATTCAAATAGGAAACACGCTAAAAACTATTTATAAAGAACAATATATAAACAAATCTTCAACTCTCATAACAAATACCACAGCTCTTCTACACTAATGAATCCCTAATAAAATCTAAACTTTTCTTACGAAAAACACCTAATGAATTCGATTTATATTTATTTATAATATCCACAAAACGAGCACAACCTCTCTTCATATTCACAACATTACGAAATTCTTTCTCGAAAATAATCGAAAAAATAGTTCCATGAAATGAATCTGTTACAACAAAACTGGCATCTCGAAATATAGCCAACCATTCTTCCACTTTCAAATTAGCATTTCGATCTGCGGAAAAATACTTAATGGCAAGACCCCGTTTTTTTGCTTCCTCTTTTATAATATCTTCCACATCTTTTTTAGGATCAAGAACGTAAACAGCTAAAAATCTCTCATTACATATTGGTATCTCTTCACACAGCTTGGCATATTCATCCTTAGCGAGAAGGAGTGTTGGATCAAGTACAGATATAGCATTCACTCCCAAATATTTCTCACACAAATCAACACCACTCGATTCTCGTACAGATATAGCATCAAATTGTTTAACTAAAGTTGCACAAAGCGAAGTTTGTCCTTTTGAAAACTCCCAATTATTCACACCAAAAGATGCGGCATAAGCAATCTTCCTTCCTTTAAACGAATGTGCAAACCGAAGAAACATATCAGGTAACGTCCGAACATTATACCTGGGACGCCATACTTGATCGCTACCTACAATTAAAGCATCTAACTCATATTCTTTTACTATACTCATAGTATAGTATCTACATAAATGAGACGTTACTATCCGTTCACGCACAAAATTATCGAACAAAGAACTACGTTCACCATTCCATCTCGTAAATTTACGCCTATGCGAAGGAATAAACCACAGTAATATAGACTTAATTGTAGAAAGAATAAATATTTTAATTCCCGGATGCGGATAAACATCAATCGTAATAGGTTTATGACCTAATTTAATTAATACTTGTTGTAAAGCCCAATTTTGCAATATTCCCCCATAATTACTTTTAAGTGGAGAAGTTAAAATTCCTATTTTCATTTATTAAATACTAACTATCTTATTGAAGATTTTCATCCAATCTCATTTTCCCATCATTTTTTTGATAAGCTCTCTTCCTTGTTCTCCCACAACATTTTTTGTCACTTTTTTCAACACACCTTTAACTGATATATTAAGATTGCATACCATCCGAATAGCCTCACTCTCATCCTCATTCGTTGTAAACACTTCGAATAACATAGGGTGATCGGTCATTTCTGGTAAAAGGAAGCGATCTAAATGTTGCAAATATTCCTCTTTACTGTCGGCTGAAAGATATTCATATCCTAAATCTTCCGCATAGTGCCGCACTAATTGACGTGACTTATTGCCATAATGCCCGGCTGCAGCAATAAATTTATCTGCTTCCTCACCAAAAGCTGCACCCGGATGCATATAATTACGAAATTCTGTTCCTTTACCATTATTCACCAATAGAATTCGGACATTCCGACCTACATGGCGATTACCTAACACATTCATATCGTAAAAAAAAGAGAGATCACCCGCTACACAAAAATAAAGCTTATCAAGATGAACTAACGAAGCCCCCACGAATGAAGAGATATAGCCATCTATTCCAAAACCTCCTGTATTGGAATACCCATACACCGTATCAGGAATATCGAAATAATTCCATGTACGCAATGTATTAAGAATCCCTAGGAAAAGCACACTATTGGCAGGTATGCGTAATGAGGTTTCATGAGCAATCCAGACATTGGAAAACGGCAAAGTATCAGCCATAACTTTCGCCCATGTGGATTTCAATTTTGTCCAACAGGTATCAAAGTAAGCATGGCAAGCTGGTCTAACGGTATCCGCATAATGTTCAAAAAACGCCTGCTCCTCCATCTCGAATACACAAGTCAATTTACGATAAGTATCACGAAGTTCACCATCCAGATTAACACGCCATACTGCATGGGGAGACAGACCTATATATCCGCCTGACACCTCTCCAATATGTACTAATAAATCCATATCTGTCAACTCGAAGCACTCTTTTTCTTGCGAAGAAAGAATAGAGACCGGTACACGATATTTACCTTTATAACCACTGGTATGATCCGTGAACACCACCGCATCGTATGTAGCGCAGAAAGCATCAAGAGCAGCCGTTTCCGCATCAGTAAACTTACGGTGAGCGCCAACAAAGACAGCGACACTCCCTTTCGGCAACTCAGGGAAAACATCTTGAGGCATAACACGATGAATCATTCGTGCTTGTGGTAACACCTTTACCGAATAGTCACGGCTATAAGTGGTAGTCAAGTTTATATGTACTGGGCCGCCTCCATGATGGCGGAGTTCCAACAACGCCCGGTTTATCTTTATGGTATTACTCCATTCCGTCGTGATATCATCGGTCACGGGGATATGCTCACTCAAAAGGGCGATGTCATTCTGTATGGCACGACGGTCTATCACCTGTGCGATATGATGACCGATCCGGGAAATATCTTGCGAACTCGTGACCGCCAATACCGGCAATTTACGGTAATAGGCCTCCGTTAGGCCCGAAATATAATTACGAGAAGCGGTCGCCCCCGTACAGGTCAACACGACCGGTTCCCCCAATTCCGCCGCCATACCGCATGCGATATATGCAGCACTGCGCTCATCCACGCTTGAATACATCTCAAACCAACTGTCTTGCTGCAAACTTGCGACAAACGAAAGATTTGTGGTACCTGGGGATGCTACTATCTTTTTGATATTATGTTGTTTTAGTAATGAGATCAGGAGCTGAATGCTTCTTTCCGAACTATAATATTTTCCTTCCATACCTATCTCTATCTATGATTTATTACATATTTCACACACTCTAAAGGAAGTTCCCTAAACAAGAGATACACCATATACAGCTTGAAGCTCTCTACTTCACGTATAGGCGTAAATTCCACGCTCACTCGATCCAATAGGGCTTCATTCCTCCAACCTATAGTTTTAAAACGTCGACTGTTTATCAATGCGCACAGGCACCGTTGAAGAGATATCCGTACATCCGAGAATCTCAAATCAGGAACCGCAGAAAGGATCTTACGATTATCAAATTTCCTGTCAAACAAGCGACAATACTTCACTTGATATTGAGTACGCTTGAACAACAAATTCAAACAAGTATCAGTATAAACCACAGGGGGACGCTTTCCGGCACATTCCTCGATCGTCCGCACATAAAGATCCAATACCTCTTGCCAAGTAAGCGACTCAGCTGTCACTATATTAAAATCCTCACCCAAAGCCATCGCATTACCAATAAGCCCGGCAATACCTTGAGCCACATCTTCGCCATAAGTCAATGTCGTATAATGACTCGCAATGTCTTTCGAGAAAACGATCGCACGTCCCTGCAACGCTCTATACAACCATTGTTCCTTCTCATAAACCCCTAACTGTAAACGAATATCGCTAAATGTGATGTACGGTCTGACAATCGTCCAGTTTTTATATCCGGAAGCCCGTAATAAATTCTCTTGCAATGCTTTAGTCAAAGCATACTCATCGGTTTTCAAGTAATCGGTATCCGACGTTATATCCAATAGACGAGGAGATCTTTCCGTTATATACGCATCCTCGTTAGCGAATATTCTGGCTGAACTTAGGTAGACATACTGATTCGTATATCTCAAAAGTAAGTCAACCCGCCTAGCGAACTCATCCGTATGATACACCATGAAATCTACAATCGCATCCCAGCCCTCCCGTAAGATTTCCTCTATAAATAAAGGATCATGCGCATTACCTCTCAGATAGGTAATGCCAGCGTTATTCATCCTATCCTTACGGGTAGTTACAAACACATCATTTCCTTGTTTTGATAAGAGCATGGCTAAATGAACACCCATAGCCCCTGTTCCTCCCAACAGTAATATTCTCATTGTACAATTGCTTCTTATTTATTTTCTAGGGTATTCAGTTTGATGTTTCTGATTTTAGTACTAAAATAAAAAAGTTGGGACATAAGACTGAACACCCTATTTATTTTCTTATAAACACAATTTATTCTTTATCGTAGTTCGCAAAAATTTACGTTCATTACGAGTTAGTCCTAAAACATAGACCATCAAACCAGCAAACAGAAAAACAAGTAACATTGATAATATAAAATTGGCAAAAGCATTGTTAAGGGGCAGACAAATCCACCAAGCAAATATTCCCGTTACAGCGGCCACTAAAAGGGCATTACCCAACACCTCCACACAATATCGTTTAACTGGCAACTGATAGGTCTTACCCGACAGCCATACACGACTAATGATAATACCTACCTCTACCACGATGGATATCCAATATACGCATTCAGGAAAATAACCGTGTTTTAAAGCGATGTAAGAAAAAAAAACATTGCCTATATTCAACACCACTAATGCTATTTCATAAACACGTATATTCCCTTCTGCCAAAAGACCGGTCATCAAAGGCTGCACAAGACAATCCATCAGGCAAAAGACCATCAACAATTGAATAAACACAGCCGTATATTCCGGTACAGACACAAGCCAAAAAGAAAGTATGTAATCAATACCTTTCATCAATGGAACACCTAACATTAACATCAGATAAAACGAGAAGCGAGAACTTTTAAATATCAGACGATGCATATCCTGCAAATTGCCCGATGAATATAATTTAGTGATTTGTGGATTTACCGCCTGCATAAAATTACTGACAAACAAGGTTATCGCACCCGTTACCTGAGACGTGATTCCTCGAGCGGCATTTACTATAGGACCGCAAAATATATTCAACAAGATATTTACACCATGCTCTTTCAGCACAAATGAACCATTTCCCAAGAACGCCCAACCTGAAAAAACGAACATTTTATAAAGCAATCGCCTGTCAAATCCCCATACGAAACAGCACTCCGCAAAATGACGTTTACAATAGGCAGCATATATAAAGCGAACAACCAAGGACACCAGCGCCATACTTAAAGCATATAACCATAATTTATCAAGAGGGGAAATTACCAGCAAATAAGCTACCACCAATTTCAAAGTCACTTCCACAACACTGATATAAGCGAACGCTTTCATCTGCTCGTGAGCAATTATCAACGCATTATAGGGAACACTCAACAAATTAATAAAAAAGTTCAACGTGGAAAAGCCTAACACATAAAGCGCAACATCAAGACGCTCGGCCGGTATAACCATCTTATATTCTACAAACCAAACTCCAAACGTACCTAGTAGCATGGCGATAACAAGTCCCATAGCTATTTGTATCAGCAAAGAGGAAGAGAATATGCTTCGCAATCGCAAAGTAGTGACATCTGGCTGCCCCATCTCGTAAGTAATGAAACGGCTGATTGCCACCGACAAAGCTCCTGACAATATATTAAACATGGCCACAAATCCTCCCACTACATTGTATATACCATAATCTTCCTCTCCTAACACATCCAGCACTACCCGCACCGTATAGAGGCTTACCGCCATTACTAATATTTGACGGAAGTAAAGGAACATTGTATTCCTCGCTATTCGCTTGTTATTCTCTGATGTAGTAGACATGATTGAATATAAATTCGCCTCAAGAATCAAGGCATAGCATTGAAAGCTACAAGTTAATATCTCATGCAGCCTTGAGACAAGCACTCAATTTATGGCATCCCCCTTTGAAAGGGCACATAAGTGCGCCTTAAACTGAGTTTTGTTAATTAATTAGTTTTGAATTTAACATTGGCTTGTAGCCAATGTGATTTTGTCAGGAACCATGTTAACATAATCTCAGCACCCGCTAAAGATATTTTTGAAAAAAGTTCCGATGTATCACTATACGGCAACACCCTGTTCTGCTTCCTTTGTTTCCGTAAGCCTGATACATCTTTATCAGACTACAGTAGCTTGTAATTCTCAACAAGACATAGAACCCTCGATAACCCAATCCCCCAACGTATGCCGCTCACTATCAAAATTAATCCCAACCTTTACGATCGGCAACCCACAAAGAGCGAAGCGCTCCGGATAATTGCGCAAATTGATTTACTCAAGGGCTATATCCGCAGTCTTGTTTAACTTCAACTCCACGACATAGAGCGTTGTCGGTGTGCACATCACCATATCCACACGGCCTTTCGGGGTACTGACTTCCACGTTCACATACATTCCTAGCAGGCTGAAGATCGTGTAAAGCAAGGACTGGTAATGGCCCTCGTAATCCGTATTGTCACATCGGGGGATGGTGGACAGGAAGGTCTACAATAGACGCAGAGCGTCGTACTCGTCGATCAAGACAACCACCTTTTGGCTGGTCTGGGCGTAGGCCCGTTTGATGAGACTTTCCAAACGTTGGTTCGTCAAAACAAATATAACGTTCCCTAAACGATCAATTTTCAACCCTCTATTTTTCCATTCCATGCCTCATCGCCCTATACACCTCCTTGAGCGCCCCGGCTCCATACCCCATGAACTCCAGCTCATCCATCTCTACGCATAGTTCTTGTAGCAAGCGGGTCAGACTCTGGGGATTGATACTCTTTTTTTTTCGCTTTGCTGTAGGTGGCGGTGCCTACGTGGGCCTCCGCACAAAACTCACGGATGGAGATTCCTAACCGCTTACGTGGAAATTCCACTAACTCATCAAATAAAATCTGGTTCAAATCTAAATTTTCCTTCATACTATGCTAATTTTTATTAAACAATCATCCGATATTTCAGCCTATAGGCTGAAACGCAGAATCAATTATTAGCAATAGCTTTAGAAAATTAATCTGAAATCCTATTGATATGGACCAACAAATGTCTTACTTTCTTCCTCCCATCACCAACACGCTTCCTACCGGGAACTGTACACTACGGGAAGTGTACCGATGGATCACCGAGGATAAATCTCTCGAAACGGTTACCAACGAATTACGCGCCTTCATCCGGGAAGGCAGGGTAGCGGAATACCGCCAACTCAAACAGCGACAACTGCCGTTCGTAACGCCCCACGGCGTTTTTTCCCGTCGTAAGAGCGACGCTCTCATCTCCGCCTCGGGGTTGGTAGTGGTCGATATCGACCATCTCGCCTCTCTCGAGGAGGCGGAACAACTCCGGGACCACCTCTTCGAGGACCCCTATCTCGGGACCCGACTCGCCTTTGTCAGCCCCGGAGGACTTGGAGTGAAACTTTTCATCCCCGGAGACGAGACCGTTCGATGGGCCATGAGTTACATACAGCTCCTGTATGCCGACACCTTCAAGGGTGAGGTGGATACCTGTGGCAAGGATATCGCCCGTTGCTGTTTCTTGTCTCACGATTCTAACGCTAAAATATTCATACCATGAACAACGATCTTTCCAAACTAGTAGAAGCGGTACGGGCGGCCCATGCCGACATCGCCCCCACCTACGCCGAGTATGTACAATTGGCTTTCGCCATCGCCACCGATTGCGGAGAGGCAGGACGTAGCGACTTCATCAGTCTCTGCGAGCCATCGCCCAAGTTCAACGCCCTACACGCCAACAAGCTTTTCTCCAGTGCCTTGCGCACCGGAAACCAGAATGTCCATCTGGGCACCGCTTTCCACTTGGCCAAGCTGGCGGGCGTGGAAATAGGTTTCAAGTTTCAAGGTTTCACGAAACCCTTTTCCTCACACACACGTGTGAGTACATATAATACAGCCGATACGGTAGATCAAGCCCACGAGACCAGCGATCGGGAAACCGAGGCAAACGACGCCCCACTCCACATCGGCAGTGAGCCTTACACCTCCCTGCCACGGCTGGTACCCGGCTATCCATGGCCCTCGTTGCTACGGGACATCCTCGGTTTCGCCAATAATGCCGAGCAGCGGGATATCCTTTTGCTCACGGCTCTCACCGCCCTAGGCGCCACCTTGGGCAAGACGGTGCGTTGCCTCTATGGGATGCATTGGATCTATCCCTGTATCCAGCTCTTCGTGATCGCTCCGCCCGCATCGGGTAAGGGCATCATGGCGTGGCTGCGTAAGTTTATCGAGCCTATCCACCGGGAGATCCGCCAACAAGTGGACCTAGCGATGAAACAGTACCGCCAAGATTTGGCGGCCTATCATGCCTTAGGCAAGGAGAAAGCCAAGATGGAGATGCCCCAGATGCCTAAAAACAGTATGTTTATCATCTCCGGCAACAATACCGGGACGGGTATCTTGCAAAATATCATCGATTCGGACGGCACCGGTATCATTTTCGAGACCGAGGCGGATACCATCACCACCGCTATCGGGGGGGATTACGGGCATTGGAGCGATACGCTCCGTAACGCTTTCGACCATGCCGGGCTCTCGTTCAACCGACGGACCGATAACGAATACCGGGAATGCGATTCCACCTTCCTCTCGATGGTGCTCTCGGGTACGCCCGGACAGGTAGCGCCGCTTATCCCCTCGGGCGAGAACGGGCTCTTCAGCCGTGAGGTCTTCTACTACAAATCGCAGATCCGGGAATGGATCGACCAATTCTCCGTCGACGAGGTAGACGCCGAGAAGGAATTCCACCGGATGGGCTACGAGTGGAAGGCCACGATCGATCAGCTCAAGTGCCGGGGTACCATTACCTTGCGCCTCGACGAGCGGCAACAAGCCGCTTTCAACGACAGCTTCGTACGTCTCTTCCTCCGTGCCCGGCAATCCAACGGGCAGGAGATGAACAGTTCCGTGGTACGCCTCGCCATCAACCTCGTACGTTTCATGGAGGTGGTAGCCATGCTTCGTGCCTTGGAACAACCGGAACTATTGCAGCCGGCCCAAGGCATCAACAGCGACAACCTAAAGGACAAGATCATCGGAGGCTGGGAACTCCATATCACCGACGATGACTTCGCCGCCCTTCTGACAATGGCAGAGCCGCTCTACCTCCACGCCACCCATATCCTCTCATTCCTGCCTACCGGCGAGATCACCAGCCGAGGCCTCTCGGAAAAGGACAGTCTGCTCAGCTCCATGCCGGACGAGTTCACCACCGTCCAATGGATGGAGGCCGCCGAGCATGCCAACATCCCCAAGAACACCGCCAAGACATGGCTACGCCGACTATGCGACTCCGGAGCCCTCCTGCATGGCGAGCATAAAGGGATTTACTTGAAACCCTTATAATGTACGTACGTGTGTGTGAGGAAAGAGGGTTCATGAAACCTTGAAACTTGAAACCCTCCTATAGTCATTTTAAAATTCAATACAGATGAAAAAAATAGATCTCGCCCGTCAATATTGCCTGTCAGGCACCCCTTCGAACGCTTTGCATAAGTTGAACCGATATATCCGTGACGTGAAAGGACTGAAAGAGGCCCTTATCCGTCATGGTTATCACTCGAAAGACCGCTCCATCACGCCGAAGCAAGTACAGATATTCTATGATTTTTTAGGGGAACCCTAAAATTCTTCTCCTAGAGCGAATAGGTGGAAACAAATGGTATATCCGGGCTTTCCGCCTATCGTATCTTTGCTACAGAAACAAAAACATCAACCTTGTCTCCTATGCGCTACTTTAATTATCAAGAGTTTGAAGACTCCGCCACGGCCCGGCGAGACGGGATCGACAACAGCCTCACCCCGGTGGCCCGGAGGATGGTCACGATCCTAGTGGAAATGCTACTAGACCCGCTACGGCGGGTCTGGGGCAGCCCCATCGTCATCAGTAGCGGCTATCGCTGCCCCGAATTGAACATCCTTATCGGGGGAGCCAAGCACAGTCACCACCTCCTCGGTTGCGCCGCCGACCTGATAGCCGGCTCTCCAGATGATCATCGCCGCTTGTTCCGACTGATACAAGAGACGCACGAGCTGTGCGGACTCGAGTTCACTCAGCTCATTCTAGAGCCCGGCGCCCGATGGATCCATATCTCTTACGTACCCGGCAACCTTCGCTGTCAGGTTATCGATAAAGAAAAGTCGCCTAATTGACTTAAGTCTTTCAAACCGAAGACTTAAATCAAGGAGCACGAAAAGCCAAGTCATCAAGCGTGAGGACTCAACTCATCATCCCCCAAGTTCTTTATGTATCACTTAAAATATCTTACGATTATGTCATTAAACTATTCCATTGCCATGATGGGCAACCCGTTGAAAAAAGAGGAACCCAAGAAAGCCTACGCCAAGGCGCAAACCAACGGCGAGCTCAACTTAAAAGAGCTATCTACCCTGATAGCGAGTAAATGCACGGTGCACCAAGCTGACGTTTCGGCCGTGCTCATCGCCACCACCGAGTGCATGCTGGAAGGTCTGAAAGCTGGCAAGCAGGTGGATTTCGGCGATCTGGGCGCCTTCCGCCTCCAGATCAATTCCGGGGGAGCGCCGAGTGCCGACCTGTTCACCTCCGACTATATCAAGGGGGTGAACATCCAGTTCGTCCCCGGCGAGGAACTTCAAGTCATCTTCCAAGGCCTCAAGTTCAACCTCGTCCCCACCCGGGCCGCCCAAGCCGCCGTCATCAAGGCCCAGAAGGCCGGTAAGACAACGGTGGATATCTCCGGTAAGAACGGCTCCTCGGACAGCGAGAGCCCGGATGAGATATAACGGGGCACGCTTCGGCGTGCTCATTGATACAGACTTCGTATTATCAACCTTATAAAACAAATTTAAATGAGTGAAAAGAAGAAAACCAACGTTTGGAGCGTAATCGTCAAAGTAGTCATCGCCATAGCCACCACCATCGCCGGGGCCTTAGGCATCAGTGCTTGCGCTTTCTAACGCCTTATCCAAGACCTCGTACTTGGAGTGCCGGCTTTTGAACTCGGGGACGATCGCCTTCATCTTGCCCACGATGGCCATATCGTCCCTCGAGCGGCCTAGGCCGACGAGTTCATCTATATCTTGGCAAACCGTATCATAATCGTACTCCCGTACCTTGGCGATCTTGATCTTCGGATGGAAGGTAGGCAGCGTGATCTCCTCGTCGTTCAGTACCTCCTCGTACAGCTTCTCGCCGGCACGAAGGCCCGTGAAACGGATCCCCACGTTCTTGGCGCCCGAAAGCTGGATCATACGTTTCGCCAAGTCGATGATACGCACGGGTTTGCCCATGTCGAAGACGAAGATCTCCCCACCGTTACCCATCGTACCCGCCTCCAATACCAACCGGCAGGCCTCCGGGATCAGCATGAAGAAACGGATGATATCCGGATGCGTCACTGTCACGGGACCGCCCTTGGCAATCTGTTCACGGAACAATGGGATCACGGAGCCGTTAGAACCCAGCACGTTGCCGAAGCGGGTCGTAACGAACTGCGTCACGCCTTCCACATGGTCCTCCTTGATCGCCTTGTCGAGGCTCTGCACGTAAATCTCGCAGATACGTTTCGAGCAACCCATCACGTTCGTGGGATTCACCGCCTTGTCCGTGGAGATCATCACGAACTTCCTCGTGCCATACTTCACGGCCAAGTCGGCGATCACACGGGTACCGTCCACGTTGTTACCCACACTCTCACAAGGATTATCCTCCATCATCGGAACGTGCTTATAAGCCGCCGCATGGAACACGTAGGCGGGGCGATGCTCCGAGAAGATCTCCTCCATGCGAGACTTGTTAGCGATGTCCGCCACCAAGGTATAGGCGTTGATATCCCGCCAATCCCTCGCCATCATCAAGCGGATGTCGTGCAAGGGAGTTTCCGCCTGATCTACCAAGATCAAGCGATCCGGAGCAAACGAGGCGATCTGGCGCACCATCTCGCCACCGATGCTGCCGGCGGCTCCCGTTATCAGGATGCGTTGACCACGAAGCAAGCGGCCCACCGCCTCCATGTCTATCTCTATCTTTTCCCGGGGAAGCAGATCCTCGATCTCAACCTTCCGGAGTTGTGTATGCGTCAAATCGCTCCTGCCATCCCATTCTTGCGCCGCCGGGGTCACGTAGATCTTGATCCCCGCCTCCGCCAAACGGGCCACCATATCCGGCTGTTCCCGAATGGAGTCGCTCTTCAAGGGGGAGACGAAAAGGATCGTCGCCCGCTCCCGACGCATGGCATCGATCAGCTCCTCATCGAAAGGGTACACACGCACTCCCATCAATATACGATTCTGCATGTTCCCGGCCTCCGAGACGAAGCCTGCCAGCACGTACTGTGAGGGATCTTGGTTCTGGATGCTCTTCGCCAAACTGATACCGCCCTGCTTCACGCCGAAGATAAAGGCACGCTCAGCCTTCGACTGACGGAAGGTTGTCACGTAGAAATACTTCACGAACACACGCATCGCCCACATCAAGCTCATCGCCAGCAGGGAGGATAGCACAAGGTCTCGTTTACGGATATACACCAAGTAAGGCGAAAAATCCGTAAACTCTTGGAAGGTCACCACGCAAACCACACCAAACAGCACGGCGAAGCCCACCCGTTGCAAATCCACGAAGGAAGAGTAACGAATGATGCCCGAATACGTACGGAACAGCCTAAAGCCCACCAGATAAGGCACTAGGCAAACACCCCACGTGAGCGACAGGTGCCAAAAGATGCCCATCGTGGCGAAGATCCCGTTATTCAAGGCATATACCAGCAAGCCTGAAAACAGGATCACCAAGCAATCCAGCAGGATAATACTCCAATACGGCAACGCTTTCCTTGAGAAATACCACGTTGAGAGTTTAGAAAAAAGGTTCATCATGAATAAAATTTTGGGTTCATGTCAGCTGGGGCAAGCCCTCCACCTCACCAGCATGCCATCTTCGGTAGTCAGTCAAGGAGGATTCGGGGACGGTCAGCACCACGTAATCCGTCTCGTCCCGCCTCAAAATATGTTTACGGGCATACGAACGCAACGAGCGATCCGTCACGGACACCATCACGATCGGGAACGGGTAGGCGAACAGACGCAGCGGCGTGATCTCGCTATCCGGGAAGGTGAGACACAACTGATAGGCAGAACGCTCGAAAGCTACCCAATAAGGACCCGTACAATATAAATGGATCGAGGTACGGTTCGTGCGCTCACGATCCATGATCTCGTTCAGATGCTCGTTTAGTAACGTAACCAAGCGTATGCCAGAAGGAAGAGAAGGCATGTTTTGAATTTTTAATTTTCAATTCCCACGTGTTTTAGCCAGCGGTCGTAGTCGGCTAACCGACGGATCAAGGATAATTTACTCTTCTTCGGGGAAGATTCCCGACTCCACGGATCGATCAACTCGTGCGCACGATAATAATAGATACTGCTATCCGTACAACCATAAAGCGTAAGTAGTAATAATGCCAACGACTGCTCCGCACGGATCAAGGGTAAGAACGAGACGATCGTTCCGATCAACGACTTTTGCCGCTCCTCGTCCCCTAGTATCGTATAGGCGGGCAACAAGAGAGAATAGAGCTTGCACCGCATCACGGCAGAATCCAGCTGTAACTCTCCATAGGCACGCAAGGTCTCGGTCGCCAGCTCACGGTCTATAGCCGTAACGCCACCATCCCCCCAATGACGGCCCAACGCCTCATGAAGACCATTTTGTATCCGGGAATTGTCCAAACGGGTATATACATGCTTGCCTTCCTCGGCCAAGCTGATCACCTCATACTCGCCCGGCTGAACACGCAATAAAGGAACCCACATCCAGTTGTCCACGCATACCATTACCTCCCGCTCGCCAACACCGGGCTGTATTACTACACTTGCCTCAACACCTTTGAAACGACCATCCGTGATGCGTATCCGGTCACCTTTACGCAAATAACCCGCTTCCGGCACATACACCGGAAGCTCATCCGAGTAAGAACGGGCCACCCAACGCAAGTTTTCCATCTCACGATCGGAGACAAAAGGATATGAGCCACGGCCATCCACGCTAGGCAGGAAATTATACAAGGGAAAATCTCGTTTCAAACGGAAGATCTCATACACAGAAGAGCGGATAAACACATAATTGTAGAGTAACGGACGGTGAGTCTCCACCAAACGCCCCTCACGGCGATGCATCTCCACGAAAGAGGGGGCGAAAAAATCGAACGTAGGCTCGCCCAAACGCACCCTGCGATCTAACTCCTTCCGCAAACCTTTGGCTGGACCTTTGTGACAAGCGGGAAGAGATAACACATACCATCTTACGGTGTGGACATCACGCAATGGTAAAGGGGGAAGATCATGACCCATAGATACTTCAATGCCATATCAGCGTATTCTATTAACACACTGATAATCTAATACTTAAATCAAATATCGTTTTCTATTCCCGAAAATTTTAAAGCAATAGAAACCATGTCAATATCTCTTCTATCGGGACGTGGAAGATCGGCTACTTGGGAAGTAGCGTAAAAGATAGGAAATGATTATTACCCAGTTGTAGAGACGGAGCACGCTCCGTCTCCCACCATCTGGCAGTAATTTAAAATACCCATTTGAGGGGATGAGACGGGGCACGCCCCGTCTCTACACGATGTTCGTACGATTTTTTGGGGAGACGTGATGATGCAGGAAATATGAGGTCGTTTCGTCTCCATTGTCGTGCCCATACACCACGAATAGAAACGAAAAATCGAGGAAAGATAAATTCAGAAAACAAACAAAGCCTACACAAAGCCTAAAAATTGTTTGTTATTCGGTGTTTTTTACTAAATTTGCGGCGTGGAAGATTACGCTACTTCCCAAGTAGCCGATCGCCTACCCCACCTTTGATACATTATTATATATGCTCTCGAAGCAAGCCTTGTTCACCGCAGACATCTTATCCAAAGAGAAGCTCTTCAAATAGATTTGCGTCGTCTTGATCGATTGGTGTCCCAGCAATTCGCTGATCATCTCGATCGGTACACCCTGTTCCTTCAAGGTCGTGGCGAAAGAGTGACGGATTGAGTACGAGGTAACCATTTCCGTCACACCACAGGCATTTGCCAGTTCCTTCAAGGAACTGTTGAAATCAGCCAAGGCAGAGGTATATTCCCGGAAGGCCTCTTCACCCGTTTTCGTCCCACTCAAGAAAGTGAATAGATAAGGAGAATCCCGAAGCGTGTCGGTCATTAACGCAGCCAACAACTCCTTGGCCACAGGCTGTATCTCGACCAACATCGGCGTACCCGTCTTCTGGCGGTTATACCTCAAGACACCACTCCGGATATCACTCTTTTTCAAATGAGCGAAATCGACAAATGCCATACCGCAAAACAAGAACATCAAACACAATGCCCGCTGTGTTTTCCGCAGCCCCGAATCATCCAACGGAGCGGTCATCAACAAACGCAAGGATTCCGTAGGCAACGCCTTCTTCTGTTTGCTTTTCACTCCCATGAAAATCCCCTTGAACAAATAACGGGAAAAAGGAGCCTCCCCATTCTCCATCGCCAACCCATACACACGGCGAATCCTACGCATATAGGTAGACACCGTATTCCACGAGCATTCCCGGTCCCGCAAATAGTCTTGATACCTCAAAAGCATTTCCCGGTCGATACGGGTATAAGGAATCACCTCCTGCCCACAAAAACGCAGGAATGAATTCAAGGCATCTTGATAACTCTTGGCGGACGAATAACGTCCTTGCTCTCTCAATCGGGCTATATACATCCGCATACCCTCCGCTAAATCATACTGTTTCATATTTTCACGTATAAAAAAAGTAAATTACAATAAAAAACACGGTTAATTCGTGATTGTCTACTTACATTTGCAGAAAAACAAATACCATGGACAAGATCGTAGAAATAGCCCGGTTCACCTATCCGGCGGATGCCCAACCGCTGATGGCCCTGTTGAGGTCGGAAGGGATAGAATGTTATCTCCGCAATGAGTTAAGCAGCCAGATCATGGCCGGTTACGTAGACGTAGGCGGCGCACGGGTGGAGATTCTGGAAAGCGACGTTCCCCGAGCCATGAAGATCATGGAGGAAGGCGGTTACGACCTGCCCCGGGAAGACGAGCAAGCGGAACCGGTAGAACAAGTCGCCGGATTCGCACGTCATATCCCTTTTCTACGAAAATATCCCTTAGAGAAACAAATCATGATCCTATTCGTCATCATAGCTGTCTTTTTGGCTTTGGTGATTTACTTCGGATCGCTTATTTCATCAAACTAAACAAATGTAATCAATGGCACGCAGAAAGATAACAAATAGTCAAGCCGTATGTATCACCTTACTATGGGGTGTCTTATGCTACATGCTGCTTGTATACAGCGAAACGATCAATTTCGACGTCATATTTGCCCTTGTAGCCTCCGCTATCATTGTGTTCGTTCCGATCTATAAGAATTTCAAGCATAGAGACGAATAACATTTCGTCGTTTTTTCAAACTTAATATATCTAAATGATATTTTTTATGCATTTTCTCTTTCAATTATTTGCTAGTGTCAAAAATTAGCTTACCTTTGCCACGTCGTTAAACAAACGGCGTACGGATAACAAAATGGTATAACATTCTAAATATAAAATTCAGTCATGAAGGCAAGTGAAGTTTTAGACAACTTGAAAAGAAGATTTCCGAACGAACCGGAATATCATCAAGCAGTATCAGAGGTTTTAGGGACTATCGAGGAAGCTTACAACGAGCATCCGGAATTTGAGAAAAGCAACTTGATCGAGCGCCTTTGTATCCCCGATCGCATTTTCTCTTTCCGTGTAACTTGGATGGACGATAAGGGACAAATCCAGACGAACATGGGTTACCGTATCCAGCACAACAACGCTATCGGCCCGTACAAAGGCGGTATCCGTTTCCACGCTTCCGTAAACCAATCGATCCTTAAGTTCTTGGCTTTTGAGCAAACGTTTAAAAATTCACTGACTACATTGCCGATGGGTGGTGGTAAAGGAGGTTCCGACTTTAGCCCGAGAGGAAAGTCAAACGCTGAGATTATGCGTTTCTGCCAAGCCTTCATCCTTGAGTTATGGCACCATATCGGTCCGGACACGGATGTTCCCGCCGGCGATATCGGTGTAGGCGGACGTGAGGTGGCTTATATGTATGGAATGTACAAGAAATTGGCTCGTGAGAATACGGGCACATTCACGGGTAAGGGTATCGAGTTCGGAGGTTCCTTGATCCGTCCGGAAGCTACAGGTTACGGAAACGTATATTTCTTGTTGCAGATGCTGAAAACCCGCAACATTGATATCAAAGACAAGGTAGTTTGTGTATCAGGTTCCGGAAACGTGGCTCAATATACGGTAGAGAAATTAATCAGTCTTGGAGCGAAAGTTGTCACGATGTCTGATTCCGACGGTTATATCTATGATCCGGATGGTATCGACCGTGAGAAACTGGATTATATCATGGAGTTGAAGAACTTGTATCGTGGCCGTATCCGTGAATACGCGGAGCAATACGGATGCAAATATGTACAAGGCGCTCGTCCTTGGGGAGAGAAATGCGACATCGCTATGCCGAGCGCAACCCAGAATGAGTTGAACGGCGACGATGCCAAGACTTTATTGGCCAACGGTTGCTTCGCCGTATCCGAAGGCGCTAACATGCCTTCTACGCCAGAAGCTATCGACGCATTCCTTGAGGCCAAGATCCTTTACGCTCCGGGTAAGGCCGCTAACGCAGGTGGTGTATCCGTTTCCGGTCTTGAGATGACTCAGAACGCACAGAAGTTAAGCTGGAGCAGCGAGGAAGTAGACCAGAAACTTCAGAGCATCATGGAAAACATCCACGAGCAATGCGTAAAATACGGAAAGCAAGAGGATGGTTACGTAAACTACGTGAAAGGCGCCAACGTAGCCGGCTTCATGAAGGTAGCTAAGGCTATGATGGCACAAGGAATACTCTAGGTAATTGAAAATTGAGAATTGAAAATTAGTTAGAGAGGAGAGATTGATGATCATATAAGCGAGGGGGATAGGCTTTGAGAGGCTATTCCCCTTTCTTATTTCCGACGAAGTCCCAATTTTCAATTTTCAATTCTTAATTTTCAATTAAAAAGCGGTATCTTAGTGCCGTAAATCGATAAGTATGATAACAGAAGAACTTAGGAAGCTATACCAATCATATACCGGATCACCGGCAGAGGAAATAACAGAGTTACCGTCATCCGGCTCTAACCGCCGGTATTTCAGGATAAAAGGTCCTGAGACGTTGATTGGAGTTAGTGGCACTTCTACTGAGGAGAACGAGGCTTTTATCTATATGGCAAAACATTTCCGGGAGAAGGGCTTACCCGTACCGCAAGTATATGCCAGCTCGGACGACCATTCATTTTATATCCAAGAAGATTTAGGAGATACGCTTCTTTTCAACGCCATCGAGAAAGGCCGTAAAAGCAGTGTATTCGACGAGGAGGAACGCCGTTTATTACACAAGACGATCACCAAACTCCCCGACATCCAGTTCTTGGGGTCCGACGGTTTCGATTTCTCGTATTGCCATCCGCAAGCCGAGTTCAACCAACGGTCTATCCTTTGGGACTTGAATTATTTCAAGTACTGTTTCTTAAAGGCTACCGGGATGGAGTTTCAGGAAAATCGTCTGGAAGATGATTTCTTGAAGATGAGCGACGTATTGTTACGCAGTTCCTCCGCCACGTTCCTGTACCGTGATTTCCAGTCACGCAATGTTATGGTAAAGGATGGAGAGCCTTGGTTTATTGATTTTCAAGGTGGACGAAAAGGCCCGGTTTATTACGACGTGGCTTCCTTCCTTTGGCAGGCGAAAGCGAAATATCCGGAGGATCTGAGGAATGAATTACTATCGGATTATATCACGGCCCTACGTAAATATATCCCGGTAGACGAAGCTTACTTCCATAGCCAGCTGCGCCATTTCGTCCTGTTCAGGACCTTGCAGGTATTGGGGGCTTATGGTTTCCGGGGGTATTTCGAGAAAAAGCCTCATTTCATCCAAAGCGTCCCGTTCGCGATCGAGAACCTGCGGCAGTTATTGAAGAATGACTATCCGGAATATCCCTATTTATGCTCCGTCCTTCGTGAGCTTACCGGGTTGAAACAATTCACGGATGATATCCAGAAACATATGCTGGAAGTAAAGGTCATGAGCTTCGCCTATAAAAAAGGAATCCCGAACGACCCTAGCGGGAACGGAGGTGGATTCGTATTCGATTGCCGTGCGATAAATAACCCCGGTAAATACGAGCGTTACAACCATTTCACCGGTTTGGATGAGCCAGTGATCCAGTTCTTGGAGGATGACGGGGAGATCACGAATTTCCTCGAGCATGTCTACCATATCGTAGACGCCTCGGTAAAACGATATATGGATCGTGGATTCACCAATTTGATGATTTGTTTCGGATGTACGGGAGGACAGCACCGTTCGGTCTATTCCGCACAACATCTGGCGGAACATCTTAACACCAAGTTCGGAGTAAAAGTACATTTAGTACATAGAGAACAAAATATAGAACAACTCTTTAACCCTACATTATGAAAGCTATGATTTTCGCGGCCGGTACTGGTTCCAGACTGAAGCCGTTAACCGATCACACGCCAAAAGCGCTTATACCTATCGGGGGCAAACCGATGCTAGAACACGTCATACTGAAACTGAAATCCTCCGGTTTCGACCAGATCGTGATCAATATCCACCATTTAGGCAACCAGATCGTGGATTTTCTGGAGGCGAACAACAACTTCGGTGTCCGGATCGAAATCTCGGACGAGAGCGATTATCTGCTGGATACGGGAGGAGGAATCAAGAAGGCCACTTCTCTTTTATGCGGGAACGAGCCTTTCTTGATACATAATGTCGATATCTTATCGAACGTGGATCTCAAGAAACTATACGATACCCATGTACAAACGAACCCGTTGGCTACCTTACTCGTCAGCCAGCGCAATACCTCACGTTATCTATTATTTAATAAGGAGAATAGACTGTGTGGTTGGCGTAATCATGAGACCGGCGAGGTAAAATCTTACTATCCCTATTTTGACCCGGATCAACACAACGAGTACGCCTTTAGCGGAATCCACGTACTCTCGCCCAAGATATTGGAGCTGATGGAAGAATGGACCGGAAAGTTCTCTATCATTAACTTCTATCTGGCTATTTGCGCCAAAACCGATATCAGGGCTTATATGGCGGATAACCTAAAACTATTGGATATCGGCAAGCCGGAAACCTTGGCCGCCGCCGAGGAATGGCTACGACAAAACATCTAACAAAATATTTCACACATGAAAAAAACTAGTTTTATCTACTTACTCTTGTTGATCGCACTGGGCCTCAGCTCTTGCCAGCAAGAGAAGACTTTCAAGGTTCTTCAATTCAACATCTGGCAGGAAGGCGCTGTCGTAAAAGGAGGCTTTGACGCTATCGCTGACGAGATCGTAAGAAGTAACGCCGATTTCGTTACGTTAAGCGAGGTACGTAATTATCATCAGACCCGTTTTTGCGACCGGATCGTGGAAGCGTTGCAGCAAAAAGGACAAACGTACTATTCTTTCTACACCGAGGATTCCGGTCTGTTAAGCCGCTACCCGATCACGGATAGCACGACCGTCTATCCCTTGAACGATGACAGGGGTAGTATGTACAAGGCCATTACCCACATCGGCGATACCGAGGTAGCTCTTTACACCGCCCATCTGGATTATCGTAATTGCGCTTATTACGATGCCCGTGGATACGACGGAAATACATGGGACGAGGAACCTCCTGTCACCAATCTGGACACACTCCTATGGTTGAACGAGCAATCTGTCCGTGACGACGCTATCGCTTGCTTCCTAAAAGAGGCGAAAAAGGATCGGGAAGCCGGACGGATCGTTATCCTCGGAGGAGACTTTAACGAGCCTTCCCATCTGGACTGGACTGAGGCGACCAAAGATATGAGAGACCACCAAGGATTGGTTGTTCCTTGGCACGTATCCGTCATGCTGGAGAAAGACGGCTTCAAAGATACGTACCGTGAGATCTTCCCGAACCCTGTAACTCATCCGGGACTTACCTGCCCGGCGGACTGTAAGGATATCGCTTTAGAGAAATTGGTTTGGTCGCCGAAAGCGGACGATAGAGATCGCATCGATTTCATCCATTACGCTCCATTCGAGGGATTAACGCTTACAGATGTATGTATCATCGGTCCGAAAGGTGACATCCTCCGTGGGCAAAGAGAGACGGAAGAGACCTCCGACCCGATCATGACTCCCCTTGGAATCTGGCCTACCGACCACAAAGCGGTTCTTGCCACTTTCCACTTGAAATAAAAAATGGATTCGCGAGACCCGTCTTACCGGCTCGTCTCGCAAATCCACAAACAACAATCTTCTCTTGAAACGCTATCTTTTTATGGTTTCAATACCACGCCAAGACTTTTCTTCCCATCCATCTTAATCGTAATCGGAGCATCAAAATGTACATGACGAAGATATTCCGTCTCCTCTACGGCAGGTTGCGCATTCAAGAACGCCTCATCGAACCAACCATCTCCCTTAAATGGATTAACCGTAAAATAGCCCACTCCGAACGAAGTCAGGTTCTGGAAGAAATGGGTACCTTGACTCGGGTCTACCCGATAATTCTCCAATCCGCATTCCACGATCACCCGTGCGTTACTGATATGCGGCCATTTCACCGGAATACCCAACCAAGAGTCGCTGCTCCCCCATCGGCCGGGGCCGACTAATACGTATCCTTTCTCCTGATCGGTAAACGAACGGTTCATCTTCTCGATCTCATAAGCGATCAACTGATTATTGGATGAATTAAAAGCGCCCGTCTTCACATAGATAATATCCTGTACGTCGCCAACGATGCCATGCCCCAAAACACTGGTAGAAGAAAGGATGGTTTCCTCGTTCTTCACCAAGCTCAGATCCTCGTCCATAATCTCTTTATTATCTACGATCGGACGGATTTGCAACAGATAGAAAGTCGCCCTTGTATGATCCGACGGGTCCATGTTGACAGCGAACTCAATCTCGACCGGACGACCCATTTCCTGCTGCCCGATCCGTAAGATCTGATCCAACGTATCCGCCAGCGGGAATACGTCATGCTGTAGGATATTCACGAAAGAAAGGATCTTACGACCGCCCGGGTAATAACCGTCACGGATAATCTGATCGTACGGATCGTATGTAGAGACAATATATTTCAGGGAACCTTCAGCGTCAGCGTCCTTCAAGCCCAGCTTCACCAAATTAAAGGCATCATCTACCGAGAAGGTTTCCGCCATATTCTTCAAATCCAAGGCATAGAAACGAGTCTGCGTTTCCCTGAGAGCGAAATCCATCGTACTCATCTGCAAGATGCTATGGGGATGTCGGGGAGAGAAACGCAAGGTTTGCCCGCCATCGACGATATATTTACCCAATCCCAAGGCGATATTCGCGATCCCATCTTCCGCCTTCTCGTTACCGATCGGATAGAAATTCAAGGAACGGGCCACGCCCGACATCGTCGGATAGAAATGATCATTATAACGGGAGCCCACCACTTCTTGCAAGACGATAGCCATCTTCTCCTGATCGATCAAGTTCGAGGTAGCCGTCATATACGCCTTACTATCCTTATAAAAGACAGAGGCATACACCGCCTTGATAGCGTCGCTCACCGTACGGAGCATATCGTATTTCTCCTCGATCTTAGGTACCATATACGTAGAATAGATCCCGGCGAAAGGTTGATAATGCGAATCTTCCAGCAGGCTGGAGGAACGCACGGCGATCGGGCTTTTCACCACATCGAAGAAAGCCATCAAGTCCTCGATTAAACGGGAGGGCAAGCTGGCCCGCAAGAAATACCGGAGGATCGTCTCGTCGTCCGCATCGCCCAGCGCTACCGGATACAACTCGTTCGTCTCCATGAACTCGTCGAAGATGTCGGTACAGATCACGACCGTCTTCGGGATATTCACGGCAAAATTATCACTCTCCAGCTTAGGGTATCGCTTCACCATCGCACCGATAAAGGCAAGACCTCTACCCTTACCTCCCAGCGAACCGTCGCCGATACGGGCAAAATTACTATACTCATCAAAACGATCCTTCTGATAAACCGCCACGACACCCGTGTTCTTCATCCGGCGATATTGCACGATCAAGTCGAAAATCAATTTCCGGGCCTCATCCATATCCTTATAGTCACTCACGTCCACATGCTTCAAAACCTCGGCGGGTGGAAACATGGCACGGGAATAAAAGAAACGGGAGAAATGATTCCGGGAGAGATGGTAAACCAGCGAGTCGTCGGGAATCTGGAAGACTTTCTTTTGAAGGTCTTTCAAATCCTTGATACGCATGATCTCCTCTTTCGTATGCGGATTCAAGATCACGAAATCGCCGAAACCGAAACGCTGCATGATCTTCTTTTTCAAATCCTGCGGATAACTCTTGGAATTCTTATCGATAAACGAGGCGTTCAGTTCCTTCGCGTACACATGGTTGCTGGCCTCCGAAGATTCCAGCACGAAAGGAATGATCAAACCCGTTTTCCGTACATACTGTCCGAACTTATAACCGGCATACGGATCTTTCACGCCATTGTGCATAAAACTCATATCCGAGATAATACCCAACATATTATCCCGATACTGATCAAAAATACGTACCGCCTCCTCGTAATTCCGGGCCAATTTGATCTTCGGACGACCCCGCATACGCAACGTACGCTGGTGATCGTTCAACGCCTCCTTCGCGAACATTTGGCTCTGCTCCAGCACGAACTTATATAAATGAGGCAAAGCGGACGAATAGAAACGAATGGAATCCTCCACCAACAAGATGATCTGTACGCCCACGCTGGCCGTATCGTCCGGAGCGTTCATCTTATCCTCGATCAACTTGATAATCGCCAGTAACAACTCCGAGTTACCCAACCAGCTGAACACATAATCGATAGCGCTCAGATCCTCGTTGGCGATCCGCTTAGACACCTCTTTCGAGAAAGGAGTCAATACGACGATCGGGATATTCGGATAATGCACCTTTATCTCGCTCGCCGCAGCGAATATATCCCGGTTATCCATATTCGGCATGCAAATGATCAATTCGAAGTTCCGGTTCTTCAACTCATTCAAAGCCTCCTCCTCGGTAGTCACCTGCGTAAACCGGGGTGGGTAACGGAGGCTTAAGGAAGTATATTCGTTAAATATCTGCTCATCTACACGCCCGTCATCTTCCAGCATGAAGGAATCATATTTCGTAGCGATAAGCAATACATTATATATACGCTTATTCATTAGATTGGCAAACGGGGTGTCTCTGAACACCAAGTCTTTTAAGTTCGGTATACCGCTCATAATAGATTCTGATAGAATTATTCGAGTCAAATGTAAGGAAAAATAATAACTATTGAAACATGAAAGTACGCATTCTGACTCTAACTGAAGATTTTTAGGTTTTCACTGATAAAAAGTAAGCGAAACTCTTGGTCATTCCAAAGAATTACCTACATTTGCCAACAGAATGTTATCCTTTTAAAGAATATAAATGCTATGAAGACTGAAGTTATTTTATCAGCGCTAGAGGCAAAACATCCGGGAGAAAAGGAGTATTTGCAAGCAGTAAAAGAAGTGCTTTTATCAATTGAGGAAGTGTACAACCAACATCCGGAATTTGAGAAAGCGAAAATCATTGAACGCCTAGTTGAGCCGGAACGTATTTTCACTTTCCGTGTGCCTTGGGTAGATGATAAAGGTGAGATACAAGTTAACTTGGGATACCGTGTTCAGTTCAACAACGCAATCGGCCCGTACAAGGGAGGCATCCGTTTCCACCCGTCCGTTAACTTGTCTATCTTGAAATTCTTAGGATTCGAGCAAACATTTAAAAACGCTTTGACAACCCTTCCGATGGGTGGTGGCAAAGGTGGTTCCGATTTCGCTCCGAGAGGAAAGAGCGACGCCGAGATCATGCGTTTCTGCCAAGCGTTTATTCTTGAATTATGGCGTAATCTTGGTCCGGACAGGGATGTTCCGGCTGGTGATATAGGCGTAGGTGGCCGTGAGGTAGGTTATATGTACGGTATGTACAAGAAATTGGCTCGCGAGAATACGGGTACGTTCACGGGTAAGGGCATGGAGTTCGGAGGTTCTATCCTTCGTCCGGAAGCTACCGGCTTCGGCGCTCTTTATTTCGTACATCAAATGCTGGAGACTCACGGAATCGATATCAAGGACAAGACGGTCGCCATCTCCGGTTTCGGCAACGTGGCTTGGGGTGCCGCTACAAAGGCCACCGAGTTGGGCGCTAAAGTGGTTACGATCTCCGGTCCTGACGGATATATCTATGATCCGGTGGGTATCTCCGGCGAGAAGATCGACTATATGTTGGAATTGCGTAATTCCGGAAATGATATCGTAGCTCCTTACGCAGACGAATTCCCGGGCTCTACCTTCTATCCCGGCAAGAAACCTTGGGAACAAAAAGTAGATATAGCCTTGCCATGCGCTACCCAGAATGAGTTGAACGAGGCTGACGCTCGTAAGTTGATCGAGAACAAGACTTTGTGCGTAGCTGAGGTTTCTAACATGGGTTGTACGGCTGAGGCTGTAGACTTGTTCATCGAGCATAAGCAATTATTCGCTCCGGGTAAGGCTGTCAACGCCGGTGGTGTAGCTACTTCCGGATTAGAGATGACTCAGAACGCTATGCATATCTCATGGACTGCCGCCGAGGTAGACGCTAAATTACATCAGATCATGAGCGCAATCCACGAACAATGCGTAGCTCACGGTAAAGATGGCGAATATATCAATTATGTAAAAGGCGCGAATATCGCAGGCTTCATGAAAGTAGCGAAAGCTATGATGGCACAAGGTATCGTATAAGAATAAGGTCAGTTTAGGCTAAATAAAAACATAGTTATGAATTCTTTGAACCTTAGTTATGGTTTGAGAATTTCATAACTATGTTTTTTAAGCTCATATCAGCGGACTTTCCCGGGGTTCTTAGCGATAAAATCCTTCCATCCCGTATACTTCTTTTCCGAGATCGGATTATTGGTTTGGAAATAATGACAAACAGCCGCCGCCAACCCATCCGTAGCGTCCAATTGCGGAAGCATGGACTCATCCGGTATCTTCAGATAGCGTTGTAGCATGCCGGCCACTTGTTCTTTCGCCGCATTTCCATTCCCCGTGATCGAGAGCTTGATTTTTAGAGGGGCGTACTCGAAGATCGGGATATCCCGCTCCAAGGCCGCAGCCATCGCTACCCCTTGCGCCCTTCCGAGTTTCAACATACTCTGTACGTTCTTCCCGAAGAAAGGCGCCTCGATAGCCAACTCATCCGGATGGTATTGATCGATCAAGGCCAAGACCCGTTCGAATATCTTACGCAGACGGAGATAATGATCCTCATATTTATTCAATTGCAGGATTCCCATAGCTTCCAGCTTCGGTTTATTCCCCTCGATCTTCAAGATTCCGTATCCCATCACGATCGTACCGGGGTCTATGCCTAATATAATACGGTCCTTGATCATTTAGGTAGCTCTATATCTTCCAACAGGGTAGAGAATCCTGCGATTTTCTCTTTATAACGTCCTATCAAATCTTGCTGCAAGGCTCCGCCTTCCTTACGCACCCACTCATTCAACGAATCGATATCCCTCGTATGAAACTGTACGGAAAAACTTTCACCTTCCTCATTCCGCGAATCCAAGATCCGTCTCAAATAAGGACTATAAAGGATACCGCTCTCGGAGGCTTTCGGTATATAACTATTCTTCAAATATTCCAGACACTCATCCACGATATCCTTATGGATATGAAAAGTCGTATTATAAATTATCATCTTCTTTCCTTTCTCTTGAAATTTCTTATACAAAGATAGCGCATATATCAAGAAAAGCCTTATATTTGCACATGAATTAACAAGACGGGGCATTAGCTCATCTGGCTAGAGCGACAGACTGGCAGTCTGTAGGTGATCGGTTCGAGTCCGATATGCTCCACCAATAATAAATTAAGCGGTTACAAAACAAGTAGCCGCTTTTTTTATTGATAAAAATCGTTTTGTTTTGGCGTTTTGTTGCATTTGGTGACGCAAATTTGACGCAAATAATAACGCTGTTGCGTTCATTGCATTTCCGGTTTAACACCCAGTTTAACCTTACCTCCCAAACCTCGCTAGAACCGCAGCCTTATCAAACAAAATTAGGCAGTTACCTAAAAAGATAACTGCCTAATTTTGTGAGCCGAAAGCCGGACTTGAACCGGCGACCTACGCATTACGAATGCGTTGCTCTACCAGCTGAGCTATTTCGGCAACATTTGTTTCTTTATTTCGGGCGCAAAGATACAGGGTTTATTTGACATCTGCAAGAAGATTCGCTAAAAAATCATCTAAATCTGCATCTAAATCTTTTAATAGAGGATCGTCCAGACGAAGCATATCATCATCGATGAAGAGAAGTTCCTCTATTACAACAAAATCCTCATCGGTCAAGCTAACAGAAAGAGGCTTCATGAATCGGGGGACGTCAAAAATATTCTTGGTAGACAAGATCGTAAGAACCGCCTTCACCGAAGCGGCAACCCGCTTATTGAATGCGTTCTCCTCCTCGTTCGAGTTCACCCAATCGAAGATAACGATCTTTTCGATCAAATGCTCCTCATCATCATAAATTTGCAGTTCCCCGCTTTCCGCATCAGCCTGCACATATAAGTCGCTTATAAAATTACCGGACTCATCCTTGGCCAGCTTTTCAACAGCCGACGTAAAAGCGTTCTCGATGAGGGATTGAACCTTTGCCATATTTGCGTTCATATATTAATTCTCCTTTATTCGAATATGCGTCAAAAGTAATAATAATTCACCGAATAACGCCGTTAATCCTCACCAAATTGCACATTTAGTTTCTTATCGGAACGAATTCGTTCGGCCAACGCCTGTACATAGAGTTCCAATAATTTGGTACTCTTATCATTATCACCATTATTACGCTTGAATAAATCGTATGATTTATGAGCCCACTCATAGGCTTCTTTTAAAGCTCCTCTCATCTCATGGCATAGGGCCAGATTAGAGGCCGCCTTCGCCCGGCTTTTCCAGTTTTCCGTACCCCGGTAAAGCCCGGACCAACGATCTTCCGCCATATCCCATTTCTCATTAGCCGCATAAGCGGAAGCCTCTTTCCAACGTGAACCCATTCCGGTAAAGTACCAACGAGTCTCCTTCTCCCAATGAGGAACAAAATTAGCGTAGACCTTCGCCCCGAAATATTTACCGGCCCCACGCAAAGCATTCTCCGGAGAGGGCAATACCTTATCCAAGATCGGCATATAATCCGCACTTTCCGCCCAATAAATACTATCTTTCATATGTACCGTCGCCAGTGGAGCCTCACGATCGGGAACGTAACTGCGTATCACGCCAGCCATCTGCACGTCGATCATTCCCATTACATACCCTTCGCCCAAGGTACCTACGCTTTTCTTCATATCGAACAGCAAGCGGTCGATGGAGATAACCGCATCGGCACCGGTCTCATCGCATAGCGACGCTACTTGCCCTTGGGTAAGTTTCGTATCCAGAAACGCCTGATTATCTTTTCGAACCGCATCATGGTAAAGCAATACGTCGTTAAAATAAGAAGCCTCCACGATAGCCTCCCCTAAAGTACGGCAAGCGTCAAACAGCGCACTATCCGCTTTCGCTTTGCAAGTATCTTGCCTCTCTCCCTGCAAGGTGTATTCGTAACCCGCATCCTCCGGTTGGGGGACGGCATTGTTTACGATAAGTACCTTGGCGACATTCTCAGGAAACGTCACCTCCGCAGGATTATACGTCTCGATACCTACATAATTAATCGTGCTACAAGCGGACAACAAACCCGCTATGCCTATAAAAAGAATGCTTCTCATCTTCATCTATTTAAAAGGGGGCGATTTACGCCCCCACATTATGTCAAATCACTCACAGCCTTGAAATAGCCGATAGACTCCGCGATCCCCAAGAAGGGGTCTTTCATGTCTTTCTCGTATTCCAAGCTACACATTCCCGTGTAATTAACTTCCCGCATCATACGGATCAGCGCAGGGAAGTCGATCTTTCCACGACCGATCTCGATCCCGACTCCCGCCTTCGAAGAATCCGTCACGTCCTTGATGTGCATATCGAATACCCGGGTATGGTATTTCTTCAAGTCGGCGACAGGATCACAGCCGTTTCGCAAGTCATGCCCGACATCCAGACACATACCGATACGGGGGTCTAAATCCTTCGTATGCTCCCAAACGTCCGTAGCATCGGGATACGTCTTAATATCAGGACCGTGCAAGTGGATAGCGTAATGAAAATCATACTCCTTCACTTTTTTATCCACATAGGGTAAAAGCTCGTAATTCGGGACACCGACGATTAACTTCACTCCTACCCGCTTCGCATAATCAAACGCACGATCTATCTCTTCCTCACTCTTCATATAAATAGGACCTACGGCATATCCCGTCACTTTATGGGCAGCGCATTTATCATGAAAAGCCCTAATCTGCTCATCCGTACTATTCAACGGCAAATGGAAATCCTTGATGCAAAGATAATGGATATCTAATCGTTCCAACGTCTTCAACGTCGTATCTAAATCAAAATTAACGAAAGTATATCCCGCCATTCCCAGATGGAACGGGTTTACGGCCTTCGGGGCTTTTGGCTTTACAGGGTCCGGCAAAGCGGCCCGGGCGATCGTGGAGGTACCTAATAAAAGGGCACCCGCCAATCCTTGTTTAAAAAATGTACGTCTTGAGTGTTTCATGGTCTATTACAATATTATATATAATGTATACTGTTTATCTTGGGAAAATAACGCTAAAGGTAGAGCCTACCCCTTGCTGGGAAGTCACTTCTATACGACCGCCGAGCTTTGTGACCAAAGCCTTGGAGATAGCCAATCCCAAGCCGACTCCATTGGTCCATTGCGTCAACTTGACAAAACGATCGAAAACCCGTTCCAATTGGTCGTCCGGGATTCCCTCGCCTGTATCCGTCACATAAAAGCGGATTTCCTGCTCCGTCACGTCATACCCGAAGCAAATATAACCTTTTTTCGTGTGCTTGATAGCATTCGTCAATAAATTAGTGAGGACTTGCGTTAATCTACTCCGATCGGTATAAAGCGTAAAAGGTTGGCAATCATCCAATCGAAGTTCTACATTTTCGGGCATACGTAATAAAATGATACTATAGATATCTTTCATTAAAGCCTTCATTTCATGATTCGCCAAAACGAAAGTCAACGTATTCGACTCGATTTTCGATATATCCAATACGTCTTCTATCAAGCGTTGCAACAATTCATTATTACTTTGTATAATATTGGAGAGTTCATGACGAGTTTCCGCATCTTCCTCATCGGCGATCACCTGCGAGAATCCGACGATGGCGTTCAATGGCGTCCTGATCTCATGATTCATGTTTGCCAAGAACGCAGATTTCAGGTGATCCGCCTCCTCCGCTTTCTCTTTTGCGATCTTTAATCGTATCCCCGCACGATGACGGGCATAGGCGACTATACCCAAGCCCGCACATAGTAACAACACCAAGACAAATCCTCCTCGAAGCATCAAGATACGGACACGCGACTTTTCCGCCTCTAGCTCCAGTTTCTTACTTTGTATCTCTAGTTTTTCCACCTCTCGTTGGGTTTTCAACTTCGCTAAATCCTCGTAATATTTTACCCGCATAATCGAGTCGTGCACTTCTTTAGAATCTCTGTAAGCCCTAGCCGCTTCCATCCCTCTTCCAAGCTTATAATAGAGATCCGCCTTAAAATCCTCCACTGAGACCCAATCACTAAAGCGTTTCTTATCCAAGAGCATTAGTTCCAATTTGTTCGCCAAATCAATGGCCTTCTCATATTTCCCCGCTAAAGCGTAATAATTCATCCAAAGGAATTGAGGCAGGATTTGCTCGGCATTCATATTATTCTTCTTTTCGATATCCTCCATCATCCTCAAGTGCTGATAAACCAAGGAAGGCTCTTTTTCCGCCACGTAATACTGGGCCGAGTAATAATGATAGCGATCTTTTAAAAAAGCGACAGTATGTTCCGCATCCAATTGAGTAATGTCCTCTTTCTCGCACTCTTGTATGCAAGAATCCAATTTATTCAAATACTCCAATCGCAAATCCTTCGTAAGCAACAGCCGTAACACGTAATACCAACGCATCCTAGAGGCATTACGTTCTTCCATGCGAGATAAGATCTCCCGGCTTAATTGAATACCCTCCTCATCCAATCCTATATTAAAATAGAAATTCGCTAAAGCTTGGTTTGCCATATCCACCCCATCCGGATAATTAAAATAGGTCGCAAGATTCCTCAAGCTATCCACCTCCCGGATTACCAATCCCTGCATCCCCTCATTCGCTAAAGAATAGATATTCCATCCTTTCGCCCTACATAATTCCTCGATCCGGTTTGTCGCGATGAAAAGGGGTTCCGCTATTTTCAAATATATTCGCAAGCTATCCGGATCTTGCATATAGTAATAACGCATCAAGAATAGTAAGGCATTTCCTTTGTAATAATCGTTACGTTGCCTCTGTGCCTCTTCTAGTAGCAAATCCGCATATACTTTATATACTTTGTTATGCGTATTGGCATAAAGTAATTCGTTCAAGCGTATTAGTTTACTACTATCCGGCAAAACCTTGATTTCTCTTCGTAAGCTATCGACAAACGTGTCACCTTTCGCCCTATCCGGAATAAGCAAAGTTAGAATCAACGTCCAACAACCAATAAAAAACAATCTCTTCATATATACCTTGAAAAGTTAGCACGACTATCCATTATTCAATGCCCGGCAAGTTAATAAAAATTTAAATGCCAAGACATCAACATAAACAAGTTTAATATCACATTTTCAACTTATACAACAAAAAGCCTATATCAACCAAAAAAAGATTGATATAGGCTCTTATTTCAAAGAAACGGCCGTTCTATTTATTTTGTCAAGGCAGCGATACTTTCCTCGATAGACTTAATCTTCGATTCGGCATCGGCTTGCTTTTTCTTCTCCATCTCGATTACTTTCGCCGGGGCTTTGCTCACGAAGTTCTCATTGCCTAATTTCTTCATGACAGAAGCCAAGAAACCTTTTTGGTATTTCAATTCTTCTTGAAGCTTAGCCAACTCTTCCTCCACATTGATCAGATTGCCTAAAGGTACGGCATATTCAGTCGTACGGACCAAGAACGATACAGCACCGGCCGCTTTCTCCTCTACCTTGGAGATGGAAGAGAGATTGCACATCTTAGCGATTACGGCGTTGAACGCCTCATTGTGCTCACCCACGATCTGCAATTCCAGCGCATCCTTATTCGGTATATTCTTTTGCAAACGAATGGTACGGACACCACCAACGATCTCTTTCACGATCTCGAAAGCATCCAAATAAGCGCTATCCGCAACAGCTACTTCCGGCATTTGGGCAACCATCAAGCTCTCACCTTCCTTACGAGGCTCAAGGGCTTGCCATAATTCCTCGGTAATAAACGGCATGAAAGGATGAAGCAAACGAAGCAAGGCATCGAAGAAACCTAACGTAGCCTCATAAGTAGCCTTGTCGATCGGCTGCTGATACCCCGGTTTTACCATCTCCAGATACCATGAGGAGAACTCATCCCAGAACAATTTATAGACAGCCATCATCGCTTCGCTCAGACGATATTTACTGAAAGAGTCGTCTACCTCGGCAATCGTCTTATCCAGCTGCATCTTGAACCATTTCACGGCGATAGCGGAAGCCTCCGGCTGAGCGATCGTATCGTCTACCGTCCAGCCCTTCACCAAGCGGAAAGCATTCCATATCTTATTATTGAAGTTACGTCCTTGCTCACACAAAGCATCATCGAAAGGAATATCATTTCCGGCAGGAGCCGCAAGCATCAAGCCCATACGCACGCCGTCCGCACCGTATTGCTCGATCAATTGCAACGGATCGGGAGAGTTTCCTAAAGATTTGGACATCTTACGTCCCAGCTTATCGCGAACGATACCCGTAAAGTAGACGCTCTTGAACGGCATTTTCCCTCTGTACTCATAGCCGGCCATAATCATACGGGCTACCCAGAAGAAGATGATATCCGGTCCGGTTACCAAATCACTGGTCGGATAGTAATAATTGATTTCCTCGTTATCCGGGTTATTGATACCGTCGAACAGGGAGATCGGCCACAACCAAGAGGAGAACCAAGTATCCAATACGTCCTCGTCCTGACGCAAATCAGACATGGTCAGATTCGGGTTACCACATTTCTCTTTCGCCAGTTCCAAAGCTTTCTCTTCCGTCTCGGCTACCACGTAACCACCTTCCGGCAAGAAGTAAGCCGGGATACGGTGTCCCCACCAAAGCTGACGGCTGATACACCAGTCCTTGATATTCTCCATCCAATGGCGGTAGGTGTTCTTGAACTTCGGCGGATAGAACTTGATATCGTCCTTCATGACCGGCTCCAAGGCGATCTGGGCTAGATGTTCCATCTTCAAGAACCATTGCATAGACAATTTCGGTTCGATAGGCACGTTCGTACGCTCCGAGAAACCCACCTTGTTCTCGTAAGCCTCTACCTTCTCCAAAAGACCGGCGTTACGCAAGTCTTCCTCGATCTGCTTGCGGACATCGAAACGATCCATGCCCACATACAGGCCGGCAGCCTCGCTCAACGTACCGTTATCGTTAAATATATCGATAGAAGGCAAATTATATTTCTCGCCCAGCATATAGTCGTTTACATCGTGTGCCGGGGTCACTTTCAAACAGCCCGTACCAAACTCTATATCCACGTAATCATCCTCGATCACCGGAATCTCACGGCCTACCAGCGGAACGATCACTTTCTTTCCTCTCAGATGTTGGTTCTTCGGGTCGTTCGGGTTGATACACATCGCCGTATCTCCCATAATCGTCTCCGGACGGGTAGTAGCGACAACAGCGTATCCCTCCTCGCCTACGATCTTATAGCGAAGATAGTACAGCTTGCTATGCTCTTCCTTATAGATAACCTCCTCATCGGACAGGGCCGTCAACGCCTTAGGGTCCCAATTCACCATACGCACGCCCCGGTAGATCAAGCCCTTCTTATATAGATCGACAAAAACCTTGATGACGCTTTCCGAACGTTTCTCGTCCATCGTGAACGCCGTACGATCCCAATCGCAGGAAGCCCCCAATTTACGAAGCTGCTTCAAGATGATACCGCCATGCTCTTCTTTCCATTCCCAAGCGTGCCGCAAGAACTCGTCGCGCGTCAGATCGGTTTTCTTGATTCCTTGCCCGGCCAAACGATTCACTACCTTCGCCTCCGTAGCGATCGAGGCATGGTCCGTACCCGGTACCCAACAAGCGTTCTTACCCATCATACGGGCACGGCGAACCAAGATATCTTGGATCGTATTGTTAAGCATATGTCCCATGTGCAATACGCCGGTGACGTTAGGGGGCGGGATTACGATCGTATACGGCTCACGGCCGTCTGGCTTTGACTTAAAGAAGCCGTTATCCAACCAATACTGATACCACTTCCCCTCTACTTCAGCGGGATTGTACTTACTAGCGATTTCCATATTTTTATAACTAATTAGTCTTTACACATTTCTCGATCCGCGAAAGTACAAAAAATATAGACAAAAAACGCTGAGCATCGGGAAATATAGTCGGCTGAGACAATAGGCATTCTCTCTCGGACAAACCACTATTCTATAAACCACGGCATGGTTTGTAAAGACCAAGTCGTAGATTATATAGATCACGACGTGATTTATAAGGACCACGACGCTATTTTGAAAATAGAGTGAATGGCAATTACTTTTACATCCGGGGATTTGAAGGTTTATTCCTATAACAAGCAAACTATTTATAACGGTTTTTCTATTCCGCGCTATTGCAGTTTCGCGTAAATGCCTGTATCTTCGCGTACTATAAAAAATAGATATGAGAAAGCGATCTGAGTATAAAGGAGGGGATAATCGACGTAAACCCTCTAAAGAACGACAGGTAACGGTGGGTGAAAGTAACACTTTGCTACCTTTCCTGTTCGAGTTATTAAAAGAACAAAGCCGTTCATCCGTGAAAGGATTATTGAGCAGGGGACAGATCTCGGTAAACGGGAAAGTCACCCGGCAGTTCGATGCCCCGCTGAACCCTAACGATACGGTCGGGATCAACTATGGAAGAGGGAAGGTGGAATTCAACAATCCGTTACTTAGAATTGTTTGGGAAGATGATGACCTCATCGTGATCAACAAGCGGGAAGGTTTGCTATCCGTATCTACCGATCGTATCAAGGAGCGTACGGCCTACCGTATACTGAGCGATTACTTGAAAGAATGCGACCCTCGCAACAAGATATTCGTCTTGCACCGTCTGGACCGAGACACATCGGGTATCATGATGTTCGCCAAGAACCAGAAGGTAAAAGAGCAACTACAGTCCAACTGGAGCGAGGCTATCACGCAACGGACCTACGTGGCCGTGATAGAGGGACGACCGGAGAAAGACACGGATTTGATCGTATCCAACCTCGTGGAGAACAAGCATATGCAAGTGTACGTGACACAAGATGGTGACGGGAAGGAAGCGATCACACGCTACCGACTCCTGCAAACGAACAATCGCTATTCGCTCGTGGAACTCGATCTGGAGACGGGACGCAAGAACCAAATCCGTGCGCAGATGCAATCCATCGGCCATCCGATAGCCGGAGACTCTAAATACGGGGCGGAGACAAATCCCGCCGGACGCTTGATGCTCCATGCCCGCAGGCTCTGTTTCATCCATCCGGTAACAGGCGAGGAGATGCGCTTCGAGACACGGATCCCGGAGAAATTCACATCGACAGCAAAGTAATCTATCAATAAAGGACAAAAAATGAAGAAACTCATCAGTTCGATCATGCTGGCGCTAATAGCGCTGGTAGCGCAGGCGCAAATACTTACGCCTGTCAAGTGGAAAATTAAACTAGACGACAAGGGCGGCGCACCCGAGAAAGAGATCGTCTTTACCGCCACGGCGGACAAAGGTTGGCACCTGTATGACATGAACCTGCCGGAAGGAGGTCCTGTTTCTACATCTTTCACATTCGAGACATTGAATGGAGCTGAACTGATCGGTCAACCGGTTCCTTCGGTAAAGCCGACCACGGTTTACGACGAGCAATTTGCCATGAATCTTCGTTGGTATCCGGGTACGGTATCGTTCACCCAAAAACTAAAGGTTACCGATCCCGCTAAATTCAAGGCGGAGGGCGAGGTGGAATTTATGGCTTGTAATGACGAGACTTGTCTTCCCCCGGATCAAATACCTTTCTCTTTCGATAAGAAAAGTATCCATGTAGATCCAGCTCTGGCAGCTAACAGCTCGACTACAGAGGTGGATAAAGAGGACGCCACGGCCATACAGCCGGATACGCAAGTCGTAGCGGAAGAGGCCAGCGAGTTGAACACTCCGGACCCTGCCGCTAAAGAGACACCGGCTACGACATCTCCTAAAGCGTCCGACAGCTTAACCGACAGCCCGAATCTTTGGTCTCCGGTGATCGACCAATTGAAATCGTTCGGCGACTCTACGGTATCTGCGGCAGATACCTCTTGGTTATTCATCTTCTTCGCAGGTTTCTTAGGTGGTTTGATCGCCTTATTGACTCCTTGCGTTTGGCCGATGATCCCTATGACGGTTAGCTTCTTCCTGAAACGTACGAAAGATCGTAAGAAAGCGATTCGCGACGCTATCACCTATGGGTTATCTATTATCGTAATCTATTTGGTGATGGGCTTGTTGATCACCGGTATCTTCGGAGCGAGCGCATTGAATGATTTATCAACGAACGCGATCTTTAATATCCTGTTCTTCTTGCTGTTGGTAGTATTCGCAGTCTCCTTCTTCGGAGCCTTCGAGCTGGTATTACCTGCGTCATGGACTAGCAAATTGGATAGCAAGGCCGATTCGACGACCGGCGTATTGAGTATTTTCTTTATGTCGTTTACGTTGGTATTGGTATCTTTCTCTTGTACGGGCCCGATTATCGGAACCTTGTTGGTACAGGCCGCTTCTATGGGTACGGCGGTAGGACCGGCTATCGGTATGTTCGGTTTCGCCTTGGCGTTATCCATCCCGTTCAGCGTCTTCGCCATCTTCCCGAATATGCTGCAAAGTATGCCGAAATCCGGCGGATGGTTGAATTCCGTGAAGGTCGTATTGGGCTTCTTGGAGTTGGCCTTGGCCTTGAAGTTCCTTTCCGTAGCGGACTTAGCGTATGGTTGGCGTTTACTAGACCGTGAGGCTTTTATCGTGCTTTGGATCGTGATCTTCAGTTTATTGGGTGTTTACTTATTAGGAAAGATCAAGTTTAGCCATGATAGCGAAGTAAAATATGTATCTGTTCCTCGTCTGTTTATGGCGATTATCTCTTTCGCTTTCGCCATTTACATGGTTCCGGGACTTTGGGGCGCTCCGTTAAAGGCGATCAGCGCATTCGCTCCTCCGTTGTATACACAAGATTTCAATCTATACAAAAACGAGGTACACGCCGCGTTCGACGATTATGAATCCGGTATGGCTTATGCCAAGAAGGTAAATAAACCCGTCATGATCGACTTCTCCGGTTTCGGTTGCGTAAACTGCCGTAAGATGGAGGCTTCCGTTTGGACGGATCCTAAGGTGAAGCAAATGCTAGAAAATGATTACGTGCTAATCACTCTCATGGTAGACGATAAGACGAAACTCCCGCAACCCATCGAGATCCAAGAGAACGGAAAGACTCGTAAGCTGAAGACGATCGGTGATAAATGGAGTTATTTGCAACGAAGCAAGTTCGGTTCTAATGCCCAGCCATTCTACATCTTATTGAATGACGAGGGACAGCCGCTCGGACCTTCATACGCATTCAATGAGGATGTTTCCAAATACATCCAGTTCCTTCAAAACGGATTGAAAGAATTCAAGAAAGAACAACAATAAAACAAACAGAGGGCCGGGTTCTACCCTGCCCTCTTTCTTTTACAATCATTATAGAATAAGTAAATAATATGGCAACTAGAGAAGAGAAGATGGAAGCCTTCGGGCAATTACTCGACATTCTGGATGAATTACGGGTAAAATGCCCTTGGGATCGTAAACAGACAAACGAGAGCCTCCGCACGAATACGATCGAGGAAACCTATGAACTATGCGAGGCCTTGATGCGTGAGGATAACACAAACATAAAAAAAGAATTAGGAGACCTGTTATTGCACATCGTCTTTTACTCCAAGATCGGCGAGGAAAAAGAAGCTTTCGATATCAAGGATGTCTGCGACAGCCTTTGCCAGAAACTGATTTACCGCCATCCACACGTATTCGGAGATACCTCCGCCGATACCGCTCAAAAGGTAGAGCAAAGCTGGGAGCAGCTTAAGTTGAAAGAAAAGGGGGGTAACAAAACCGTACTGGAGGGTGTTCCCGCTTCCCTCCCATCCGTAGTAAAAGCGCATCGTATCCAAGATAAGGCCCGTAACGTAGGTTTCGACTGGGAACAACGTGATCAAGTATGGGATAAGGTACAGGAGGAATTTAATGAGTTGAAAACCGAGATAGACAGGATGGACGCAGATAAGATGGAAGCTGAGTTCGGAGATCTCTTCTTTAGCTTGATCAACGCTGCCCGCCTATACAAAATAAATCCGGACAACGCATTGGAACGCACGAACCAGAAGTTTATCCGCCGTTTTAATTATCTAGAGGAGCACACGATCCAAGAAGGTCGTTCCTTGAAAGATATGACATTGGAGGAAATGGATCAACTGTGGAATGAAGCCAAGGCCAAAGGCTTATAAAGCAAGGATAAGGGCAAAACAAAAGGGGAACCGACATCACGTCGCCACCCCTCCCTTAACTTAAACGCCAAAACTAAATCTAAACAAAAAACACAAATAATGATAATATTTTACTTTTTCTGTTTTTCTTCCTTTTTATTGTCCCGACCACTCTTCATGAAATTCCGGACAAACTTATATTCCGCATTTCGGTACTTATAGACCTTTTCGGGAGAAAGTATCTTCTTGAATCTCTCAAAATACTCTTTTTCCAACTGTGCCTCTTTTATCTCAACATCCAGACATTCGTCTATCACTTTGTTATAATCAGCATCTGTCGGATTCTCCTTATGTCGAATTTCTTTTGATAACTTACGACATTCACGACCTACCTCAAATTTTTTCTGTCGCAACTCATTGCATAAAGGAATAAATTGTGCAGCTTCCTCAGGTGTAAGGCCAACTTCAGCCGTAATAAAAGCATTCCGCCTTGCTTCGAATGCCTCTCTATCAAAATGTCTTTGCTCTTTCTTCTCTTGTGCCGTAGCATTGAAAGAGAGTAGAACCGAAATCGCTACAAATGTAATGAAAAATATTTTATTCATACAAGTATTATTACAAAAATCTTCGATAAAATTACTATTTTAAACTTTATTCAGAATAGGAAAGTTCCTCATCTAAGAGATAATTGGCGTACTGAGCTTCCAAATACTCCAAATACTCCTCATCTTCTTCCGCTTCAATAGCGTCTAAAGCCGTTGTCGGGACTTCCGTCCGGACCAGTAAAGAATCAGACGCAGTACTACCATCGGAACCGTTTATTCCCACGATAGCCTTGAAAAACAAACCAAGACCAGCGAATACCGCAGCCATGTACAACCACGGACGAACACGATCCATCAAGGAAATCCGTTTCGCCCTCTCCTCCTGCTTCTCGGGGAGCTGACTCATGATCCGCTCCGTAAGCCCTTCCATATACCCTTCCGGTACAGTGAAAGGATTAGTTCCTTTCAAGCGATCTAGGTTGTTTTCTTCTTTTTTCATACTTTTTCTCTTTTTATATTGCTTTGACAGCGATTCGGGCAAAAGGTTTAAACCTCTTTTGTTAAAAACTCCTCGATTTTTTTCACCGCATGATGATACGAGGCCTTCAAAGCCCCGACAGAGGTACCTAGTATCTCGGACATCTCCTCGTACTTCATCTCCTCGTTATACTTCATATTGAAAACCAAGCGTTGTTTCTCCGGCAAGGTAAGAATAGCGTTTTGCAATCTTACCTGTATCTCGTCACCATCGAAGTATTCATCCCCTTTCAAACGTTCCAGCAAAAAGGTATCCGCATCGTCAATAGATACGTTATTCATATTTCGCTGTTTATTTAGGAAAGTAATGCACTCGTTGATCGCAATCTTATAAAGCCATGTAGATAATTTGGCCTCACCGCGAAAAAGCTCGATGTTCGTCCAAGCTTTCAAAAATGTATTTTGGAGTAAGTCGTTCGCATCCTCATGATCCAGTACCATCTTTCGTATATGCCAATACAACTTCTCGCCATACAAGCTTACGACCTTGGCAAAGGCCTCACGTTGTCGGGCCGGGTCCCGGAGCTGTACTACAATTTCGTCTTCTGTATAGGATTGCATTTTTTCTATTTTGGGAAGTGCCCAGAACAGGACTCGAACCTGCACGATCGCAAAACCACTCGCACCTGAAACGAGCGCGTCTACCAATTCCGCCACCTGGGCTTTTTTTAATCATTCTGAAGCGCAACCTATCGGTATTGCGCATACAAAGGTAATCGTTTTTTCCAATTAGCAAGCAAATGAAAATAAAAAAAGCGACCGTCCCTTCCGGAACGGCCGCCCATATCATTAATCACGGGAGTCGATTACATCATACCACCCATTCCGCCGCCCATACCCGGATTCATCGGAGGCATAGCAGGAGTCTCTTCTTTTTTCTCAGCGATCACGCACTCAGTAGTCAAGAACATACCTGCGATAGAAGCAGCGTTCTCCAATGCTACGCGAGTTACCTTAGCTGGGTCGATTACACCAGCCTCGCACAAATTCTCGAAACAGTCCTTACGAGCGTTGTAACCGAAGTCGCCCTTGCCTTCCTTCACTTTCTGAACGATAACGGCACCTTCCTTACCAGCGTTAGCTACGATCTGGCGAAGCGGCTCCTCGATAGCGCGCTTAACGATCTCGATACCTGTAGTCTCGTCCTCGTTGTCGCCCTTCATACCTTCCAATGCATCGATAGCACGGATATAGGCAACACCACCACCGGGCACCGTACCTTCTTCGATAGCGGCACGAGTTGCGTGTAATGCGTCATCCACACGGTCTTTCTTCTCTTTCATCTCAACCTCAGAAGGAGCACCTACGTAAAGAACAGCTACACCGCCGGCCATCTTAGCCAAACGCTCTTGCAATTTCTCTTTATCATAATCAGATGTCGTATTCTCCATCTGGATCTTGATCTGGCCGATACGAGCTTGGATAGCCTCCTTGTCACCAGCACCATTTACAATGGTAGTGGTATCTTTGTCTACCGTGATCTTCTCAGCGGTACCTAGCATATCCATTGTAGCACCTTCCAATTTCAAACCTTTCTCCTCAGAGATAACCGTACCGCCTGTCAATACAGCGATATCTTCCAACATAGCCTTACGACGGTCGCCGAAGCCCGGAGCCTTAACAGCGCAGATCTTCAAGGAACCACGCAGACGATTCACTACCAATGTAGCCAAAGCCTCGCTGTCGATATCCTCAGCGATGATCAAAAGAGGACGTCCGCTCTGTACGGTCGGCTCAAGGATAGGAAGAAGGTCTTTTAATACGGAGATCTTCTTGTCATAAATCAAGATATACGGATTCTCCATCTGGCACTCCATCTTCTCTGTATCCGTTACGAAGTACGGAGAGATATAACCGCGGTCGAACTGCATACCCTCAACTACGTCAACTGTAGTTTCAGTACCTTTAGCTTCCTCAACCGTGATAACACCTTCAGTCTTCACACGTTGCATAGCCTCCGCGATCAACTTACCGATAGCCTCGTCACCATTTGCGGAGATCTTCGCTACATGCTCGATCTTCTCGAACTTATCACCTACAGCCTCAGCTTGGTTAGCGATGCTCTCTACAACCTTAGCGACAGCCTTGTCGATACCACGTTTCAAATCCATCGGGTTCGCTCCGGCAGTAACGTTCTTTAAACCGACACCAATGATAGACTGAGCCAAAACCGTAGCTGTAGTCGTACCGTCACCGGCGTTATCGTTTGTCTTGGAAGCCACTTCCTTAACTAATTGAGCACCCATGTTCTCGAACGGGCAAGTCAACTCAACTTCTTTAGCAACCGTTACACCATCTTTCGTGATGTGAGGAGCTCCGAATTTCTTCTCGATAATTACGTTACGACCTTTCGGGCCTAATGTTACCTTAACAGCATTAGCCAACTCATCCACACCTTTCTTCAAAAGGTCGCGGGCATCCATATCGTATTTAATCTCTTTTGCCATGATTGTATCTCTTTTTAATATTGTTGTTTATAAAAATGAATTAGATAATAGCTAAAACGTCTGCTTGGCGCATGATCAAGTATTTCTCACCGTCTAGTTCGATTTCCGTACCTGCATACTTACCATACAATACGTTATCACCAACCTTTACAACCATCTCCTCGTCTTTCGTTCCGTTACCTACGGCTACAATCTCACCCTTTAAAGGCTTTTCCTTTGCTGAGTCAGGAATAATAATTCCACCTAATGTTTTCTCTTCCGCAGCGGCCGGCTTAATCAGCACGCGGTCTGCTAATGGTCTAATGTTCATTTTCTTGGTATTTTAAATGTTAATAATATTACGTTTTTAGTTTATGAACTTTGTGTTCACGCCTAAGTCTATGCGAATAGTGTGCCAAACGTATTCACCCGAGTTCGACTGACAATATTTCGGACGAAATAGACAAATATCCGAAGAGATAACTGACAACTTGTCTTTTTGCATCTCTCAAAAGGATTATCAATCGACCAGCAGCGTATTCATGGAATATGCTTTTACGATCGGAGTATAGACTCGATCGCCTATGCGGATGGAAAGGGAACGATCATCACTGGTCTCATTGGCGATAATCAAGGCGATACTGTTATCCGGGTTACGGAATGCCAGCAGATTCGTATAGGCTCCTTCCGTTTCTAATTTATATGCACCGGGCTGGACATAATGGCTGACATGTTTCATCACGTAGTATTCCGGAGTATATCGATAGCTCTTGGTTTGCGGATCTACGACAACCAATGAGTTTTGCGCCCATCCCCAACGACTGATCCCTCCATTTTCCAAAGATATATTCCAATACATATAGGCAGAAACGCCATTATCCAGAAAATGTCGCATCAACCCCCAAGAATACATGGCACCTTTCCAATCGTTCTTGCCATCTCCACATTCTTGCTCGGTTTGGTAAAGCTTCAACCCGGGATAACGTTTGTGGATTCCGGCGATAGCTCCCTTACCCGCCCATTGGAAACCGACACCTTTTACATATTTACCACTAGCGGGATCTGTCAATACCGTATCAACAAGCGACTCATTCGCACGTTCCATCGTGCCGAACATAATATCCACTCCTTGAACCTGCATGGTCGGCCCGAGATAATTACCGATAAAATTAGCCAAAGAAGCCGATGTCCAACAACAACTCGGGAATATTTGCGCAGAGTTGAACTCGTTCTGGGGCATTACGGCAAAGATTGGAATTCCGTGTTTCTTATAGGCCTCGATAAATTTAGAGAAATAGAGGGCATAGGCTTTCAGGTAAAGAGAGTCTTGGATAAACATATCCGTACCTTCATGGCCGACCTTATCGGCCGACAAACCATTTCGATACTTCTCGTCATAATTCTCACCCGTATAGGCTGAGGCATAGTGTTTGTTATATTTCATCCAAGCGGGAGGGCACCACGGGGAAGCCCACAAGCGTAAGTCTGGCTGATACTTCCGAGCGTTCTTGATAAAAGGGATCAACGTTTGTTGGTCATTGGCGATGGTAAAATGTTCCATCGTGAAATCACCGTCTACCTCGTCATACGAATACCAATCACGGGAGAAATCATTTGCTCCTACAGGCATCCGGCAAATCGTGAAGTTGGCTCCGACTCCGGGGAAGAAAAGCTCTTCCATGATTTCCTCACGTACACTTGGCTCCAGCTTACTCAAGGAAAGCCAACCTAATTCATTAAAACAGGCTCCGAAACCATCAATTTGTTGTTGATGCTTTTCTGTTAGAATTGTTATATCAATATTAGGTATCGTATCCGCAAGGGCGGAGATCAGATCGGGTTGCTCAGCCCAAGGGGTATTCTCGGTTGTCGTTACCCACTCGGCCCGGGGGGTGAAAGAGCAGGAAGAAAGGTATAAAGATATTGAGAGTATAAAAACAGGTATTTTCATGGTCGTTTCATTAATTTATAAGTTTAGAACCATTTAAACACGGACTACACGGATGACACGGAACACACGGATAAATACTAATACCGTGTCATCCGTGTAGTCCGTGTTCCATAATCCACTATTCTCTAAAAGCGTTCTATCAGCTCCTCGATAGTCACAAGGGTTTGCTCACCCGTGAGCATATTCTTTAAGTTGATTTTATTCTCGGCCATCTCATTCTCTCCGACTATCGCAACGAACGGGATTTTCTTAGCGTCCGCATATCCCATTTGCTTTTTCATCTTAGTAGACTCAGGATATAGCTCTGTACGAATCCCCGCCTTACGAACCTTAGCGATCAGCGGCAATAAATGAATCTCCTCTTTCTGTCCGAAGTTCACGAATAGAAGCTGTGTAGTCTTCAAAGATCCTTCCGGATATAAATCCAATTGGTTCAATACATCAAAGATACGATCAGCGCCGAAAGAGAAACCGACACCAGATACGCCTTCCATGCCAAATACCCCTGTCAGGTTGTCATAGCGACCACCACCCGTGATACTACCGATCTGTACGTCCAAGGCTTTCACCTCGAAAATCGCACCTGTATAATAGTTTAAGCCGCGAGCTAATGTCAGATCAAGCTCTAATTCCGCACGGATTGACGTATGAGAGATGCGCTCCAAAATAAAATCCAATTCGGCTACACCTTTCAAACCAGTCTCAGACGCAGATAATACCTCTTTCAAGGTAGCGATCTTTTCTTGATTTGAACCCTGCAGCATAATGATCGGCTGCAAACGCTCGATCGCCTCCTCGGGTAAACCCTTGGAACGAAGCTCTTCATTCACGTTGTCCAAGCCAATCTTATCCAGCTTGTCGATAGCTACCGTAATGTCTACGATCTTATCCGCCTCGCCTATGATTTCGGCAATACCGGAAAGGATCTTACGATTGTTCATCTTGATACACACACGAATGCCAAAACGATGGAACACCTCGTCCATAATCTGGATCAGTTCCACCTCATTGATCAAGGAATCAGAACCCACAACGTCGCCATCACATTGGTAGAACTCCCGGTAACGTCCCTTTTGCGGACGATCGGCACGCCAAACCGGTTGGATCTGGTAACGTTTGAACGGAAAACTGATCTCATTACGATGTTGTACCACGTAACGGGCGAACGGAACGGTCAAATCATAACGCAAGCCTTTCTCACAAGCCTTAGCAGCAAATCTCAACGGGTTCTTTTCCATTAACTCCTCATCCGAGATACCAGCGAAACAATCACCGGAATTCAATATCTTGAAAAGGAGCTTATCCCCTTCCTCGCCATATTTACCCATCAATGTAGAAAGGTTCTCCATGGCAGGAGTCTCTATTTGCTGGAAGCCATACAAGTGAAATACTTCACGGATCGTGTTGAATATATAATTACGTTTCGCCATTTCCTCCGGCGAAAAGTCTCGGGTACCTTTGGGTATGGAAGGTTTTTGCATGATCTTATGTTTTAAATGATTATTCTGGCCGCAAAGGTAATGTTTTTTGCTCGAAATAAATAAGAAAATAACAATGCCCACTGTAAGGAGCTTACAATCGCAGTCATAAGCATCTTACAATGGGCATTCAAACATCCTTACAATGGGCATCCATGGAAAGCCTCTTCCGAGGCTTATCAATCCCGACTTCTTCCCCCCAAGAATATCATTATATAATATAATAATGTAGCAAGCGAACCTAACGCAGCGACCACGTACGTATAAGCGGCGGAACGTAAAGCATCCTCTGCCTTATCATGCGTATAAGCATTTGTTATACCGGCATTGCTCAACCACACCAAAGCACGTTGGCTCGCATTGATCTCGACCGGAAGCGTGATAAAGCTAAATAGCGTAGTCGTAGCGAACAAGATTATACCGAATAACAATAACTGAGGAAACGTATGCAATAATAACATACCACCCAGCAACACCCATGTCATAATATTTGAGGCGAAACTAACAACCGGAACCAAAGCCGAACGCATTCTCAACGGAGCGTAAGCGGTAGCATGCTGCACAGCGTGACCGCACTCATGGGCGGCAACCGCGGCGGCGGCGATACTATTGCTATAATAAACCGACTCACTCAAGTTCACCGTCTGGTTAGCGGGATTGTAATGGTCCGTCAGATGTCCGGGTGTAGAAATCACCTTTACATCATAGATACCATTGTCATGCAACATCTTCTCTGCGACATCTTTTCCTGTCATGCCATTCGGCATAGGAATTTTCGAATACTTCTCAAACTTGCCCTGAAGACGGGATGACACCAGCCAACTCAATAGCGCAAATCCAATAAATATAATCCAATACATGCTCATAAATTTCTATCTTATTTAGTTTTATAAAACAACGACAAAAAGTTTGCCAAAGACAAAAATGGCAGGAGACACCCCTTGAGGAATGTGGTCTTCTGCCATTTTGTACGATTTATAACGAGTTTATTCTTCTGTATATCTGACAATCGTCTGTTCACGATCCGGTCCTACGGAAACGATCTTCACAGGCACACCCAGTTCTTCCTCCAAGAAAGAAAGGTAAGCGTTGAACTCCTCAGGGAACTCGTCCTCGCTCTGCATCTTCGTCATATCCGTCTTCCAACCCGGTAATTCCACGTATACAGGTTCGATCGTATCATCGATCTCATACGGGAACTCATTAGTCTCGACACCGTTCATCTTATAAGCCACGCAAGCCTTGATCGTATCGAAGGTATCTAACACATCACTCTTCATCATGATCAATTGGCTTACACCGTTGATCATCACGGCATATTTCAAGGCTACCAAATCAATCCAGCCACAACGACGTTTACGTCCCGTAACCGCACCGAACTCATGGCCTAATTGACCGATCTTATCTCCCACCTCATCAAACAACTCGGTCGGGAACGGACCGCTACCTACACGTGTACAATAAGCCTTGAAGATTCCATATACCTCACCGATATTCCGGGGAGAAACCCCCAGTCCCGTACAACATCCGGCACAGATCGTGTTAGAGGAAGTCACGAATGGATAAGAACCGAAGTCTATATCCAGCATCGTACCTTGAGCGCCTTCCGCCAAGACCGACTTACCTTCCTTCAAATAGTTATTGATGACATGCTCGCTATCAATCAATTTGAATTGTTTGAGGTAGTTCAAGGCCTCCATCCATTGAGCCTCCATCTCGGTTATATCATATTCATAGTTCAATGAACGCAAGATCGCTTCATGTTTTGCTTTAGCGGCCGCATATTTCTCTTCGAAGTTATGCAATAAATCGCCCACACGAACACCGTTACGGCTAATCTTATCCGTATAAGTCGGGCCGATACCCTTTCCTGTCGTACCGATCTTTCCGGAACCTTTTGCGGCCTCATAAGCGGCATCCAAGATCCGGTGAGTAGGTAAAATTAGGTGAGCTTTCTTAGAGATATAAAGCTGCTTGGTGATATCGTGACCACTCGCTGCCAATGATTCCGCTTCCTGCTTGAACAATAACGGGTCCAGAACGACACCGTTACCGATTACGTTTATTTTTCCACCTTGGAAAATACCGGAAGGAATCGAACGTAACACATACTTTTCCCCGTTAAACTCCAATGTATGTCCGGCATTAGGGCCTCCTTGAAAACGAGTTACCACATCGTAATTCGGAGTCAGCACATCGACAACCTTGCCTTTGCCCTCGTCGCCCCATTGCAATCCTAACAAAACGTCTACTTTCATCTTTTCTATATTTATTATAGGCTATTAATATTCTTATTTAACTGACCTTTGCTGCTTAAACTTGCATTTACTGCACAGGCCATAAATGTACAAACAATAATACTCCGGCGTAAAACGAGAGACTTTCAAGTTTCTCATATCCGCTTTCAACGCACTATTTCGCAGCTCCCGCATGGTCCCGCATCTCGTACAAACCAAATGCAAATGCGTATCAGCATAAATCCTCAACTCATATTGCACCGACTGGACGGTTATTTGATGACGCACCACCAAACCGGCATCAACCAGTACATCCAACGTATTATAGAGTGTTGCCTTACTGACATGGAAGTTGTCTTGCTCCAACCGATCCGAAAGCATACACACATCAAAATGACCGGGAAAAGCACATATCTCCTTGAATATAGCATATCTCTCCTCGGTTTTCCGCAGTTTCTTCTCCGTTAGATATTCGGTAAACAACGCACGTATTTCCGTATAAACTTTCGCTTCCATCTCCTAAAGACCGCACAAACGACAAAGTTAGCGCATTTATTTTAAACGCAAAGCCTTACCGATAATATTCAAACTCGAATTTTAATTCATTATAGATTTCTTGTAATTCCGGCGTGTTTCCCGCAGCCTCCTGAAATTCCTTGAAACCGTCTAGGATCCTTTCCGCATTCCCCTCGGATTGACGCCCATAAAACTTCATGGCTTGAATAGACGCTTGTTTCTCTTTCAGCGTAGATTTAAAATCCTTAGTCTCCGCTAGACTACTTAAGGTTTCTGCCAAGAAAGATCCTAAAACCACAGAAGATAAGCTGCCACCTCGCTTGAAATTCTCGGCCCAAGTAAGAAAGGCGACCGTGCGAGCGAACTCATTTTTCTTATCAGCAACCAGATCAGACGTGAAGTCCTCCATATAAGGCAGATGAACGAACAAGTTCCGGCAACAATGCTCCGCGATCTCTAAATAAGGAATCTCCTTGACCCAACGTTTCGCCTCATCCAAAGGCAACGTCTCGGCGGGTTGGAGAAAGGTCGCCAATATCTTAAACTCACGGATGTCTTCTTTCCATAAAGCCGCCGCTAGCTCTCCATTCGGTTTATGCTTACGGGCGATTCCCTTTATTTCGGGGTACGGAACCCCGAAATTTAACTTATATACGATACCTTTCTCACGCATACTCGTAGAAATCACCCCGTTCATCGCCAAACGAAGTTCCTTACGGATCTCCCTTATCTCGTCTTGTAAACTTTCCATCTATTAATTATTATAAGTCGGCAAGAAAGAATAATCACGGCCATAACGAAGCATCTGATCTGTATAACCTTCCGTGTAGTCCAAGACAATATCAGTAACCTCACCGTTAGAGTTCTTTACCTCTTTCATCACAGGATTGACAAAACCTTTATAGGGAGCCAAGTTTAACTTAGCATAGCGCTCCAAGACCTCCGCATGCAGCTCCGGATCTACTTTCACGCCGTATCCTTCAACAAGATTCTTTCCGGCCGCATAGTCACCCTCACTCTTGATACGTTGAATCTCAGCAAGCAATGTCCCAAACAACTCACGTAACCTCGGATAGTCATTCACAACCACATAGGTCTTGCCATCCCGTTTTTTCAGTTCGATCACATTCGCTTCCTTCCCTTTCTCGTAAGCCCACTTAGCGATCAACTGACGGTTACGCATATGCGCCTCTTCTACATTCTTGCCTAGCTCGATGCGAACCAACTGGGTCATCAAGCCATTCATTATATATTTATAGTATTCCGATTTATAAGCCTCGCCGTCCGGAAGCAATCCCAGTTCCACCAGCTTTGGATCTGCCAAATAATACAGGCCAAACAAATCCGCACGGGTTTCCTCCAGTGTAGAGCTATAGGCTTTCAGCGCATCCGGGTCCGTATTTTCCAGCAATTTACCGGAACCATGTCCCAGACACTCATGTAAATCCGTATGTAGATTATCCGTTAAGAAACCGTACTGCCTCATACCGTTCCGCTCCACGTCACTCCAAACAAACTCTTCGCTAAAGCCATTTCCTTGAGACGCCTTATCATAAGCCTCCGTGATATTCTCTATCGTAACAGACTTCGAGCCATGATCCCTACGAATCCAATCCGCATTTGGCAAATTGATACCGATCGGGGTAGCCGGATAGCAATCACCTCCCAACATAGATACCGTGATTACCTTAGCGCTAACTCCTTTCACCTTCTCTTTCTTGAAACGCTTATCTACCGGAGAATGATCCTCAAACCATTGCGCATTATCACTGATGATTTTTGTACGCTTAGTCGCCTCCTTATTCGTAAAATTCACGGTAGACTCCCAGCTTGCTTTCATTCCTAACGGATCCCCATAAGTCTCGATAAAGCCATTCACAAAATCCACCTCCGAAGCTGTATCCTCTACCCAAAGGATCGAATAAGCATCGAAAGTCTTCAAATCGCCCGTTTGATAATATTCGATCAATTTCCCGATGATCGCTTTCTGCGTATCATTCTCGGCGAAAGGCAAGGCTTGTCGCAATTGATCTACGATTTTTTCTATCGCGGCGGAATAAAGCCCTCCTACTTTCCAAACCTTTTCAACGACCGTACCGTTCTCTTTTACCAAACGGCTATTCAACCCGTAAGAAATCGGGGAAATGGTATCCTTTCCCATTTTCATTTGCGCATAGAAGTCCTCTACCTCTTTCTGACTGATACCTCCCCCGTAATAATTATTAGAAGAAGCTTTGATCAAATCACCGTCACCGCTTTGTACGCTACGCTTTGGCATAACGCCCAGATCAAAGATTACCGGAGCGATCTCGATCATGAACTGATCCACGTTTTGATTCTCACGAAGAGGTAACTTCTTGGCGTCGATTTGGTGAATACAATCCATCAAGAACTCAGGAGAAAACCCCGGGGCAAACTTGTCCAAGGCATAATGATGATGGATACCACTGGAGAACCACACCCGTTTCAAATAGGTTTCCAAAGCCTTGAATTGAGGGTCCTCCCGATCTCCCTTATAATTCGTATAAATAGCCTCCAATGTCCTGCGGATCGCCAGATTATAGCGTCCATTCTGATCGAAGAATATATCACGTCCCATCAAGGCCGCTTCGGAAAGATGATATAATAGTTGCTTTTGTCGCAAGGACAGGGATTCAAAACCCGGAACTTTATAGCGAAGAATCTCCAGATCAGCGAACTGATCCACTACATAATTGAACTCCTTATCGGAATTTTGAGATGCCGTATCCGACTGTTGGCCTGTACAAGCCGTCATAACCATAGCTGTCATAAGCGATAACATTATTTTTTTCATACTTACTACGATTTGCTTTTCCTATAATATATTACATCTAAAGTACATAGTTTGAAGGCCCGCATTCCAATAAGGGCCAACCGCAAAGATAGAGAATATACAGTCAATATCAAAGGTTTGAGATTTTTTCTCTACTTTTGTAAGTTCAAAAGCAAAGACAAAAAAGAGAATGGAAATAGCGGCATTAGTTTCAGGAGGAGTAGACAGCTCTGTCGTAGTGCATCAACTCAAAGAGGCAGGATACGATCCGACCATCTTCTATATCCGTATCGGTATGGAAGACAAGGATGGCTATATCGATTGCCCGGCGGAAGAGGATATCGAGATCACCTCATATATCGCCCGCAAGTATGGATGCCGGTTCGAGATCGTCTCCTTACACGACGAGTATTGGGATCGGGTGGTAAGCTATACGATCGAATCTGTCAAACGCGGTCTTACCCCTAACCCGGATATGATGTGTAATAAATATATCAAGTTCGGTTGTTTCGAGGAAAAATGGGGCAAGGATTTCGATAAGATCGCTACCGGTCATTATGCCACGACCACGGAGATAGACGGCAAGACATGGCTTTCTACTGCCAAGGACCCGGTAAAAGATCAGACTGATTTCTTAGGGCAAATCACCCGCCTACAGATACAGAAACTCATGTTTCCGATCGGGCATTTAATGAAAAGCGAGGTACGTGCCATCGCCGAGGCCCAGAAATTGCCGAGCGCCAAGCGTAAGGATAGCCAAGGCATTTGTTTCTTAGGTAAGATTAACTACAACGACTTTATAGAGCGTTATTTAGGGAAACGCCCGGGAAAAATCGTGGAACTAGAGACGGGTAAGGTCTTGGGTAAACACAATGGATATTGGTTCCATACGATCGGCCAACGTAAGGGATTGGGATTAAGTGGCGGCCCTTGGTTCGTTATCCAAAAAGACATTAAGCGAAATATCATTTATGTCTCCAACGGCTACGACCCGGAAACGCAATATGGCAAGGTGATTAATATGCAAGGTTTCGATTTCATCACGGAAGATCCATGGGGAGAATTTGAGGGTGAGAAAGAAATCACTTTCAAGATCCGTCATACCCCGGAATTTACGCATGGCTACATCCGTCGTATCGGAGATCTATATCGTGTAGAATCCGACGAAAAGATTCAAGGTATCGCTCCCGGCCAATACAGTGTAATCTACGACAAAGACCATCACTTATGTCTGGGCAGCGGCATGATTATTGATGAGACCAAGTAACGCATATTCAGATTTATTCTAAATAAAAAACGGTCGCCTCAAAAGGAAGCGACCGTTTTTATTTTTCTATCTTATTCTATTAAATAGCATACAAAGAGCTGATAGACTCTCCACTACATACACGACGGATCGCCTCAGCGAACATGTCAGCGACAGATAATACCTTTACTTTCTCGCATTTCTTAGCGTAAGGAATAGAATCCGTAAAGATCATTTCCGCTAAAGCGGACTGATCTACACGAGTAGAAGCCGGATCAGACATCACAGCGTGGCTGGCGATAGCACGAACAGACTTAGCGCCATTCTCCAACATCAAGTTCGCGGCTTTCGTAATTGTTCCGGCCGTATCCACCATGTCATCAACCAAAAGGACATCCAAGCCCGTCACATCACCGATAATACGCATCTCGGCCACCTCATTGGCACGCAAACGAGATTTGTGGCAAATGACCATCGGCAAGCCTAAATACTTAGAATAGCTGCTGGCACGTTTCGTACCACCAACATCCGGAGTCGCGATACACAAGTTATCCAAAGGCAAAGACGTCTTGATATAATCCAAGAATACGGAAGAAGCATATAAGTGATCCACCGGAACATTAAAGAATCCTTGGATCTGGTCCGCATGAAGGTCCATCGTAATCAAACGATTGATACCTGCCGTACTCAACATATCAGCGATCAACTTAGCGCCAATAGAAACACGAGGCTTATCCTTTCTATCCTGACGAGCCCAACCGAAGTAAGGGACTACAGCGATGATTGAATGTGCGGAAGCACGTTTAGCCGCGTCAATCATCAGAAGCAACTCCATCAGATTGTCTGAATTAGGGAATGTAGATTGTACTAAGAATACATCTCTACCGCGGATAGACTCTTCATAAGAAACAGAGAACTCACCATCGGCAAAGTGCTGGATATTCATCTGTCCCAGAGGACAACCTAAACTGTTGCAAATTTTCTCTGCAAGATACCGGGAGTTCGTTCCCGAAAACACCAAGAAAGGAGTTTGTGCACTCATTATTCCGAATATTTATCTTAAAGTGAATAGATTTAAATTGTGCCGCAAAAGTACAAAACTTATTTACAATAACCTCTTTATATTTGGAAAACTTTCTATATTTGCAACCGCAATGATGAAGTATTTACTCTATTTCTTCGTATTGGTAAGTGTATTTCTGACTTCGGGTTCTTCATCAACTCCCGAGAACCAACAGAAATACAACGATATTTACACCATGTACTCTCCGAATGAAGACAAGACGGAATACAATATCCCCCAAGCAGATATCGAACGATACGAAAAAGAGCTATACAACGGAAAACAAAGCTATAAGATGGAAGATGGCTATATCAGGGCTTCACTATTCCGCAACATCTCCACATCAAAAAACTCAAGGACAAACCTATCCTCATCCGCGGAAAGGATCGTACGGTTTATAAAAACTCAATATCCTAAAGAAAGACAAACATTCATTTCATTTTGTATAAATCCCCTTAAGTTCTCCTATGGGTACTATATCTATACTCTAAGACGTATTCTCATTTAAACTCTCTTTCCCCCTTATTTCCATCAAAAAAGTAGAAGATAGCACTTTAATGTCTGCATTCTCACTATTCTTATTTTCTAGATTTCTCAAAGGGAATAGAATAAACATCTATTTTGTTTTCTTATTGGGTCATATAGGATAGTTCTTATCAATTAATAATCAATCTAAAATGGAATTTTTATTAGACTTCATCTTACATATCGATCAGCATATGATCGAGATCGTACAAGAATATCATACTTGGGCCTACGCGATATTATTCCTAATCATTTTTTGTGAAACGGGATTGGTAGCCACCCCATTCTTGCCCGGGGATTCCCTCTTGTTCGTCGCCGGAGCGATAACAGCGTTACCCGGTATGCCTTTAGAGATAAATCTTTTAGCCTTGATATTATTCGCGGCGGCAGTATTGGGAGACTCCTGTAATTATATGATAGGTCATTTTTTTGGTCGTAAACTATTTAACAATCCCAACTCCAAGATATTCAAGAAAAGCCATTTGGACAAAACGCATGAGTTCTACAAAAAATATGGAGGCAAAACCATAATCATCGCCCGATTCGTACCGATTGTCCGTACTTTCGCTCCCTTTGTAGCCGGAATGGGTAAAATGCACTATTACTATTTCATGATCTACAACCTGATAGGCGGCGCTTTCTGGGTACTGCTTTTCTGCTATGCAGGATACTTTTTCGGAGATCTTCCTTTCGTACAGCAGAACCTCAAGCTATTGATCATAGCAATTATATTCATATCCATACTTCCTGCCGTAATAGAGGTAGTACGGGCAAAACTAAAAGCACGGAAAAGATGATGTTATTGATGGAATAAACAGTTCCGCCAAACGTATTACCATCTATAACCCACGCCCCATCTCTTCTTTTCATTTAAATCAAAGGAAAAAGTCACCTAGCTTCATCGGGCAAGTATGTTAAGTTACTTTGGCATTTCACTTAAGTTACTTGCCCGATGAAGCTAGCTGTCCCGTATCAACCACCTAACTCCACCAATGAATTATCTATACAGCACTCCTAAACTTTTCAAGAAAGCTCTTACTTATGGAGAAAAGAGAACTTTAGCATTTTGCCGGAATAAGCCGGGAGTTTCACTTGATAAGGATAAGCGTCTGTTAGCGTACTGATAGTCGTTTCCCCGGTTAACAAGTCGGTCAATTCAGCCGGTTTGTTATCCTCAAAATCAAGAGCCTTGAATGCCTCGACCGGGATATTTACCCATACACATTGGTCGGCACGGTCGAAATTCACGACCACCAGAAGTACCTCGTTCTTCCATTTGCGCAAGAACGCATACTGACGGTTCGGATTGAAATAAGGATTACCGGAGTTCGCGTACATCAAATCATAAAACGCTCCCTCGACAATAACCGGCTCGGATCGTACCACATTCAATAACTTAGCGTACATCTCACGCAACGAGCGTTCTGCCGGCGTTAATTTAGCCCCATCAAAGAGTCCATTATTATTCCAGTTTCGCAAACTCTCGACGCTCCAATAATCGAAGATGGTCGTACGGCCATCACGTCCACTGAAACCTTCCGCATCCATTCCTCTTTCGCCAAGTTCCTGACCACTATAGATCATAACCGGATTTGTATTCATGGCAGCGGAGACAATCATGCCCGGAATACCCGGACGAGCATCCCCCGCAAAGAAATCAGAAGCGACACGCTGTTCATCGTGATTCTCCAAGAAATTTAACATATTTTTCTGGATTCCCTCCAACGATTGCCAACAATGCGATATATTACTAGCCGGAGCCTGTCCGCACATCACCGCACGAACCGTATCATAAAGACCAACCTTGTCATACAAATAATCAAAGTGTCCCGTATAAATATAATTCCTATACTCATCCGGATTATACACCTCCGCTATAAAGATCACATCACGCACCTTCTTCACCTGAGGAATCACCCAGTTCCAAAACTCTACCGGGACCATCTCAGCCATATCACAACGAAAACCATCCACCCCCTTATCAGCCCAGAACAACAAGATCTCCAACATTTTCTCCCACGTATTGGGAATGGTATTGAAATGGCAAGCACCACCGTGCATATAATCCACGCCGTAGTTCAGCTTCACCGTCTCATACCAATCGTTCTGGCTTGGATAGGCATCGAAATGATTGTTACCGGTCACCTTCGCCGGAAACTCACTATAGGCAAAATCCTCCTCACGCTGCGGATCAAAACGAAGCGTCAAGGTTTGCCCCGGAAGATAATAAAAGTTATTATTCACATCAAAAGCCTTGGACACATTATCCGTTTGACCTAAGTCCTCCACGAAAGGTTCCCGTGCGTCCGAGAAATATTGACGTGCTACATGGTTGGGTACAAAATCGATAATAACCTTCATCCCAGCCTCATGCGTACGTTTCACCAAATCCTCGAACTCACTCATACGGTTCTGGATATTATCCGCCAAATCCGGATCTATATCATAGTAATCTTTTATAGCATATGGAGATCCGGCCTTACCTTTTACTACGGCAGAATGGTCTTTCCGGATGCCAAACATGGTGTAATCGGTTTTTGTAGCGTGCTCTATCACCCCTGTATACCATACATGAGTAACACCTAGTTCTTTGATTTTGGATAAAGCCAAAGGAGTAAAAGCCGAAAACTTACCCACTCCATTCTCGGCTAAACTACCATTCATTACAGGAGATGGTCGCAGATTCCCAAACCAACGCGGGAATACCTGATAAATTACCATCTTGTTTTTTTGTTCCATTGCGTTCATCTATATATAAAGTTTTTGTGGGAAAGCGCTTTGTCCAGACAGACGATTTGTCACGGCATCAGGCCTTTCTTTCTTGCCGCGATCGCTTTCACCAAGGTTTCATATTTATTCTCATCCAACACTTTCTCAAAGCAACGGGCAGCGGCGGAATAGCCAATATTACAAATCACGTCTACATTCTCAAGATCGAATGTCTTATATAAGCCAAACTCCTCCGCTTCTATTAAGACATCACACATCTCTCGATCCTCCAGCGTATTTGCCCGGAACATATAATGATAAGAGCGCTCGGCGATATGGAATATGGTCTGCTTATATTTTTGCGGGATCAACGGGCTTACGTTCACCCCAATAATACGCTCACATTCCTCACGGATGATGGAGACCGGAAAGTTGTGAAATAATCCTCCATCCACATAATGAACGCCATTGATGACTACAGGACTGAAAATAATCGGGATACTACAAGAAGCTGTCACCGCCTCAACAATAGGACCACTCCTAAATTCATGGCTTTCGCCATTATCCAAATCAGTCGCGACAACCACCAGAGGAATTTGCAAGTCCTCGATGTTCTTGGTCCGCAAGTGTCGCCTCAAGAAATAACGAAAGCGCTTACTATCGAACAAACCCGCCTTAGGAATCTGCAACTGGGCGAATTCCGAGAACTCACGTCCGGTAAAAAGCTCTTGGATCTCCGCCGCCGAATAACCATCGGCAAACAAAGCGCCCATTAAAGCTCCCGCGCTGGTACCGACTATAATATCCGGTCTTAGCGCACATTCTTCCATCATTCGAAATACGCCGATATGCGCAAAACCTTTCGCTCCGCCTCCGCTAAGCGCCAAGCCCAACCTATAGGGTTTATGGTTTGTCTCTTCTGCCATTTATTTCTTGTCTCTTAATCTGGTAACAAATATGCTGTTTTTTTTAATTAGAAACATTATTATTAGGGAAAAAGTTTCCATCCTCTTTTATTTTTGCTACATTTACACGGAAAGCAAAGGTGTTGTCACATTGTTTTCTTAAGTATAACATTAAATCTACCATGTTATGATTACGAGTATCTTCTGGATTATCCCGTTAGCGTCTGTCCTAGCGCTAGCATTCGCCTGGTTCTTCTTCAGGCAAATGATGAAAGAGAGTGAAGGAACTGAGTTGATGAAAAAGATCGCCTCCTTTGTACGTGAAGGGGCGATGTCGTATCTGAAACAGCAATACAAAGTAGTCGCCTCGGTTTTCGTTGTCCTAGTAATCTTATTCTCTATTATGGCCTATGGCTTCCATGTTCAAAACGAATGGGTTCCGATCGCCTTCCTGACAGGAGGTTTCTTTTCAGGATTAGCGGGTTTCTTAGGCATGAAAACAGCGACTTATGCCTCGGCCCGTACAGCGAACGCAGCCCGCACTTCCTTGAATAAAGGTTTACAAGTGGCTTTCCGAAGCGGGGCGGTCATGGGCTTAGTAGTCGTTGGGCTTGGATTGCTGGATATCTCATTCTGGTATATCCTGTTAAATGCTTTCATCCCAGACGAGGCTTTGGACCCGACCCATAAACTCACCATTATCACGACAACCATGCTTACATTCGGAATGGGTGCCTCCACGCAAGCCTTGTTCGCACGTGTGGGAGGAGGAATCTATACGAAAGCCGCCGATGTCGGAGCGGATTTAGTAGGTAAAGTTGAGGCTGGGATCCCGGAGGACGATCCTCGTAACCCGGCGACAATCGCCGATAACGTAGGCGACAATGTAGGTGACGTCGCCGGTATGGGAGCCGACCTATATGAATCTTATTGCGGTTCCATCCTAGCGACCGCCGCATTGGGAGCCGCCGCATTCGTTTCTTCCGGAAGCGTAGAATTACAATATAAGGCGGTTGTCGCCCCAATGCTTATCGCCGCTGTCGGTATCATTTTATCTATTATTGGTATTTTCGCCGTCCGTACGAATGAGAACGCGACGATCAAGCAACTACTGAAAGCCTTAGCCATAGGAACGAACTTGAGTTCCGTATTGATCGCTATCTCCACGTTCGGGATTCTTTATGTATTAGGCATGGAGAATTGGTTCTGGATCGGTTGTTCCGTGATCGTAGGTCTGCTAGTCGGAATCGTGATCGGGCAAGCGACGGAGTATTATACCTCCCAGTCCTATAAGCCGACCCGGCTGGTTTCCGAATCGGGGCTGACAGGCCCGGCAACGGTTATTATCTCCGGTCTCGGACTAGGGATGCTCTCTACGGCCATCCCGGTACTTGCCGTCGTGGTCGGTATTATTTGTTCCTTCTTGTTCGCCTCCGGATTCGACTTCACGAACGTGGGCATGGGATTATACGGAATCGGTATAGCTGCCGTAGGTATGCTATCGACCTTAGGTATTACGTTGGCTACAGACGCTTACGGTCCCATAGCGGATAATGCCGGAGGCAACGCCGAGATGTGTAACCTAGGGAAAGAAGTCCGCAAGCGTACAGACGCATTGGATTCATTAGGAAATACGACTGCCGCTACAGGTAAAGGTTTCGCTATCGGTTCCGCTGCGTTAACCGGCTTGGCTCTGTTGGCCTCTTATGTAGAAGAGATCAAGATCGGTTTGCTCCGTTTAGGAGAGACCGTCCTGAACTTTACCGATGGCAGGAGTATCGAAATATCTAAAGCCTCATTCTCGGACTTTATGGTATATTATGATGTTACCTTAATGAATCCTAAGGTTTTAGCCGGAATGTTCCTAGGTTCCATGATGGCATTCATGTTCTGTGGCCTTACGATGAACGCTGTAGGACGTGCGGCCGGGCACATGGTGGAGGAAGTTCGCCGTCAGTTCAAGGAAATCAAGGGTATTCTGACTGGAGAGGCACAACCGGATTATGCCCGTTGCGTTGAGATCTCGACGAAGGGAGCGCAACACGAAATGGTACTTCCCTCCGTTTTAGCTATTATCGCCCCCATCTTAACGGGACTCATATTTGGTGTGACAGGCGTTGTCGGACTATTGATCGGTGGATTAAGCACGGGCTTCGTATTAGCCGTATTCATGGCGAACGCCGGAGGAGCATGGGATAACGCAAAGAAATTCATCGAGGAAGGAAACCACGGCGGCAAGGGTAGCGAGGCGCATAAGGCAACCGTTGTCGGCGATACGGTTGGCGATCCGTTCAAAGACACTTCCGGCCCGAGTTTGAATATCCTTATCAAGTTGATGAGCATGGTAGCGATCGTGATGGCGGGATTGACGGTGGCTTGGAGTTTGTTTTAATAGTTGACCGTTAGTAGTTGGCAATTGACAGTTAGAGAAGTAAATCGACAATTTAATAGAGAAAACTAAATAATTGTCAATCATTGACTGTCAATTGTCAACTGTTTTGTATTTTTGCGTCGTGAAGTTACGAAAAGAGTGTAATTTATTGGAAATGAGCGTAGGTTAATTGCTCTTGATAGTAATAGGTTACGATTTAGTTAGTTATCTACTGCATTATCCTTCTGCGCGTTGCGTAACCTTCAAAGAACTCTTCGTATGCAAAAGTAGCTATTTAATTCGAGATTTTGATATAAACTCCCGTTTTTTATCCCCTCATTCATAAGAATTTTCCGTAAAAGCGGTATTGTCCGTCGGCACACCATTGCCCAAAACGAGTTTGGAACAAACGTGTGCCGACTACCGCATAGCTGGAGAAAAGGGCATTGCCTCACGCCTAAACGATGTTTAGACAGATGAAGCAATGCCCCTTTCTTTTGCGCCTATGCCAAGAGGTGCTTTTACGGGTTTTCAAATGATTTTTCTTTTTTCGCTGTCTCTTTTGCCGGAAGCGGAAAGTGAATGCAGAGTGTGTCAGCCTGCCCCATGAATGAAACAGGCGCCCACACACAGCCGGACAAACCGGGAAGAATGATTGTTGCCACCCGGCTGAACAAGTTCCGTCGGATCGGAAACAATCATACTTCCTTTGTTGTGGTTTGCCCTTTTCACGCTTCCGGTGATGTCTTTTTCCTTTTGGTGATTCTTTTTTTTACGGATTTTCCCCTGAAGTTTTTTTCTACACAATCTGCCTCTGTTTTCGTTTACCTCCATTTTGCGCCTTTCAGTAAGCCGCATCAGTCAGTCATTTTCGTTCTGGGCGCAAAGGTAATTCCGGGATTGGACGGGAAAGCAAGGTCAAGCCTCCTGTTTTCGGTAAAAATCTCCAGCCCTGCGGGTAGTATTTTGACCGAAAAACCTTGCATTCCCTAATCCCTACCTTTTCAAGCACCCGAAACGAAAACGACCGATGCGACAGAAAGACGCATAAAAAAAATGTCGGATAAACGAGAGGCAGATAAGATAGTTTGAAACTCAACTCCCTCAGCTCTTGAATCCGCATTAAAAACAAAAAAATCAAAAACAGCGAAGATATGACGGCAACGGCAAATTTCAGACAAATGGCGCAACACATCGGGTTGGCGATATGCGGCTTGATGATGCGCACCGCCTTCGGGGTGTTCGGCATCCTTTGGGGCATCATCAGAGAGATTGTAAACGGAGTGTTCCGAGTGGCGATAGGTGTAATCGTGGCTATCCTTTCCACCATTGCCTTCTTTGGCTTCATCCTTTGGTTATTCACCCTTTAACCCTTACCGACATGGCAAAAAGAAACAGCAAGACGGCAGCGCAGCAGTGCAGATATTACGAGGTGGACAACATCTTCGTGTATATGGTGGAAACGTACATCAACGGCAATTTTGAAACTTTCCGAAGATTGTACCACGAACTGAACAAGGACGCACGGAGGGATTTCATGGACTTCCTTCTCAGCGAGGTAGAGCCGACCTATTGGAGAGAGATACTGAAACAGATAATCTAAAAATGACAGCGATATGAAAGGAACAGACCATTTCAAGAGAACGATATATATGTACTTGGAACAGCGTGCGGAGGAAGATGCGCTATTTGCAAAGAAGTACCGCAACCCTGCCAAGAACATGGACGAGTGCGTGACCCACATTCTGAACTATGTGCAGAAAAGCGGTTGCAACGGTTTCACGGACGGAGAGATATTCGGGCAAGCCATCCACTACTATGAGGAAAACGAGATAGAGGTGGGCAAACCGATGGACTGCCAAGTGGTTGTGAACCACGTTGTGAAACTCACGGCAGAGGAAAAGGCGGAGGCACGTCAGAACGCTGTCCGCAAATACCAAGAGGAGGAACTCCGCAAGTTGCAGAACCGCCACAGACCGTCAGCGAGAAAAGAAAACCAACCCCAACCCTCATTATTTGATTTAGGCTTATGAAACCGAAGACCAAGATACAGAAAGAGGTGGCAAGACTTTCCGCCAACCTTCGCCCCATATCAGCGACACAAATAGATTGGGCATACCGCCACTGCGTTGAGCATATCGGCTACCGCACCAAGAAAGGGAACATCACCTGTTCCGACTGCGGTCACGAGTGGCACAGCGACAGCGGACTATGCGACACCCTTGAAGGCTGCACCTGCCCCAAATGCCATGCCGAACTCAAAGTGCAGGACACACGCAGACGCATCTACAAGGAAACGCAGAATTTCAGCGTGATAACCACCTGCAAAGGGTATCAGGTAATCCGCGTGGCGCAGGTCAGATGCGAGAGCAGGAAAGGCGAACCGATGCGTTTCTACTGCCACGAGGTCGTGCAGCGTTGGATTTCACCCGACGGCAAGGTTACGGACATGGCGTTGCTCCGTGGCTTCCTTTTCTGCTATTGCGATGTGTGGGCATTAGGCAGCGATATGGAGGTAAGACCGCACAACAGCCTATACGATGATGTGGTGGCAAGAAGCTGTGCATATCCAAAGATGAGGATATTGCCCCAACTCAGACGTAACGGCTTCAAGGGCGATTTCCACGGCATCTCCCCCGTGCGTCTTTTCAAAGCCTTGCTTTCAGACCCAAGAATTGAAACCCTTATGAAAGGCGGTGAGATTGAGGTCATGAAACACTTTCTTTTCAATACCCGTACTGCCGATGAATGTTGGGCATCATATCTGATTGCCAAGCGTCACAAGTATCAGATAGACAACCTCTCAATGTGGTGCGACTATCTGCGTATGCTCAAAAAACTCGGTCAAGACCTCCGTAACCCGAAGAACATCTGTCCCGAAGATTTCATGGCGGCACACGACAACGCAACCCGAAAAATTGAAGCCATACACGAGAAGGAAAGAGCCGCAGAGCAACGCCGTTGGGAGATTGAAAGGCGTGAGCGTGAGCAACAGCGACAACTCCAACGAAAGAAAGATGCGGAGGATTTCATCGCCAACAAATCCAAATTCTTCGGCTTGGTAATCACGGACGAGGAAATAATCGTCAAGGTGCTTGAAAGCATAGACGAGTATTACAACGAGGGCAAGACGCAGGGCATCTGCGTGTTTGGCAGTGGATACTACAAGAAAGCCGACACCCTCATACTATCGGCAAGGATTGGCGATGAGATTATTGAAACCGTAGAGGTGGACTTGCGAACCCTCGAAGTGGTGCAGTGCCACGGCAAGCACAACCAGGACACCGAATATCACGAGCGCATCATAGACCTTGTGAACAAGAACGCCAACCTTATCCGTGAGCGGATGAAAGCGGCATAGCATAACCCCTAAAACAACATTGATATGGAAGTAAGAATTGAAAGTATGATTTGTGTGTGGGATGATGCAATCCCCACGATGTTCCTTGAATTTGTGAACCTCCTCACTCTCACAACGAGTGAGGGGGAATTGAGAAAGAGCGTAAAGGAGTTTGCCGAGAAGCACGAACTTGACAAGTTTTTCCTTTACGGCTTCGGCTCACACCATTTCTACCTGCACCAACGCTACACAAGCAACCCCGAAATGGTGATGAAGAACAGAGTTCTGTCAGTACATTTTTAACCATCTAAAAAGCAACATTATGACAACACGAATGACCATCAACGGAGTAAGCACCTGCGCGGAAGCAGGTACGGAGAAATACGAGCGTTTCCAATCGGGTATCGGAAGACGCAGGCGGACACTTGTGCAGTACGACTACCGCCACCCCATAGACAGAGAATTGTTCTCTTGTGTCAAACCCACGTTGGACGAGTGCCGAGCCGCACGGGACAAGTGGCTGAACGCAAAGAAGGGAAAGGAGGACAGACTATGAACACGACCTATCAAACGCTGATAGTCAAGTTCAGCGAACCTATCACGGCATTGGACGGTATCTTTGACGATACCGGAGCGTGGGGAACGGACACCCTCAAGGGGTGGATAGATGATTACGAAAGCACACGTTTCACCGCCACCGACAGCCATACGGCAGTCATCACGAGCGAGTACAATATGGAATGTGTGAAAGAGTGGCTACAACGGCAGACCCCCATTTCCGAAATGCGAGAATTTTGAACGGGATGGCGGTGTCCGCACCGCCAATACTTAAAACCCTAAAAACAAAAGATATGATAGCCAAGACGATATTACAGCAGATAGGCGGAAAACGCTTCACCGCCATGACAGGTAGCCGTGATTTCATAGATATGGGCAACGGCTTACGGATGAGCCTTGCAAGGAACAAAACAAGTGCCAACCGCCTTGACATCATCTATGACGAAGGGGCAGACCTCTACAATATGCGCTTCTACCGCAGGACGTTCAGCAAAAAGACCTTTGAGTGCAAGACAAAGGACATTGCCGTACACGAGGGTATCTATTTTGATATGCTGGAGGAAATGTTCACGATGGTGACGGGACTTTACACACGCTTTTGAGTGGCGGGGCGGCGAGAGCCGCCCTACTTTCTTTCAGTGAGCATGATGGCGGACAAAGAAAGTAGCAAAGAAACCTTTGTCCAATCTGCGATAACTAAAAAATCCGCAAGTAAAACTTGCGGAGGCTATATATTGGGTCGTTATTTTTTGGTGGAGGGGAATGATAATCTCGAACCGTTGAACTACACATTTCTGCTTCGTCTCCATTTCCCCCAACGATTTGATACGTTCAATCATTTTTGTTGTTCCTTTCTGAATTTTCCTAAATACTTTCTTCATAATTTCGCTATACTTTTTATGGTTAATAACTATGTTTTGTATTGCTCTCACAACACTTACAACTTGAAGTGTTATTTGGAAACCGATAGGCAAAAATGGCTCAACGATGTCAATTAACGAGAAAATCCTACGATAATCTATCAAGTGATAGAGCAAAAGACGTGCCAAGTTAAATATGGCACGTCTTTTGCCAGTTTTGTCAGTCCTTTTATGGGATATACAACAGCGCAAACTCCGCCTTTCTCCGTTTGAGCAGCATGGCGTGGCGTTTTCCTTTGTAGTTGCAGAAGGCTATATACTCACGGTAGATGTTCCTGTCACCAGCTTCCAGCTTCTTGATTAAGGTGCTTTTGGGGATTGTTTTGCTGCCTAACAGCTTCGCCGGTCCCACATTGTAAGCTAACGTGCCAAGCAAAATCGAATCAACCCCGAATTTACGGAACATGGCGACAAATTTGCGCAGGTCTTTCCGCAAAAGTTCATCCGCATCCCGTTTTGTCATGGTTCGTGCCGAATACTTCTCGTTTGGCAAAAGTTTGTGACCCCAACCGACGTATGGGTAGTGTTTTTCTGAGTGCCAGCCTTCAAAGTAGCGGCAGCATAAAAAAGCACGTTCCATAAGCGGCAGTCGGTAGATTGCCGCCTGCCCGTCCGTTCCCTCTTGGCGGCTGATCTGCGCGGACACAGAACAGACCGTCAGAAGTGAACAGAGCATTGTCATGAATACACGCATCATTTCAACAAGGGGCTGAAGTTGCCGATGGGAACGATGGTAAGATCGTCGTCCTTTACATTCCTGTTGTTGAAGTCAAATTCCAGTTCGTAGGAGTTGCTAAAGTTATCCTCCACCACCACGATGAAATTATGCGCCTCATCACCCGCCGCCGTGTAGTACAGGCGGAATTTTTCGTTCTCCAGCAGGTAGCGGTCGTTAGGCAGGAAGGTGATGCCGTTATCCATTTTGAGCGAGCCTTCCCCCTCGAACTGGAAATAGCGGATGGTATAGAGCGTACCCGAAAAGTCGCCCTCCTTTTTCAGTTCACAGCGGATTTCCACTGTCTGCCCCTTTACTACCTTGTTCGGCACGGGCATGACCTCCACCGTGAAGGGATAGGACTGCTGGATGTCCATGTCATCGTCACATGACACGAGGGTGAATGACATGGCGGCTATCAGGCATAACGCCACTGCCTTGAATATTGATGTTCTCTTGTTTCTGTTGTTCAGTATGTTCATTGTTCTTCGATTTTTAGATGGTTGTTTTTCTGTTTTTTCGTTGTCAGTTGCAGGTACTCGTTCAAGTCCTTGCAACCGTCATAGAGGGAGGAACGGTCGGTGACACGTTCCCCGTATCGCATGGTAAGTGCGGCAAGCGTCCGCCGTCCGGCTTCGTCACGGTCGAGGAAGCAGCCGATGCGCCCGTATCCGTCCAGCAATCCCGCCGCCTTCTCCACGTTGGCGACTGAGTTCAGCACAAGACAGTCAGCGTTACCGGTTACACCAAGCGTCACGGCAGAGAGAAAGTCCATGAAGCCCTCGAACACGAGGCACTCGTCAGCCGGGATGTCATTCGCCTTTACCAGTGATACAGACTTCGGAGGTATGCAACCCTTGAAATATCGGCTTCTGACTTCATAGCCACCTGCCATGTTCGGAAAGCCAACGGCAAAATACCGTTTCCCACGCACACCGTAGTTCAAGCGGCAGCAGTGACGGGATGCGATGGCGTAAGGGATGCCCCGTTCCTCTAAATACTCCGTCAGCAGTGAGCGGAGCAGCGGAGCGACCTCCACATCCTCAAAAACGGATTCGGTCGGCTTCGAGAGATAGACGGGCTTTTCCCATCCGGCAACCGTCATATTGGCGGCTTCCGCTATGAACTTCGCTTGCTTCATGAAGTCATCGCTTTGCAGAAACTCCCCGGCAAGCGTGAAGATGTCGCCGCCCTTGCCCAAACCGAAGTCGTACCAGAGCTGTTTCGCCACGTTCACACGGAAAGAGGATGTGCGCTCGCCCCTGTACGGGGCAAGATACCACAGCTCGTTACCGCTCCTTCTGACAGGCTCATGCCCCAGCCGTGCGAGAAAATCCGCAAGCGGCATCCTTCTGACAGCATCTATTTCCGTCCTTTCCATGCCCGTGTCAGTTGATGATGAACTTGATACCGACCCCGAACTGCGTGTGGAACTTCCGTGTGTCGCCACCCCAAAGGCAACGCTCCCGCAGGTTGGCAAGCAGGGCGATACGGTCTGCCACGTAACACTCCACATCGAGCGTCAGCGCACCGCCGTAGATGAAGGCGTCCCGGTCGTGCAGCGTGGAGCCGTCATGCAGCACCTTCTTCCCCCAATTTACCGCCTCATATCCGGCGAGAGCCGAAGCCCCGGCATAGACGAAAACAATCTTTCGGGCGTCCGACAGTATCTTGAAGTAATAGCCGCCCTCCGCCGTGAACTGCGCCACGGGTATCTTGGTGTCCTTGTAGGGATTGTTCTTCAACAGGTATTCGCCACCGAACACCCACTTGTTCCCCTTCTTCGTGTAGGTGGAGAGAGCCGCCCCGAAGCTGTACCCGCCGTCCTTGCCGCCGAGATTGAAGCCGTCCGCCATGTCCGCCCTCACCTCGATGCCCTGCATCTTCGGCAGACACCGCTGGGCGTGCGCCTGCCCTGTAAAAAGGGCAAGCGACGCGATGATTATTGCGATGTACTTTCTCATGGTCAGCGTACTTGAAGTTCGTTGATGGTACCCGCGCGTACCAAATCCTCGTTCTCAATCACGAAGGACTGGTGACGGCCGCCGTTCTTCTCGTTCAATTCCACCACGAGGCACTTGTCATCGGGGATGGTGAACTTCGCCATCGTGAAGACCGTGCGCTCGCTCTTTTTGCCCGGCACGAGGGTGGCGTAGTTCTGCGCGCGGAGCGGCAGAATAATCTGCTCCTGCACGGCAGTACGCTTCGCAACCTTCTTGTCCACGATTTTCCAAGTGATGTAGTCCACATCGAAAGGCACGTTGCTCTGGTTCTTTATCTCCGTGTGGAAATAAAGCAAGCCGTTGTGCGTGTAGATGCCTTTCAACAGGTATTGGATGCCGAAACGCTTGCAGCCGATATGCTTCACCTCGCGCTTGTTCTGTTTGTGGATGGACTTCATGATAAGGCGCACCAGCATCGGGCTTTCGCTGCCCAGCTCTTTCAGATAGATTTCCTGCGCGTTGTTCGGGCGGTTCACCGTGCTGCCGTCATGGATGAAGTCGCACATCTCCACGTTGAGCAACAGCGGTTCGGCGGCGTACTTCACGTTGAAGGTGTAGAAACTGCCGTCCTCCGTGATGACGGACATATTCGTTTCGTTGGGAAAATTCCTTACGGTAGCCTTCACACGGATGATGTTCTCCGCTCCGTCGGCTTTCCCGGCAATCAGGTCGGGCGAGCCTAAATCGACATAGCGCACCTCCGCCGGAAAAATGACGTGGACGGTCTTGTCGTAGGTCACTTCCAGACCGTGCGGCGGTATCATGCGGTCGAAGGTCAGCTTGCGTGACAGCCCGTGATATAGGTCGCCGTCCGCCTCCTTCTGCGGATAGACCTCCTTCGTCAAGGTCGGTTGTTCACTTCCGTTGGTCGTTTCAACGGTTACATTCTCCTGCGCGTTGGCAGTTATGATGCCCATAGCGAGGGCAAACATGATGATTACTTTTCTCATTACTTTTGGATTTTAGTGGTAATTTTTATTGTTTTCAATATTTTTCTTGGTAAAGCATGACCCTGTACCCGGCTTTCAGATGCACCTTGACGGTTCGCATCTTTTTGGCGATGTACTGGCTCGTGCCTTGTATCAGCCCCTTGCCCAAGTCGGAGGCGAGCTGCGCCCCGGCATTGGTGGAGATGTTGATGCTGCTTCCCAGCGAGCCGCCCATGTTGGCGGCGACCTCCCGGACGGCGTTCATCTCCATCGAGTTCGGGATGAAGATGCCGGGCTGTCCGTCCGTGTCATAGACCGCAAGCTCCACGGGGATAATCGTGCCGTCGTATTCCAGCGAGGTAATCTCGATGTCGAGCCGCTCACCCTGTATCTTGCCCGTGCCGACCACCACCGCACCCCGGGGTATTGTCCTGCCTGCCACCGCCATAGGCTCCAGCAGGCGCAGCCTTACCGTCTGCCCGTCCGTCACGCTCTGCGCCCCATGCACGCACGCCGGTATGGTGTTCCTGTCCAATACCTCCGCCGTGCCGACAGCCGTGTTGAAACCCCGGTTGCGTTCCTGCGATAAGGCGGCGACAAACTCCGCGTTACTCATAGGCTGTGAGAGTGAAGAAACTACTTGATGCTCCACCTGTCTGATAGGCATTGCCTTGTTCTTCTTCCCTTTCTGCACGGTAGTTGGCTCTGCCCTCTGTTCCGCCGATGGCTGTCCTCCGTTCTGACCGCCCATGTACTTTGCCGCCAGCTCGTAGGACTTCTCCATAAGAGCCACCTGCTCGTCCATAGAGGAAGCCTTGCCCCTCTCGCTTTCCAGTTCCGACTCCAGCGATGCGATGCGCTCCAACAATTCGTCCATCTCCGCATTGTCGTTTTTCGGCTGGTCGTAGAAGTTTCCGAGCGTGGCGTTCAGGTCACGGTAGGCGGCTGCGGAGGACTGGATGGTCTGCGGCGTGGCTGGCTTTGCCCTTTCTTCCTTGCCGCCCGGATTGGCGAGGTCGAAGTCCACTCCGTTCTCCGTTCCCGCTATCTCGCGGTCGAACATGTCGCCCAGCTGCCCGATGGCACGGTTGCGGCTCTCCTGACGCTCTTCCATCTCCCCATGCTCGTAGGCTTTCAGCTTGTCGCCGATAATCTGCCGGTTCGCCTTGTCAGCGTCGGGCATCTCGGTGTTGTATCCGTCCGTTCCCGGCGGTTGCTCCTTGCCGGAGGACGGGGCGAATATCAGCCACATCGCCCCGATGAACACCAACACCATAGCGGGCAGCACGATCATCTTCTGCCGTTTCAGCCGTTGCGCCTCTGTCAGCGGTTCGCGCTCCTTTTTCGGTTTCCCCGTTTCGGGAGCAGCTTTGTTCTCTTTCGTCGGTTCATTCTTTGTCTGTTCCATATAAATAAGGTGTTAAGTGATTGCCTGTTTCCGCCGGGGTCGGCAGTTCCACCCGTCCGGCGTGTCCCGTTTCCATATGTGAGCCGTCGTTCCTGCCGATGTCATAGACGGCTCTGCCGAAGGTGTAAAGGGCAAGCACCGCGAAGGCGGCGAACATCCCCAGCACGATGCGGCGGCGTGTTTCCGGCGGCAAGCCGTCCAGATACCCTTTGAGACTTGCCGCCAAGCGTTTCCGTTTGTCGTGGAGTTTCCAATACATGCCCCACATTGATTTTCTGATACTTTTCATGTCCTGTTACCGTTTGATAGTCTGTAAATCCTTGTTCTCAATGATGGTGAAACCCTCGATGGTAAAACCGTTCGGGTTGTCATCCGACCGCGATGCGTTCAGCAGGCGGCAGGTGGTCACGAGGCTGCGCTCGGTGACGTTGCTCTGCCGGATGATTTTCTGTGTGGCGTAGGTCACGGCACGGTAGGGATAGGCGTTGAAGTCGCACACCACGCTGTCCACCTTCAGCACTTGGTTGATGTTCCCGGCGATGATGCGGTTGTAGTACCCCTTCTCCGCGAAGTCCGAATAATAGTGGTACACGCTCTTGTCCGCCAGCAGCAAGGCACGTTTCACGTTGTGTTCAATCGCGCTTTTTTCAGGTGATAGCGTGAAGAACATCTCGTGGAAACGGCGCACATGTTCCCGTGCCTCCGCCGGGCGGTTCTGCGACAAATCCTGAGACAAGGCGAGCATCAGGCTCTTGCCGTTGTCCAGCACATAGATTTTCTCCCGTTGCTTCTCTGCGAAACGGTAGGAGTTCCACACGCTCCACACCGTCACCACGGCGCACAGCGAGAGGAAGACGATACCGAACAGGCGTATCTGCCTGAACGACGATTCGATGTTTCTAAGTGATTTGAATTCCATTTATATTTTCCAATTTATGATTGCACATTGATTATTTCAGCAATTTGCCGACACGTCCGACTGCGTTTCCTGCGGCTGCACCCGCCACGCTGCCCGCCATGCTTCCGGCTCGTCCCGCCATCTGGTTCACGTTGCGACCGTAACCGCCCATGCCTCCGGCTTGGATAATCCAGCCCGCAACGGTGGGAATGGTAAAGTAGCCGATGATGCCGATGCAGAGGAATACGATATACACCCCGTCGCTCGAATCCAGCGAGAAGTTCGGGTCTGCCTGCATCCGCTCGATGTCGTTTTGCAGCATCAGAACCTGTATCTTCGCCAGTATGGTGCTGAACATGTCCGATACCGGTAGCCACAGATAGACCTGTATATAGCGGCATATCCACTGCGTGAGCGTGTTTTGGAAACCGTCCCATACCGACAGGGCGAAGGCTATCGGACCGAGAATCGCCAGCACCACGAGAAAGAAGGTGCGGACGGTGTCTATCACGAGGGCGGCGGCTTGGAACAGCAGTTCGAGTATCTCGCGGAAGAAGTCGCGGATGCTCTTCTTCATGTTGTACATTCCCCGGTCGATATACATTCCCGCCATCGTCACCATGTCGGAGGGCGACCAGCCGAGTTCCTCCAGTTGCTTGTCAAATTCCTCGTTGGACACGAGGTAGGCGGTTTCGGGGTTGCGTACCATCGCCTCGTATTCCAGTTTGTCCTTCTGCTCCCGGTATCGGTTCATGTCCAGCGTTTCCGCCTCCAGCATCTTTGCCGTGCCCTGTACGACGGGTGAGAGGATGCTGTTTATCGTGCCCAGCACCACAGTCGGGAAGAACATGATGCACAGACCGATGGCAAAAGGACGGAGCATCGGGAATACGTCTATCGGTTCAGCTCTCGCCAGCGACTGCCATACCCGGTAGGCGACGTAGAACAGCGCACCCAGCCCGGCGATGCCTTTCGCCACACCAGCCATGTCCCCACACAGCGGCATCATCTGCTCATAAAGTGAACGTAAAATCTGATGAAGGTTGTCGAACTTCATAGGCTACCAGTATCTTTCGTTCATGTTCCCGTACAGCCCCATGATGCGGTCGAGGTCGTTCTTCTTTTTCGCACGCAGGTAACTCACGGAGATGTTCTTGTTCGTGTAGTAGCTCACGAGGTTGCGGTAACGCTTCATCTTCGAGTGGCAGCGTTCCACCACGTCCATGCGCTCCTTGTCGGTCATGGAGAGCGTGGTGATGTTCACCACGTTCCTGAGTTCCGTCAACACTTCGTTGCTTTCCTCCAGCAGTTTCGTGTAGCCGAAAGCGATTGCGGAAAGCTCTTCGGGTCTGAAATTCCCGTCACGGAGCATCCGTTGGAAACTGTTCACATAGATGTCTGTGATGTCGCCCACCATCAGGATGGTCTGCTGCACCTTGCGGGCGTCCTTGACCAGATTGTTCACCGATTTGAGGGCATCGTAATACTTCTTGCCCTGCTGATAGATTTTCACCGTCTCCTGAAAGTTGCTCACCATGTTCGTGGCGGTCTTGGAGGTATGGATGATGTTTTTGGAGGCATTGATGATGCCCTGCGCTAGATTGCCCGGATCGCTTACGACCCACTGTGCGCTTGCCCTGCCCGCGAAAAGCAGGCACAGGCAGATAATCATTGTTATTCTTGTTCTCATGTTACTTTGGATTTTAGTGGTTGTTATTCTTCGGTCGGATGTCCCGGCTGCGGCTTCACCCGCACATAGTCCCCGTTTGGCGAGAAAGTCAGCACATCCGTGGCCTCGTTGTAGGACACGTCGATGCGGAAGCCGGTGTTCATGAACAGGTTGCCGTTCTCCTCCTGCAAGAGATAGGTTTCCGGCTTGAGCTTGCGGCGCAGACCGCTACGACGGAACACCGTCACTTTGTAGGCTTCGCCCTCCTTGTAGATAAGCACGTCAGGTTTTCCCTCCACGCTCTCCCAGTTCCCGCACAGCATGTCGCGGCGGTTGTCGGCCACGTCGCAGGATTGCAGCATCATGACCGCCAATCCGATAAGGCACTTGCTGACTTGCAGCATTTTCACTTTTGGTAAATTCATACGCGTTTTTCTTTTTTGGTTGATACATTCTGTTTTTTAGTTATTCCTTGTTTCTCCGCCTTTCGGCAAGCTGCCGGATGGCGGCTTCGATGTCGTCGCCCAGCTTCTCCGCCAGACGGTAAACCTCCACTTTTTCCGTTTCCTCGGTGGTGTACGCCAGATACTCTTCCGCGCTGACCTCCGTGGCATAGACCGCCGACTGCGTGCCGCCCAAGCCTATCCACACCTCCTTGTAGAGCCGTGAAGGGTTGTTCGCCATGTTGATGGAGAGTATCTGCGACTTCTCCTTTTCCGTCAGTCCGAGCAACGCCTGTATCTGGTCGAACTTGTTCATATATTTCCTTTGGTCAAGCAGGATTTTACAATCCGAGTTGTTGATAATGCTCTCTTTGACCACCGGAGAACTGATAATGTCGTCCACCTCCTGCGTCACCACGATTGCCTCGCCGTAATATTTTCTGACCGTCTTATACATATAGCGCAGATATTCAGCCATGTTCGCCGATGAGAGGGCCTTCCAAGCCTCTTCCACGATAAGCTGTTTCCGCACGCCTTTCAGCCGCCGCATCTTGTTGATGAAGGCTTCCATGATGATGATGGTCACGACGGGGAACAGTTCGCGGTTTTCTTTAATCGAATCTATCTCGAAGACGATGAACCGCTTGCCGAGCAGGTCGATGTTCTCCGTGGAGTTGAGCAGGAAATCGTAACGCCCGCCCCGGTAATACTGCCGCATGGTGGTGAGCATGTTGTCGATGTTGAAGTCGGACTTCTCCACCTTGATGTCACGCTGTGCCAGTTCCTTGCGGTAGTCGTCACGCATATACTCGTAGAAGGTGTTGAACGACGGCACGATGCTACGGTCGGATTGGATGCGCTCAATATAGGCACTCACGGCACTGCCCAGCTCGCCGCTCTCCGTCTTTGTCACCTTGTCGTCCTCCGACTTCCAGAGCGTCAGCAACAGGGTCTTGATGCTGTCCTTCTTCTCCACGTCGAAGATGTAATCGTCGGTGTAGAACGGGTTGAAGCTGATGGGCTTATCTTCCGTGTAGGTGAAATACACACCGTCCGCTCCGCCTGTCTTGCGTCGGATCATGCCGCACAAGCCCTGATAGGAGTTTCCCGTGTCCACCAATACCACATGTGCGCCTTGCTCATAATATTGGCGCACGAGGTGGTTCATGAAGAAAGACTTGCCGCTGCCCGAAGGACCCAGCACGAACTTGTTGCGGTTGGTCGTGATACCTCGCTTCATGGGCAGGTCGGAGATGTCAAGGTGCAGCGGTTTTCCCGTGAGCCTGTCCACCATCTTGATGCCGAAGGGCGAGAGCGAGCTGCGGTAGTTGGTTTCCTCTGTGAACAGGCACACCGCCTGTTCGATGAAGGTGTGGAAACTCTCTTCCGCCGGGAAGTCCGCCGCATTGCCGGGTATCGCCGCCCAGTAGAGTGTCGGGCAGTCGATGGTGTTGTGGCGCGGCACGCATTCCATGCTTGCCAACTGGCTGCCCACGTCGTTCTTGATATGCTTCAGTTCCTCCGCATCGTCGCTCCACGCCATGACGTTGAAGTGTGCCCGTACCGAGGTCAGTCCGTAGGAATGGGCTTCGTTCAGGTATTGGTCTATCCACTCGCGGTTGATGCTGTTGCTCCTTGAATAGCGAGATAGCGACTGCATGTTACGGGCGGACTTCTCGAACTTCTGCAAGGTTTCCTCACTGTTGTCTATCAGCACATACTGGTTGTAGATATGGTTGCAGGAGAGCAGAAGCCCCACCGGGGAGGCGAATGACAGTCGGCAGTCACTCCGGTCGGTGGAGAGCTTCTCGTAACGGGTGTCGGTAGCCACCTTGCCCGGCAGGTCTTCCGCGTCGGAGAGGGTGTGCAGACACAGGCGGTTGTCGCCGATGCGCATCTCCCTTGCCGAAAGCTCGATGTCCTGCAAGGTGGTGTCACCTTCCGGCATGAGCGAGAAGTAGCGTTCAATAAGTCCCGTCTTTCCCTCAGTACCCACAATCTCATCGGTGGAGAGGCGGCGCAGCCTGACAAGCCCGCTGTCGTTCATGATGCGCTCGAACTGTTCGCAGGCTTCCAAGAACTTGGTCGTGGTTTCCCTGTCCAGCTCCTTCGGGATGATATGTCCCCGGCACAGCGTGCTGAAATTGCTCTGCATCCGGTTACGCTCCTTTGTTGTCTTGGTCAGGTAGAGGTAGCAGGTGTGTTTCAGGTACGGACGCTCGTTGAAGTGACGCTCGAAAGAGCGGCTTAAAAAGCTCATGTCGTCCTTCTGAAGCTCCGGTTTGTAGCGTTCCTTGATGAACCAGTCCTGTTTGTGGACGACGGAGTAGTCCGGCAGCACCTTGATAGCCTTGCACCAGCAACTGTGTATCGCCTCGTACTCCGCACCCGTCACGGTGTAAAGTTCCGGTAGTTCCACCTCGAAAGCCACCGTGATGTCGGCGTCCTTTGAGATGATGCAGCCATGCTCCACCGCTAAAAGTGGGAACCTGTTTTCCAGTGTTGTCATTTTCGATGTATTCCTCATTGTCTTTCTTCCTTTCGTTGTCGTTTGAACAGACGGGTTATCCGCCGCCGGTTGATAAGGTATCGGGGATGGCTCCGTGCCGCTCCTAATTTCATCAGCCCGTGTTCACCGTACCGGGCGTTCAGCGCGAAGGTCTGCCATACAAGGAGGGAGGACGATGCCGCGCCGAAGCCGATACATATCCACTGGTCGATACCGACCATGTAGAGGATGACGAACAGGACGAAGAGAGCCAGCAGACCTCCGCAGAAGATGAAGAGGTACTGTGCCTTCAAGCCCTTGAACTCTACCGGACGGCCGATACCCTTGTTGATTGGGTATTCAGCCATACATTATTTATTAAAGGAAGAATGAGCGCAGGATGGTGGCGGCAACAATCAGGAAGATGCACGCGCCGAACCACGAGGCGGCTGTCTTGCTGGTGTCGGGGTCGCCCGATGAAAACTTGCCGTACACTTTTACGCCCCCGATAAGCCCGACGACTGCACCGATGGCGTATATCAGTTTAGTTCCGGGGTCGAAATAAGAACTCACCATAGAGGTGGCTTCGTTGATGCCCGCGATGCCGTTTCCCTGCGCGAAAGCGGAGGCGGTTGCGGCGATGACAAGTGCCGCGGAGAGGATTGCTTTTCTGTTTTTCAAGATGTTCTTGTTCATAAACTGTTCTTGTTTTTTGCCGTCAAAAGGGTGGATGGTCCTTTGTCGGGCGGTTGATACTTTGTTTCTTTACTTTGGTTTTAGTGGATGCCCGTTTGTTTCCACGGACGTGGGCGTGTCCGTTGCGGATGGGGATGCGCCTTGCGTTTCCTCGCCGCGTGGGTTGATGTCATTCTTTCATGTTCATTTCTTTTATTGTTGTCATACATAGTTGCGAATGTCGAACTCCTCGATGTTGTCCGGCACGACGAACTCCTTTTCAGATTTCTTCAGCCGAATCTCGATAAGCCCCTTGATGCGGATGCCTATCTCCGAAGAGCCTTCCATCATTTTCTCGTACAACTCCGTGCCCTCCATGTCGGTGAACACCTTAGCCGCCTTTTCACGTTCCGCCTGTGTCGCGTCCGGGTTTTTGGCGGTCTTGCAGGCGTCGTCAATCTCGTCAAAGCTGCTGCCCGAAGCCCGTGGCGTGTCCGAGGCGTCCTCTTCCGGTTCGTCGTCCCCGTATCCCAGTTCCTCCGGCGGTATGCTCGTGAAGGTCTCATCGAGTTTTTCCTCCGGGACTTGTGCCGGGCGGGATGCGTTTCCCGTTTTTCCGTCGTCAAAAGTAGCCTCTTCCTCCGACAGCTCAATGCCTTTTTCAATAGTGGCGGCTTCTTGCGTCGGTATGGCAGCGGTTGTCCGGGTGGATGCCATCCTGAAACGGCTCTTGCCGATGATGTCCGCCTTTTCCGCAGGGACTTCCTCGTGTGCCGCTATGCGTTTAGCCTCATTCCCGTCCAGTGACCGCCATAATCCGACAATGCCCTTGAAGAAGCGGACAATCCGCGTGTCCATGATGCGCTCGTAAAGGAGCAGGAACAGGAACCAGAGGTTGCAGCCGACCGATACCGCCAGCAGAATGTCTGTCATGCTGATTGTGTAATTCATATCCTTCCGTTTTTGGTTAGAATACTGAATTGTAATTTCGGGCATAAAGGCTCTTTATCGCATCTTCGCACTGGTTGAAGTGGTGCGTCAGCACATGGTCGATGTAAGCGGACAGCGTAAGCCGGTCATGCCCGATTACACGGGTGATACGCATGATACGCTCGTGGTACTCCGGGCGCACATACGCCATCTTCCCCTCACGTGCCTTTACTTCCGGGTCGCGGATGAACAGGCGTTCATAGTCCTTCTCACTGCATTTGCCGCTTACCGGGACAGGCGACAGTATTTCCACACTCGCCTGCACTTGGGTAAACATACCTCCGCAGTCTTGCTGTGGTCTTTTTTCATTCGGTGTCATTTCTTTTTCCATTTTCAAATCAGATCTTCACGTTGTTTCTTGTACAGTTCGTTGATTCTCTCCTTGTGCTGTTCCAGATGCTGGCGCAGCACGGTATCCACATATCCGCCTACTGAGATTTCCCCTCCGGCGATGTCGTTCACGATTCTGAGGATCTTGCCGTGGACGTCACGGCTGATATAGACACATTGGCGGGTCTTTATCTCGTTGCGGCGCAGGAATAGCTCGTTGTAGTCCTCGTCCTGCCTTTTCCGGCGTCCACTTTCCCTCTGCGCTTTTTCCCGTGTTACGGGTTGCACAGGAGATGGTTCCGGTGCGGCGGTGTCCTCTTCGGTCGGTGCAGCTGCGGGTACTTCCTGTGCGGGGCGCAGTGTCCCGTCCTGTGTGCGCCGCCCGATGGAGGCTAACAGCAGTTCCTCGTCGATGCCTTCCGTGTTCACTTTCCTGCTGCCCATGCTCACTGCGGTCTGATGATGTCGCTTATCTCTTCGGAAAACTCCCGGATGCCACTCCCTTTCAGCAGTGCCGTGTCCATCGGGAAGATGGTGGAGCGGAAAACGCTCTTGCGCTCTTCCGAAAGGTCACGGCGGAACTTCTTGCTGTCGGGCAAGCGGGTGGAAAGTACCGGAAAGCCCATTTCGGCTATCACTTCCTCGTAGATGCCGTACAAGTCGTTCCTCTCCCTGCCGTCCACCATCGTCCAGAACAGATGCAGCCCCTTTGTTTTCGCCTGTCCGGTAGTCATCAGCCTGTCGCGGAACATCGTGACGAATTTCAGGGTACTCTCCACGACAAAGCGGTCGGCACTCAGCGGAGTGAAAATGTAGTCCATCTGCGAGAGCGTCTTTATCACGCCGTTGCTTCGGAGTGTGCCGGGCATGTCGAAGAACACCACGTCGGGTTTCACGTCCTCAGTGGCAATCATCCTCTCGGCATCGTCGAGGGCGTTCACCGCATTGCTTTTGACGATGGTGTAGGCGTTCTTTTTGATCCGGCGGAAATGGTCGCAAGCGAGAGCCTTGAAGTAGGTGCTGCTGTCGATAAGCCCCATTTCGTGTTCGCGCAGCCCGTGGATGCTGTGCTGCGGGTCGTCGCAGTCCACGACGGCGACATTGTAGCCTTTCACGTTGTGCAGGTAGCTGGCGGCAAGTGCCGTGACAGTGGATTTGCCGATGCCACCTTTCTGTGTTGCGAATGCAACGAAGATTTCCTTACTCATAGTTCCATTTATTTTAATTGTTGATGATTTGTTTTTCTGTTTCCATACGGATTTGGCTGTCGCACCATCCGCTTCCGTGACTACACACGCAGGCGGGTCGTCGCGTATCCGGTTCTGTGGTGAAGCGGTGCGTCGGACAAATGGTGATTGACGACATTGCGTCATGAAGTCATTGAATCCATACGTCACCGAATTGTCGGAGAACCGGGTTTCCGACGGTTCGGGTATCCGTTTCGGCAAGTATCCGAAGAAGCGGATTTCCGGGTATTTGAATGTTCCGTTTATCATATCTTCAAATCGTTCGTTTCTTGAATCATGCTGCAAATAAACAAGTATATTTTGGAACCTGTATCACTTCTCCGGCAAGTGGCGGCACGTTGCGCCGGTTGGCAGTCATTGACCGGGTCAAGCATCTGTCCGATACCGCTTTAAGGGCGTAACTTTGCACCCGGACAGCAGGGTTCGCCGATGACGCGCGGCCCGGAGTCCTGAAAGGTATTTTCCCAATCCGTCCCCTGACGGATTTTTATGTTCACCTGAACATAGCAAGATGTCTTTTCAGCCGCTCAAAATATTTTGAGCAGCCACGAAAAGCACTTGCCCTTGCAGGGGGCGGGCTTTCCCTCCGAAGTCGGGAAGCCTTTCAGAACTGCGGTGCTGTAATCCGAAGCGGCGGCTTATGCCGTCAATCCGCTAAATCCAAAGTAATATGAAAGAGAAAAGGAAAAGCAAATCAGGGAGAAATCCCAAACTTGATCCGGCGGTGTACCGGTACACCGTCCGTTTCAACGAGGAGGAACACAACCGTTTCCTCGCCATGTTCGGAAAATCGGGTGTCTATGCACGGTCTGTTTTCCTCAAAGCGCACTTCTTCGGGCAACCGTTCAAGGTGCTGAAGGTGGACAAGACGTTGGTGGACTATTACACCAAACTGTCGGATTTTCATGCACAATTCCGTGCCGTGGGTACGAATTACAACCAAGTCGTGAAGGAACTGAGGCTGCATTTTTCAGAGAAAAAGGCGATGGCGTTGCTCTACAAATTAGAGCAACACACCGTCGAACTCGTGAAACTGAGCCGCCGGATTGTGGAACTTTCAAGGGAAATGGAGGCAAAATGGTCGCAAAAATCAGTGTAGGAAGTTCGTTGTACGGCGCGATTGCCTACAACGGGGAGAAGATTAACGAGGCGCAGGGGCGGCTTCTCACCACCAACCGCATCTACAATGACGGTTCGGGAACGGTGGACATAGGCAAGGCGATGGAGGGTTTTCTCACCTTCCTGCCACCGCAGATGAAGATCGAGAAGCCGGTGGTGCATATCTCTCTCAACCCGCACCCGGAGGATGTGCTGACCGATATTGAGTTGCAGAATATCGCCCGCGAGTATCTGGAAAAACTCGGTTTCGGAAACCAGCCTTATCTTGTATTCAAGCACGAGGACATCGACCGCCACCACCTGCACATCGTGACGGTCAACGTGGACGAGAACGGGAAAAGGCTCAACCGGGATTTTCTCTACCGCCGCAGCGACCGTATCCGCAGGGAACTGGAACAGAAGTACGGATTGCATCCGGCAGAACGTAAAAATCAGAGATTGGATAATCCGTTGCGCAAGGTGGCCGCATCGGCAGGTGATGTGAAGAAGCAGGTAGGCAACACCGTGAAGGCTCTGAATGGGCAGTACCGTTTCCAGACGATGGGCGAATACCGTGCGCTCCTTTCCTTATATAATATGACGGTGGAGGAAGCGAGGGGCAACGTGCGCGGACGGGAGTATCACGGGCTGGTCTATTCCGTCACGGACGACAAGGGTAACAAGGTGGGCAACCCGTTCAAATCCTCGCTTTTCGGGAAGTCCGCAGGCTATGAAGCCGTACAGAAGAAGTTTGTCCGTTCCAAATCGGAAATCAAGGATAGGAAACTGGCAGACATGACGAAACGCACCGTCCTTTCCGTGCTGCAAGGCACTTATGACAAGGACAAATTTGTATCCCAACTCAAAGAGAAGGGCATCGACACCGTACTGCGCTACACAGAGGAAGGGCGCATCTATGGGGCTACCTTCATCGACCACCGCACGGGATGCGTGCTGAACGGTTCGCGCATGGGTAAGGAGCTTTCGGCGAATGCCTTGCAGGAACACTTCACCCTGCCATACGCCGGACAACCGCCGATACCGCTATCCATCCCTGTGGATGCTGCGGACAAGGCACACGGGCAGACCGCCTACGACAGTGAAGATATATCGGGCGGTATGGGCTTGCTCACTCCCGAAGGTCCGGCGGTAGATGCCGAGGAAGAGGCTTTCATCCGGGCGATGAAGCGCAAAAAGAAGAAAAAACGCAAGGGCTTGGGTATGTAATCAGAGTATCAACAATTAAAAAATCAATGTATGTCACAACAAGAAGACGATTTGAGGGCATTGGCGAAAATCATGGATTTTCTGCGTGCCGTGAGTATCATTTTAGTGGTCATGAACGTGTACTGGTTCTGCTACGAAGCCATCCGGCTGTGGGGCGTGAACATCGGCGTGGTGGACAAAATCCTTCTGAACTTCGACCGCACGGCGGGGCTGTTCCATTCCATTCTCTACACGAAGCTGTTTTCCGTCCTTTTGCTTGCCTTGTCCTGTCTGGGTACGAAGGGTGTCAAGGGTGAGAAAATCACTTGGGGGAGAATCTGGACAGCATTTGCCGTCGGGTTCGTGCTGTTTTTCCTGAACTGGTGGTTGCTGCCCCTGCCGCTGCCGCTTGAAGCGGTGACGGGACTGTATGTCCTTACCATTGGAACGGGCTATGTCTGCCTGTTGATGGGTGGTCTGTGGATGAGCCGCCTGTTGAAACACAATTTGATGGAGGATGTTTTCAACAACGAGAACGAGAGTTTCATGCAGGAAACGAGGCTTATCGAAAGCGAGTATTCGGTCAATCTGCCGACACGTTTCTATTACAGGAAACGCTGGAACAACGGTTGGATCAATGTAGTTAATCCCTTCCGTGCGTCCATCGTGTTGGGTACGCCGGGCAGCGGCAAGTCCTATGCCGTGGTAAACAATTTTATCAAGCAACAGATTGAAAAGGGCTTTAGTCAATACATCTACGATTTCAAGTATCCCGACCTATCTACTATTGCCTACAACCATTTGCTGAACCACCCGGACGGCTACAAGGTAAAGCCGAAGTTCTATGTGATCAACTTCGACGACCCGCGACGCTCTCATCGGTGCAATCCCATTCACCCGGATTTTATGGAAGATATTACGGATGCCTATGAGAGTGCCTACACAATAATGCTCAACCTCAATAAAACGTGGGTGCAAAAGCAGGGCGACTTCTTCGTGGAGTCACCTATCATTCTGTTTGCCAGTATTATCTGGTATCTCAAAATCTATCAGAACGGGAAGTTTTGCACGTTTCCCCATGCTATCGAGTTTCTGAACCGCCGTTACGAGGATATATTTCCGATACTGACCTCTTATCCGGAGCTGGAGAACTACCTTTCGCCGTTCATGGATGCGTGGCTTGGAGGGGCTGCGGAGCAGCTCATGGGTCAGATAGCGTCGGCAAAAATCCCGCTTTCGAGGATGATTTCACCGCAGCTCTACTGGGTGATGTCAGACAGCGAGTTTACGCTGGACATCAACAATCCCGAAGAGCCGAAAATCCTCTGCGTGGGTAACAATCCCGACCGTCAGAATATCTACGGTGCGGCACTCGGTCTGTATAATTCCCGTATCGTGAAGCTCATCAACAAGAAGGGGATGCTGAAGTCATCGGTCATCATCGACGAGTTGCCCACAATATACTTCAAAGGGTTGGACAATCTTATAGCTACCGCCCGAAGCAACAAGGTTGCCGTGTGTCTGGGCTTTCAGGATTTCAGCCAGTTAGTGCGTGACTACGGGGACAAAGAGGCGAAAGTGGTGATGAACACTGTCGGCAATATTTTCTCCGGTCAGGTGGTGGGGGAAACAGCCAAGACGCTCTCCGAGCGGTTCGGTAAGGTGTTGCAGAAACGGCAGTCCATCTCCATCAACCGGCAGGATGTTTCCACCTCCATCAACACGCAGATGGACGCGCTCATTCCACCGAGTAAGATTTCCGGGCTTACGCAGGGAATGTTTGTCGGTTCTGTATCCGACAACTTCAACGAGCGTATCGAGCAGAAGATTTTTCATTGCGAGATTGTGGTGGATGCCGAAAAGGTGAAACGGGAAGAAAGTGCCTACAAGAAAATTCCCGTCATTACAAACTTCACGGACGAGGACGGCAACGACCGCATGAAGGAAACGGTGCAGGCGAACTACCGGCGCATCAAGGAAGAGGTGAAGCAGATTGTGCAGGAGGAACTGGAGCGTATCAAAAACGATCCGGTGCTGTGTAAACTGCTACCAGATAATGAGACTGTCTAACAAGTCCCCAAAATTGAAAATTATCCCTATCGAAGTTTGAAGTGACCCCCAAAAGTTGGATACAATTTTTTTGGGGGGCACTTCAGTTCTGACGGGTAAAATCGTAAAATTCGGACTTGTTAGACAAATACTTACGCGGTTTCAACCTCAGGTACTGAATCTATCGAATTGACAAATTTAACCAATTGCGGATCTGAATCTTTTTGTATGAGGTTTCGGAGACTCTTTTTCAATTCATAAGCATCATCCCCTGCTGTATTTATTAAATCCATATAAAAATCTTTGTTTTGCAGAATCAATGAACGGCATGCCCCATCGGAAATTACAGGTTTCACTATTTTATCAATAACGTCTCCAGCTTGACTTTTCAAATTACCATGCGATCTAAGCCATGTTTCGAAAAATTGAAACTTTATTGCATTGATAGTCTTTTTACCGATGCAGAAATCATTTCTTATATCGGTAACTGTCGATTTAATTTTTCGTTTATCCAATCTTTCAACTATATTCTTGAAACAATTAGGGAAAGGATTCAAACTTTGAGTTCCAGAAGCAATATCCATCAGAATCTTTTTGCCAAATTCAGTCAAGTTATCTGGCAAGGATTTGATTTTAGCCAGTAAATGTTTTATTGCGACAAACCAATAATATGATGTATGTGCTGTTCTTTGGGCGTATAATGTATCAACACTTATTTCAGACAACGCTTCGAACGCTATTTTATTGATATGATCGGTCAGGACATTGCTTATTTTAGTGGTCAAATCGTAAAAAGATGCGTCAGGAATTACATCTTTAATATTGTTCTTAGTGATATACTTATCCAAATCGGTATTCCACTCTGCTAAATGCTCGATAAATACCTCATCCGTTACACCTATTCTGTTCTTAATATCTTCAAATTGGGGCAATATGTCTGAGAGCAATAATTTATAGCCAAGTTTATGATTTACCATGTATTGTAGTGTTTCATTTAATAGCGGTATATTCCATCCCACACTATTTACTAATAAGTCTCCATGATCCACATAATAGTCCATGAGTTCTGCAACATATTTTATATCTCCACCCTCTATTAAGGAAACGGAATGACCATGTGCCAATTGCATGGCGACTAAATCGTAATATCCAGACTCTTTAATGTTTCGGCCATCAGTTTCTAATTCAGAATGCAACTGATTTATGTAGGTTGAATCTAACGTTACAGGTAAAGGTCTTTCTTCGTCAGATGCCAATAAACGATAGGTTGTAAATATAGCCCCTATATTATCTTTATTTACATTCTGTTCATCAATGCAATTCGTGATCGCTTGCAAAAGCGTTGGAAACGTATAGGTAGAATTATCTTTTAACGTTTTTACAATATCTGCATGGTCGAAATTATCGGGTAGTAAGTTTGCCAAATAATTATCGAGCGCCTCCGAATTTGTTGCTACTTGATAATATTTATATGCTTTAGTTGTCGCGTTATCCCGATAGGCAGCATCTGTTGCATTTGCAGCTTGAATATAATCGATAAATGTATTTGGCTTGACTGTTTTTGCTTCAATCAATGACGTAAAATCGCACGCCAACTTATTTTGCGCAATAAACCTGTCTATTGCATCTAACGTTTTGAAATAGTCGCCGCCATTGAAGTCATTGAACCGAACTATCTTCTTATATAATTGAGCAATCACATGGTTTTGGCTTTCCGTGTCTAAATGCAACAGCAGTTCTTGGTATTCGACAGGGAACACCTGCTTCTCTATGGATTCTTTTAATTTCAATTGTGCTATTCTTTGCCATACACGCAGAATAACATCGCTCTTTCGAGTTAATTTATGCAAACAATGTATAATCTTATCGATAAGCGCATTGTCCATACATTGTATAACTTCTTCTAATACAGTGTCAAATTGTTTATTAGTCTCTGCATATTGATTTATGTCGTGGTCTTCTTCTCCGTTGATGCAGCCTTCAATATATTTTTTCAATGGAGTTTGTCGAGCATCTTCAACATCGACACCATATACCAAAGCTGCAATTTCGCGTTGTGTTTGCAGATCATTGTTAATTATTGTTTGAATGCCATTCAGATAGTCGCCGGACAATATTTGTTCTACTGGATTTGCCAGAATATCCGTCTTCTTCAAACAGAACAATGCTATGTTTATCATCAAAATTTCGTTACACCACTCTTGTTTAAGAGCGACCATCTCATTGATATATGATATAATTTCCCTAACATTGGCATTAGGATTTACCAATCTGAATATCCGATTTATAGTTTCTTTCGCTTCATTTTCTGTTTCTCCAAATGCTTCAACAAACAGTTTGTTGAATATACTTCGATAGTCGGTAATAACAGGAGGAGCAACACGATAAACAATAGGGAAAGTTTTATTGATAAAATACTTGGTCAGTTGTTTCGTTTGTTCGTCGGTCTCATCTCCGAATGCACAAGCTAAATGTGTTTCATCGAAAGGAATAACAGCCCAAACATTTTCAAAACCGCTATCGGCGAAGAACGTATGGATAGAAGACCATAATTCTTTTACTTTTTCAGCGGGGAGACGATCCATGTTGTCAAAAACAAGGACTAATTTACGTTGTCCTTTTTCCTTGATAAAATCAGAAATGTCTTGCATCCATGTTTTGAACTCGTAAACCGTTGGTTCGTCTTCGCTCAAAGTCTCATAGCAAACGTCCTTTTCGACTTTATCTTGATAAATAGCTAACATATAACTCCATCCATATTTATGATCTTTGCTATATGCCCATTTCCAAACGCACAATGCAATAAGAACTGGCAGTGCAGCTATGATAATAGACAATAAAGAAAACCACCATGTTGTGGGTGTAGGTTTTACTGCATACGCAATAAATGTAAATATCGGAGTTAAAACTGCAACCAAAAATGCCGCAACCATACCATTACTGATAAGGGGATATTTTTCGGTTACGGTCTCCGTTTTACGGGCTAATAAATATTTCAGCTTTTCAGACCATGATACGGTTTTCGTACCTCCACCTTTGACTTTTATTGTTGCATTTCCAGATAGGATACCATCATCAATAAGTTTGCTTGTAAGCAATTCCAATATAGAGCGGCGTTGCAAGTCCTCTTGATGTCCCCATGCGTCATACTCAAAAAAGTAATAGTCGTCTGATAATTCACGTTCCAACATTTTAACCACGTTGGATTTTCCAGATCCCCAAATACCTTCGATGCCGATAATTCGAGGTAAAGTACATTCCTCATCCAATGAATCATTCTGACAAAAATGGCGAGCAATAGTTTTTGCCAACCTTTCTTGCGAACCTCCATCGAATTTGTCAATACCACACGGTTTATTTTGGATAAACCGCGGATATTGCTGTTTGGATTGTAGTTTTGTTTCCATATACGTAATTTATTGATTATACGAACTCCAAATAATTCTCCCGATTTACCACATGAAACTCGGCATAGGGATAGGCTTCTTGGAAGGCTTTCGGTGCGGCCGGCATTTTATTTCCCCACTTGAACTCCAAGGCGGTAAGACTGTCGGCACTCTCCTCAATCAGGTCGATTTCCTGTTTGTCGTAGGTGCGCCAGAAATAGAACTCCCTGTGCAGTCCCTCATTGAAGTTCGCTTTGCGCCGCTCTCCGATGATGTAGTTCTCCCACAGCGCACCGACATCCTGCCGAATGGCCAGCGGTGAGAAAGCCCCGATAATGGCATTGCGAATGCCGTTGTCGTAGAAGTACCACTTGCCAGCTTTTGTAACCTCCTTGCGTAGGTTACGCGAATAAGCCCCCAGACGATAGATAACGAAGACCTTTTCCAATAGGTCGAGGTATTTTTCAACGGTCGTCTTGCTCATGCCGAGTTGTTTACCTAACTCTTCGTAAGAAACTTCGCTGCCCAACTGAAAAGCTATCAATCGCAGTAGATCGCGCATCTTGCTCGAATTTTTTAAGCCGTCAATTGCTAAGATATCTTTAAGCAGGTATGCACCGACAATATCACGTAGGTAGTCTGTTTTACGTTCATAGTTCTCCATCATTACTACTTCGGGATAGGAACCGTAAATCAAGCGCGCTTCGAGGTTCTGGCGGGTTTCAAGTGCCGTTTCCGTCTGTGCGATTTCCCGTTGCGAGAATGGTGTAAGGAGAAATTGCGTACTGCGGCCGACCAACGGTTCACCAGTCTTATTCAGCAAATCGAATGACGAAGAACCACTTGCCAAGACACTTATTCCCGGTATTTCATCAACTATCAACTTCAGAATACTACCGATTTGTGGTATGTTCTGTGCCTCATCAATAGCCAGCAAATCAATACCATCCAATAAATGCCGATAATTGGCTATTGAGCGATTCTCCAATAGTGCTAATGTGTCGTAGTCTTCGCCGTTGAGCATCATCGTCCTACCTGAATAGTTGTCCACAATTTTACGCATCATTACCGTTTTACCAACACGGCGAGCACCAAAAATCAGTACTGCTTTATTGGGCGCGATTCGTGCTGTAATCTTCTCTTGAAGTATTCTATTTACTGTTTCCATACCTTATAAAATATAATGCAAAGATAATCATATTTTTTTAATTGGCGAATTTTACAAAAAAAACGGGCTATTAAATGGCGATTTTTACAACCACAATCTTATGGAAGTTGTTTCATTGTTTTTAGTAATGATATATGTTCATACTATGATGACTCAATAATTTACCAGACATACGTTTCTGAAATTTGTCCTTATAGGAATGAAAAACTCACATATATTGTGCTAATTAATATATAATTAAATGAAAATAAAAAGACAGGATACGAGTATTCCTGTCTTCTCATATGTAATGGATATTTTTTTATTTTCTCATCCGCTCCAACTCCTCATCACGCAACATTCTCTCGTTCAGTTTTTCCTGCATCCTGTCAATGAAATAGGTGCGGCTTTCGTTCTTCCGGCGTTTGATATCAGTGTAGAAGCGGTAGCAGTCTTTAGAATCAACCCCGAATATCTTATAGAGAAGTGGGGCGAGCTGTTTGAGCGGCATATTGCCGTTGTTGATGCAGCCCATCACGTCTATGCCGTAGATAAGTTCCACGAGGTCGATGGCATTGCCCGTCCATTGAAGAAGGCTGGCGGTGGTTTCTGTTGCGTTGTTGGCGGATATTAGTGGTGGCACTTGGGGCGTGGCAAGGAATTTCTGCATCTTTCTTACGAAAGACAGAGCCTTGCTGACGTAGGCGGCAATCTCTCTTTTTTCTTCTGACAGATTACGTACGGGATGGTGCTGCAACTCGATTTCGATGTAGGCAAGCGCGATGACGGTAAGGTTCATGTCCATGCCGCCGTTGCACAGTTCGATCACTTGGGTGGCGAAAGCCGTGTATGCCGTTTCCATATTGCAGTCGCCGGCTTCGTTTATCAGGCGGAAAAAGTCGGTTTCCGCCAGCAAGAAATAATTCATGGTTCTGTCAATTTTGAAAATTACACTTTGTTTTCTGCGTGCGCACATGAATATAATTGGCAAAAAACGCGGCAGAAAATAAAAAATCCAACACTCAATTTTACAAAGTGCTGGATTTCAGAGGTATAAAATTCAGTATTTTTTCACAAGGACAAATTATCTCCGACTTAAATTGTTTGTAATCGGAACATTTATTCTATTCCTGAAAATAGAAATGTATGCTTGCCGCACATTTTGGCTATCTTGCTTTTTTATCAAGGATATAGATAATGCGACATACACCGTTGGGATAGCTTTTCAAAGAGGAAAGCGTCCAGTGTTGCTCTGGCAGAGCCGACTTAAAAAAATGTCGTCCGCTTCCGGATATGAAAGGAACGGTGTATAGTATGATTTCATCCACAGCGTGCATCCGCAGCAGTCCGTTTATATAGTCTGCCGTGTCCGGTGTGGCTTCCGCGAGGTAACGGATGTTTGTGCAGTCTTTTCTCCATTCGTGCAGCATTGAAATGGAATAGTCCGGTGTCACACGGTAAAAGGCTTTCTTCCTGATTTCATCAAGACCGCAACGGTCAAGGCACAAATCCTGATGTGCTTTATCATATAACTCTGAAGAAAGACATCCGTCCATCGTCAGTACGGCGAGAATCTGAACTTTACCCATAATCGTTTCCTTTCGTTAGGCAAGGGTAAAAAAGTAGCGTGCAATTCACACTACCTTCAAGCGATGGCTCTGGTAAAGCCTTTACGGAGAGTACGTGAATGCACGCTATGCGTAAGCATAGCATAAGCATCACGCAATCGTCTCCGTAGTTCCAATTTACCAGATTTTCGCTTGAAACGCCTTGCGGTCTTATCCTATATGTTGGCGGCGAAAAGCTCCTGCCAATCGCCGTTTTTCTCAAATGTTATGCAAAGATAGCCAAATTCAGTGAATTACGGGCTATGATTGCTTGAATTTATATTTAAGTCCATACTCTTCAAGTTTGCTGTATAGTGTTGTCCTGCCTATGCCGAGCAGTTCTGCGGCGACACTCCGGTTGCCGTTTGCCTGTTTCAACGCACGCAATATCCGCTCCTTATCCTCCGCGTCATTGCGCAAGGCGAAGCTGACAGTAGAGGTCGGTTTCGTCACGGCAAGTTCCAGATGCTCTTTCATGACAACACCTTCCTGCGCCTGCAATACAGCACCCATAACTTTCTGCCGAAGTTCCCGCACGTTGCCCGGCCATGCGTGTGTCAGCAACGCTTTACGTGCTTCGGAACTGAACCCGCTCACGCTACACTCCAGCTCTCTGTTTGCCATATCACGGAAGAACTCTGCCAGCGGCATAATGTCTTCTTGACAGTCACGCAACGGAGGAACGGTTATCCCGAAGTCGTGCAGGCGGTACAGAAGATCCTGCCGAAAACGCTTTTCATTCACCGATACCTCCAAATCTTCATTGGTAGCAGCGATGATGCGGACATTGAAATTCCGGTCTGCCTTGTCTCCGACCGGGCGATACCGCCTCTCCTGTATGGCACGGAGCAACATCTGTTGGGTTTCCAACGCGAGGTTTCCTACCTCGTCCAGAAACAACGTGCCGCCTTCCGCCTCATGGAAATATCCTTTCTTGGCATTGTCCGCACCTGTAAATGCACCTTTGACGTGTCCGAAGAAAGCCGACGGTGCAAGCTCTTTGGAGAGTGAACCGCAGTCCACCGCCACAAATGGCTTGCCTGCACGTTTGCTCTTGTCATGCAACAGGTGGGCAATATGCTCCTTGCCCGTGCCGTTCTCACCAAATATCATCACGCTCATATCGGTGGCGGCTACCAGCCTTATGCGGTGCATGATTTTCTGAAAGGCGGAACCTTCACGGGCGAATATAGGCATACGGCGTTGTCCTGCCTGACGTTCTTTCAGTATGGAACGGATCAGGGGGACAAGTTTATCCTCCACAAGCTGTTTGGGAATATAGTCTATCGAGCCGAGTTTCATGCTTTCCACGGCGGTATTAACTTCGGCGTAGTCGGTCATAATGATGAAGGGCTGCATCTTTCCCTCCTTTCGCATCCAGCACAAAAGGTCTATGCCACTGCCGTCAGGCAGACGCAGGTCGGCAACCACGATATCATTATCTGTTGCCTGTTGCAGATGTTTCTTCGCGGTTGAGAGGTGGTAAGCCTTCATATTGCGGTAGCCCTCCCGTGACAGCATATTGCAGACATATTCGCAATACACGATGTTGTCTTCCACCACAATTATTTTTGTCTTATTCATCTTCGTATTTTCTCCTTTCCTCTTCTGCCAACCGTATTATTTCCACTCCCTTATCCAGCACGGCAGTCACGGCATGGCTTAACGCTTCACCATCCGGGAGAGCATCGCCACGAAGCAATCCGTAAAGTACATTCAGCGGTTGGTCGGCACGGAGCACCTCCCACGAACTGCGCAGGTGGTGGATCAGGGAATCCAGCTTTTGCAGGTCTTTTTCTTTTGCTGCATCCCGTACCGCCTGCATTTCCTTTTCTGTTTCAGTTATCAACTTTTCCAGCATGACGGCTTCATTGCCATAGGACAATAAGGCGGAAAAGTCCGGTTTCCCGTCCGGTGTCGCTTTTATGGCACACCTGTCGGAAACCTCCATCAGTTCCGATATGGAGAACGGTTTGAACAGGCATCCGGCAAAGCCTTTTGCCAATAGTTCCCCTTTGTTACAACTGCCCGAAGCGGTTGCCACAACCACCGGGATTGTTGGTGAATTGCCCACGTTGGACGAACGCAACAGTTCCAGCAATTCGAAACCGTTTATATCGGGCATATTCAAGTCTGTCAGCAACAGGCTGTATTCTTTCTGGCGTATCATTTCCATCAGTGCCGCAGCATCGGTGCAAGTGTCGCAGTGTATTCCTTCTTGGGAATACATCTCTTTCAGCATCAGAAGTAATACCTCATCATTGTCAATGGCGACAACATCATGGAATTTATTGTTATGATAAACAGGTGTATTGCTTGTATATCCAAGCTGTTCTTCAGCTTCCTGCATAGAAATTTCAACTGTGAAACGACTGCCTTTCCCTTTCTTGCTGTCTAAACGGATTGTTCCGCCAAGCATCGACACAATATTACGCATTATGGCAAGCCCAAGCCCGAAACCCTCCTTTGCGGCGGCATTTGATAGACGTTCAAACGCACCGAACGCTTGTTTCTGTTCCTCTTCTGTCATGCCTGTACCTGTATCTTCAACGACCAGTGTCAGAACTCCATTATCATATTCAGTAATCAAAGAAACACCGCCTTCTTCTGTGAACTTGACAGCGTTTGACAGCAGGTTATTCCCGATTTGTATTATTCGCTCTTTGTCGGTCAATACAATGGCATCGTGTCCAGTCTTCACGGACAAGGACAGCCCTTTGTTCACGGCAACAGGCATGAACTCCGTTTCAAGTGTGTGCGTGATTGCTGAAATCCGGCAGGGTGACAGACGGGGCTGTTCCTTGCCGTTGTCCAGGCGGAAGAAGTCAAGCAAAGTGTTAAGCATATCCCGCATACGGTCGGAGGATTGCAGTATGTTTTGGATATACTGCCCGGACTTATCCTCACACTGTTCTTTCCGTATCAGTCCGGCATAGCCTGTTATTGCTGTCAGCGGTGTGCGCAGTTCATGGGTGATAGTATGTACCGCCTTCTTCCTTGACGTTATCAGTGCCTCGTTCCGTTGTACGGATTGTTCCAGTTGCCTTATCAAATCAGTTGTCTTGTGCTTGTATTGTTTAATGCTTTTTGCATCACGATGTATGATGATGTAGGAAATTAACAACAATAGAAGAACGAATCCCATTAAACCGCCTACTTGCATAAATGACTTTTCACGCATGGCAACTATTTCGTTTTCCCGGCTTTGCAGTTCGGTTTGTACCTTTTCTTCTATTTGGCAAATCAATTCTTGCAGTTGTCTGTTAAGTTCTGCATTACGAGCTGCAAGGCTGTCGGCTTCTTCCGACAATTGGCGATCCTGCACTTTCTGTTCGCTGATTACGTTTCTATTGACCGAATGAAGGATAGTGGTTGATACTGCTGGAGTTACTTCCTTTTTTTTGCCGAATATGCCTAAGAAACCTTTTCGTTTTGGCTTTTTGGACTGTTCCTGCACACTTTTCTGTACAATAACCGGAATTTGATTGGCTATCTTCTTGTTAATAGATTGTTGTTCATCCATTAACCGGACTATCTGGAACATCTGTCGTTCCTTATCCTCTAAAAGACTGCGCACACTATCGATGCGCTCTGCTGGATAGGTGGCCTTGAAACGGCAGAGCATACTGTCCATTGCCATACGCCGTGCATGGTAATGCTCGATATCTTTATCGTTCCATTCCAGTATTGTTTCACCCAATAGAGAAAATTTTATCATTTGAATATTGATATTGTTTATTTCTTTTCGGAGCTCGTCTATTTTTTTATTGCCAAGTTCTAATGCTTCTATCTCCTGCCATTCATAGAGGCTATTATATGCCATACATCCGATAAGAATGGAGATAAGTATATATCCCAACCGTATTGCCTTATAGAAATTTCCTGACCGCTCCATTATTTTAATGACATTGATTTTTGGAACATGAATAAAAGTTTATCTTTTTCGTTCATGCGGATATTATCAGAATAACCGTCTTTTGTTATTTGATACCCACATGGCTTAACCATAAAAATGCCTAAGCCCTTAGTGTACGAACTTACTTCTGAGGCATAGTCTTTACTTGTATTTAATGGAACTTTCCCTTTAATATGACACCACTCATTATTACAACTGATGTCTTCAATCTCAGACATCAGTTTTTGCAAATCTGTAATAGCTTTGGAACTCGCTACTTGGGGTATCTGCAACTCAAAACAGAGCATCGGTTCGAGAATGTCCACACCTGACTGTTGCAAAGCCAGCCTGAAGACATAAGGGGTCAGCTGTCTGAAATCAGCAGGTGTACTTACCGGGCTATAATACTCGGCTTGAGTAAAAGTTACTTTCAGATCTGTCACTTCCCATCCATGTAAACCAGATTGGCAAGACATACGAATCCCTTCAAAAACGGCATTTTGAAAAGAATGGTTCAGATAACCATAGGAGATGTCACTTTCGATTTGCAACCCTGCCCCTAACGGTAAGGGTTCAAGAGTCAGCCCTATTGTGGCCCAGTAAGGGTTGGGTGGTACTTCGATCTGAATAATCTTATTGACCTTTTTTATAGGTCGTTCTTTGTAGATAGTCTTGATCTCATCAAAATGGACCTTTACGGAAAATCGTTCTTCCAGCAATGTCTGTATGATTTCCTTTTGGGTCAAACCATATAACGAGATTTCCAATTCATCACTATATGAGTTTATGGAAAAGGACAAAGACGGGTCTTCAATCCACAATGTATTCAGAGCGGATATCACCTTGCTTCTCTCTTCGGGCTTATTTGGCCGGACGGAGGATTTGAGAGCGGGATGCTGATGAGATAATCCTTGAATCAAACAAGGTTTAGCACCTAAATAATCTCCGATTCGAAAATCTTCTATATCTTCTACAATCGCGATATCATTGGCACCCACTTCATCAACATTTATCTCTCTGCCCTGATAAATAGTCTTTAGATTTTTAATCTTGATGAATTTTTCCGAATCGTTGATTCTTACAACGTCTCGAAGTCTCAGACTTCCGTCAATTATTTTAAGAAAACTTCTTTTATGCCCTTTGGGGTCATGCTCTATCTTATAGAGATAAGCTGAAAGTCTGTTTGAGACTGATGCCGGAGGAAGTATAAAAGAAGAAATGGCGTCCAACAACTCATTGATACCGATATTGAACATTGCTGATCCATGTAGCACCGGATAGACTTTGGCTTTTGCCACAAGAGCGATTATCGTATTCCAATAATCAGCCGGTGAAATTTCGCTATCCGCCAAATATCGTTCTAATATATCGTCGTCATGGTTGCATACAAATTCTTTGTATTCTTCCTTTATATATGTTTGGGAGCAAACCGGATAAACCGATCCATCGACAACAGTTTGCATAAACAGGACATCTTGCGACAGATTTGTTTTTATATCCATATACAAACGCTCCAAATTCACACCGGCACGGTCAATCTTATTGATAAATATAATTGTCGGGATTTGCAGCTTTTGTAAAGTACTGAACAGCAACTTTGTCTGCGCTTGTATGCCTTCCTTTGCGGATAAGATGAGGACTGCTCCATCAAGCATTTTGAATGTCCGCTCCACTTCCGCAATAAAATCCATGTGTCCCGGAGTGTCAATGATATTGCATTTCACTCCATTCCAGATAATAGATGTCGTAGAAGCCCGGACAGTAATTCCTCTACGTTTCTCTATATCCATAGAGTCCGTTATGGTGTCACCATTATCCACACGGCCGCACTTTTCCGTTGCTCCACTGGCAAACAGCAGATTCTCGGTTACGGAAGTTTTTCCTGCATCAATGTGAGCAAGAATTCCTAAATTTATAATATTCATTTGGATTAAGCAATAATATACTACAGTAGATGCATTGTCGAAACGCACCTTTTAATACCTCCTCGTAGCATATGAGAACTACAGGATTACTAACTCGTATTAATATGTATATTATTACTGCCGCATAACGATTACAAAATTACACAAAAAAATATATCTAACAAAAGTGGGAGGATTTTTTAACTTTTTACCATAGACATTTTATTAGGGAAGCGTAGGTTCAACTGGCAAGTACAAATAAGTAGAAATGTTTGAACAACACCGTTTTAGGAAGTTGAAAAATCAAGTTTCTCTCTCGGTATAGCGTTTATTTTGGCCAATATCTTCTTTAGTTTAGCATTTGTGTATTTCCCATTCGTGTTCTATTTAGCTCCTTATTATGAGTATGTAGCAAGTTACTTATCAAATTCAGCCTCTTTGAGGGTCAAATATGGTTTTGCAAATGGTGACTGACAAGACATAAACAAGGTCAGCAGGAATTTTTTACATAAATGGACATGAATGTATATAACCTAAAATAAGAATAAATTTTAATAAGGGCTGCCCAAAAAGAAAAAAATGCAGTTGCCATCCTATAGATACTTGCAGAAAGGATAAAATTTACTTTTAGACCTTTTGGGATAGCCCTTATTAATACTTCAGATAAAATTCCTTAGGTTATATTTTCAATCCTTTGGACCGGGTTTCCTCCTTGGCATACAGTCCCGGACGCCCGATTATGACATGGTTGGCAACGATACTATCCGCCGGACTGCGTATCTGCGGCGGTGCATTTTCGGGATATTGCGCCTGCCTGTTCCTCACATCTTCCGCTTCCGGCTTGAGCTGTTGCCCTTCATTCTCCTTTTCTGCGACTTCGGGCGTGGGTGGCGCAAGCTCCAGCTGAATTTTTCGGTCAAGGGCGGCAAGTTCGGACTTCAACTGCTTCAGCTCGTCCTCCTTCTTCCACACCTTACCCGCTATCTCCTGTAACTGCGGTATCTCCATCTCCAGCACCTCGTTCTTCGCCTTGTACTGGTCGATGATGGAGGGTATCCTCTCCATCGCGTTGAGGAAGTTGCGGGCGGCGGCCAACGGGTCAGCCATCGCCAGATGCCCGTTGTTGTAGGTGTACTTGTAGTTCCCCTCGACCACGAAGCGGTTGTCGGTGAACTCCAATCCCTCTTTGAGTATCCTTTCGCTCACCACCTTTATCGGAAAACCGTAAAGTTCACCGACCTGCGTGTACAACCCTCCGGTCGTGGCATTCTTGGCTATCTCCTGCAAACGCTTTCCGATGACCTTCTCATCGGCGGAATCCACTCCGTCCACCTTTATTATATTAAGGCGGTTGCCCTCCTTGTCGGTCTGCACCACCGACAGGAAGCGGTTCCAGTCCTCCGTCATGGCATCTATGAAAGCCGTGTTGTTGCGCAACTCGCCGGTCTTTGACTCCAGCTTGAACTCCGAATCACGCTTGCCCTTGTTGAACGACTTGCGTTCCCCTTCGAGCGATGCGATCCGCTTTTCCAGTTTCGCCTTGTCCAACAGGTCGGTATTGCCGGAGAGCAACGCCATGTATTCCGAGAAATTCATGCCCGATTTTTCGTCCATTGCCCCCTCGTCGATGGTACGCGCACCCATCGCACCGCTTTTGAGCTGGCTTATGAAAGTCTGCTTGCAGTGCAGGAGGTTGAACTTGTAGCTGTCCAGTGACTTCTCCACCGCGTAGATGATTACATCCACGTTGTTCCCGGCGAAATGTTTGGCAATCTCATTACCTGCCCTAACTCCGCGTCCGTCACGCTGTTGCAAGTCGGACGGTCGATCGGGTAGGTCAAGGGCATTACTGCCCTCTTCCCCCCTCAGAACCGTACGTGAGGGTTTCCCCTCATACGGCTCAAGCTTTTCAAAGTCTCTGTTCGTGTGCAGAGACCGGCTCATCCTACTTCTTGTTTCCATTGTTTTTTACGGGATAATTTGAAACATTCATCATGAACCAACATATTGCATTTCCGTCCGTCTTGTACAGTCGGCATTACATTCCATGCCTTATGCGTGTCAATCGGTTCACCACATATCGGACATTTCCGACCTTGCTTTTCCCATAGGTAAAGCAGGGATTTACGTCCTTTCAGCGTCACAAGCATCTTTGACTTCATTCTTTTATTGAAGTACAGGCGGCAGTCTGCGTCAAACGGATTCATGTCCCCCTTTATCTGCGTATATTGCAGAAAAGGAAACGAAGATGCCAGTTTCAACAAGGTAAGTTGGTCTTCTTTGCCGTTTGATTTCTTGAACTTAGCCGCAAAAGTCCAGCTGTTCCCTCGGATATTGTGCCAATAGCGGTCTTTTATCCACCGTTTCCCTTTCTTGGAATGACGGCGTTTAGCCCATTGCCACAAGGCGAGAAATATCTGATGGTCGATTCTGTGAAAAGAATCACGTGTCGCCCCATGCTGATAATATGCTCCCCATCCTCGAATTTTAGCATTCAACATCCTGATTAATGATTCCTGCTTGCAACCCTTATGACCTTTTGTCACCTTACGGATATTCTCCATAAAACGTTTTTCGGCTTTCTTGGTCGGCTTGGTCAATATTTCATTGCCGAATTTGCGGATGTTGAAACCGAGAAAATCGAAGCCGTCATGGATATTGGTTATCACCGTCTTTTCTTCTGATAAGGTCAGACCTCTTTCAGACATAAAGTCGGCTACCAATGGCTTGATTTCCTTTTCAAGTGTTTCACGGTTCTCGCAGGTAATTATAAAGTCATCAGCGTAACGGACAAGATTCACCATTGGCGAATATAACTTACCTTTGATTCTAACTCGTTTATATTTCTCTGCAAGGACTTTCTGCAATCCGTCCAATGTCATATTGGCAAGCGTGGGAGAGATAATGCCACCTTGTGGCGTTCCCTCCTCTGTCGGGAACATCTGTTTGTTGAAGATATAGCCGCATTTCAACCATTTTCGGAGTATTGCCTTGTCCATAGGGATGTTGGCAAGCAGCCATTCATGGCTGATATGGTCGAAGCACCCCTTTATGTCACCCTCCAGAATCCATTCGGGAGAATAGCCTTTTCGGAGAATGTTATGGCATTGCATTACCGCGTCCATACAGCGGCGTTCCTTGCGGAAACCGTATGAACGTGAGTCGGCTGTTGTTTCCGACACTGGTTCTAATGCCATAAGGTAGAGTGCTTGCATGGCTCTGTCTTTCATTGTCGGTATTCCCAACGGTCGCAGTTTGCCATTACTCTTTTTGATGTGGACTCTTCTCAATGGCTTCGGCTGGTAGCCTCTGCGTTTGAGTTCGCTTATCGCTTGTGTTTTTGCTTCGGGTTTCTCCCATGTTTCCATGTCCACTCCGGGGGTGTTGCCACCTCCGTTAGAAGTAACTCTCTTTACGGCTAAGGCTTTTGCGTAAAAAGAGTGGGTCAGCGTCCACTGCAAGGCTTTCACCTTGTTGTATCTGCCTTCCTTCTGAGCCTTTACAATTCGTGCTTGTAGCTTTCTGACAGCCAACTCCGCTTTAGTCCAGTCTATTCTGTCCCAAAGTGTTTGTTGATTGTCAGCAGGCGCACACGATGTCTTGTTTTCGTTCATTTGCTTTCCTCCTTTTGAAAGTTCTAAAAGTTAATTGTAAAGAATCACCATTTGACAACATTCGGTTTGATTGCCTACCTAATGTCGTCACAGAAGTCTGCCCACTTTCGTGTCGGATGATGTCGCCCACATCAGCCCGTGATGTCGGTTCAATCCGTATCCGCTCCATTACAGAACGGCGTTCGCTTTTTCTGTTATCTTATACCTGCACACCATTCGGCTTTCATTGCTGTCAGCTTACCTGTCATTTTTACATGACAGGAGATAATACAGGCTTACCATGTTCCACATAGATAACTAACGGATAGGTTAGGTTCTGTCTCATCCTCCGGCGGTGCTTATATCCGTGTAATCCTACCATGGAGAGGATTAACCGACCGCTTCCCTTTTGGGTAGAGTGTGCCAGTATCTTACACTCTTTCGTGACATTACGAAGTTTACTAACAGTTCGCTTGCGCTAACCATACTATCCAGCCTCGCCACTCTACGGTATGATACTAACCGTACTTGACTTCCCCTCACGGTTCTGTCTTGTCTTGCGAAAGTGTACTTCGTCCCGACCGCTTAATACAACATTAAGGTGCATCGGTCGGTAGGCTACCGCTGACGGAACAGCGGGTTAAAGCTGATACCCGTAAGTATCATTCCAACAATTATCTATGCGACTTCATGTCGCACCCACGGCGTATCGAGATGATGGATAGCCACACACCGTTTCTGGGCGTTCACACCCGTTCCGAGCATAGAGGTAGAGCCGAACAGCACACGCACCGTCCCGGCGTTCATGGCGTCTATCACCGCCTTCCGCGCCTTGTCGGTCTTGCACTCCTGAATGAAGCGCACCTCGCTTGGCGGTATACCGTAGTCCTCCGTCAGTTTGCGCTTGATTTCCGAATAGACGTTCCACCCGTCGCCCGGCTGGTATGTCCCCAAATCAGAGAAAACGAACTGCGTGCCTTTCTGGGCGTCGTATTTTTGATAATACTCCGCGATCATCTTGGCACAGTGACTCGCTTTGTTGTCGGGATGATCTTCGTAATTCGGGTCTATCATGCGCATGTCGAGTGCCATTTTCCGGGCATAGTCCGTGGCGATGAGCATCTTCGCCTTTTCTTCCGTTTCCGAAAGCGGCAGCCTGCCCAACAAGGTGGCATCGCCCGTCTTGGCGAACTGCATCAGTTTCTGTATGAAGTCCTCCTGTTCCGGCGTGGGCGGTATATGGTGCAGTATCTCGTTCTTGGCAGGACGGTCAACGCCCACATCCTCCGCCGTGCGGTAGTCCGTGATTTCATTATAGAAGGCGGCAAGCTCCGGCACTTTGATGAAGTAGCGGAAACGCTCCTTCTGGACCACATTGTTCGTCACGTTAAATTCAAAATCCGTCGTCTTCTTGGCAAATATCGCCGCCCAAGCGTCGAAACACCTTATGTCCTGCCGTTCCAGCTCCTTCGGGCGCAGGTACTTGAACAGCAGGTACAATTCAGTCAGTGAGTTGCTGATAGTCGTGCCGGAGAGGAAGGTCGCACCCAAGTCTTTTCCTGTGCGCTCCTGTATGGTGCGTATGGCAAAGAGCATGTTAAGTGCCTTCTGGCTTCCCTCGCTGTTTCCCAATCCCGCCACACGGTCGTGGCGCGTGTTGAAAGTCAGATTCTTGAACTGGTGGCTCTCATCTATGAAGATGTGGTCGATGCCCATCTGCTTGAAATCCACCACGTCGTCCGTGCGTGACTTTATGGCGTGTTCCACCTTCTCCAGCTTCGCTTCAAGGTTGTGCTTGCGCTTCTCCAATCCTTTCAGCATCGCCCGCGACACGTTCTTTCCCTGCTGCCGTAGCACTTCGAGGTTTTCCTCCACCGTGTCAAGCTCTGCTTGCAGGATGCGCTGCTGCAATTCCGGCGACTGCGGTATCTTGCCGAACTGGTCGTGCGACATGATGACGCAATCGTAGTCGTTGTTCTTTATATTATTGAAGAAGCGCACACGGTTGGCGGTCGAAAAGTCCTTCTCCGAAGCGTACAGAATACGTGCGTTGGGATATGCCGCCTGATAGGTGGCTGCAATCTCCGCAACGTTGGCTTTCAGCCCGATAATCATCGGCTTGTGTGCCAAATTCAGACGCTTCATCTCATGCGCGGCGATGCACATTATCAGCGTCTTACCGGTTCCCACCTCGTGGTCGCAAATTCCGCCGCCGTTCTGTTTCAACATCCAGACGCAATCCATCTGTGAGGGATAGACGCTCTTGATACCCCGGCTTGCCAGCCCTTTCAGGTTGAGGTCGGGAAAGGTCTGATGGGAGCCGTCGTAGCGCGGGCGCACGAAACAGTTGAACTTGCGGTTATACATCGTCACAAGCCGCTCCTTGAACTGCGGCGACTGCTCTTCGAGCCATTCGGAGAAGCCGTTTCGTATCTCGTCAATCTTGGCGTTGGCGAGTTGTATTCCCTCGCTGTCGCGCATCTTGATGTCGTTGCCATGCTCGTCCTTGCCGATGGACTTCATCATGTCAGGGCAGGTGTTGTGCAGGGCGTGTTTTAGGAGGTGCATACCGTCATAGTTCCGGTAATACCCCTTCACCAGAAACTCGTCCGTGATTTTCATGGTGCGGTAGCCGCACACCACCGAAAACTCGTCCATGCTTGCGGAATAGGCGATTTTCACCTCCGTGTCGAACAGCCGGCTCATGTAGGCGGCATAGACACCCGTCGGAATCCAGCGTTCCCCGAAATTGAAGTCCAGATCCTCGAAGGCGATGCGCTGCGGCTCGGCATCTTTCAGAGCCTCCAACGCCTGCTTCACCTCCGGCATACGCTCATTTTCGGGATTGTCACCCATCCATGCCTCTATGCGTTCCGCTTTCTCTATGACATTTCCGGCGATGAAACGGTCTTTGATTTCGTAACCGGTCACGAGCGGATTGTAGTAGATGCGCCCTTGCAGGGCAGTGAGCAAATCCTCCGCCGTGCTGTCGGTTATCTCCCGCATATAGTCGAGATTGACCGTACCATATTTGTTGAGCGACGCAGACAGGGCTTCTTCGGGAGAGCCTACGTTGGCATGGCTCTCCACCGCGAAGGAAACAGGATGCTCGAAGATGTCCGCCTTGACGAACTTTCCGTTTTCCATCCGTTCCAGCGAAAGGATGTCGCGCCCGCCCGCATCCATCATCACTAACTTCACGTTCTGCTTGGCGTTGAGGTTGCCGTAGCGCATGACAAACTCATCGTAACAGGTATTCAGATGCTCTCGCCACGGAACATTTGCCTCGCGCCGGAGCGATTCATAACGGTACAGACGCTCGTAGGCGTCACGCAGCGACACATACAACAACGCCTTTTCCTTCTGGTATCCTTTCAGGTCGAGCGGCTGGAATGTCGCCCCGTATGGCGTGATGTCTTTCAGGTAGCCGATGTTATGACGCCCCCGGTCAGCCACCAGCGACCCTTCGCGCAGGTGCATCTCCGGCGTGCGGTGGTAGGCACGCGGAGAAAGGTCCACGACTTCCTCCTTCGGCTTTTCCGCTTCGATGTCGGGGAAAAGGAAAGTCCCCACCGCTTCCGATGGGGTATCTGTAACGGCAGGTGCGGCGACTGCCTCCGGCTGTGTTTCCTCCTGTCGTGGCTGCTCACGGGAACTTTCCGGCACGGCTTTCACTTCCGTCTTTTCCGCCACTTGTTTCTCGTTATGCTGCCTTGCCAGTTCCCGAAGTTCTTTCCTACGCTCCGGCGTCAAACCCATCATCATTTCATAGAAACCGTTGATGGGAGGATTGGTATCCCAGTCCAGTGTGGCATAGATGTCGTCCGGGTCGGCAGGCTTGGCGGTGTTCTCCGCTTTCACCTCCTTATTCTCCATTGCGGGTTTTGCAGTTGGAGCTGTCGGTGTAACCGTGACTTTCGGTTTGGGCGGAGTGGACTTTGCCGTAACTGCCTTTTTCACCGTCTTTTTCTTTTTGGAGGTTTTCGGTTGGCTGACCTCTTCCGTCATCCCCCAGAGGTCAAGCAGGGTGAGCTGCACGCCTGCGGAATATTGCGGGCGCGGTTCTATCTCCGGCTTTTCATCTGCGGGTTGCGGCTTTTCTGTCGGAGTTTCCACCGTCTGCGCCGAGGATACTGTTTCCAATTTTATGGCAGGACGCTCTACTTTATTTTGAACGGCAACTTTTTCTTCCGTTCCTGCCTGCCGGATTGAACCCGAATACAAGCGCATGGCAAGCCTGTAATGGAAATCCTCGTCGAGCATACGGCGCAAATCCCCGGCGATGCCTGCTGCCTTGCCCTCGTGCAGATAAACCATAGCGGGCTTCCCGTAGGGGTCTGTGTCAAGTTTCGCCATCGTATGCACGATGCGTTCCGGGTGGTGGATGAAATAGGCGTTGTCGGTCAGGGCGGTTTTCGTGTCCGTCTGTATCACGGTCATCAGCCGCTCGTCCTGCGACATTTCCTTCTTGCTGAGGTTCTTTTGCAGGACAATCAGGTCACTGCCCACCTCCGTGCCCGCGTTGTCCGTGAACAGGTTGTTGGGCAGGCGTATCGCGGATACCAGATTGGCCTGACTGAACAGCTCGTTACGCACGGAGGTCTTGGTGCTATTCAATACCCCTTGCGAGGTGATGAACGCCACGATACCGCCGTCACGCACGGCATCCAGTCCTTTGAGAAAGAAATAGTTGTGGATGGTTTTCTGGGCGGAGCGTCTGCCGAAAGAGTCGCTCCGCTGAAACTCCGCGTCGAACACGGCAATGTCACCGAACGGAATGTTGGACACCGCCAAGTCGAAATAATTGTTGAACGGTCTTTCGATTTTCTCAAAACCGCAGGTGCGCATTTTCTGGTCGGGATAGAGATGCCTCAAGATTGTACCCGTGAGCAGATCCTTCTCGAAAGCCATCACATCCGCATTGGGGCTGTGCCGCAGCATGGAATCCACGAACACGCCGACACCTGCCGACGGTTCGAGCATACGGGCGGGGCGGACGCTGTAATCTGCCAGCACGTCCGCGATGGTGTCGGTTATCTCTTTGGGGGTGTAGAAAGCGGTCAGCACGGACGCTTTCAGCGAATCCACAAACCGCTTGTACTCTGTTTCGTCCTTGCTGTTCTCACGGATAAGCCTGTGCAGCTCCACCGTCGGGGCGAACAGTTCGAGGTCGGATTTCGCCCACCGGACGGCATCCGTCAGTTCCTTTGCAGGGTTGAGGATACATTTCAGACCGCCGAAACCGCAGTACCTTTGAAGTATGGCACGCTCTTCGGTTGTCGCTGTCCTATTTTCCCTGTCAAGGATGAATGCCGTCCGTATCGCCTCGATGTTGTCCCGCAGTTTCTGTTTGCGGTTAAACGCCATATTCGTCTAAGTAAAGGACGGTTGCTCCCGTCAGCTCCGTGTAGAGCAGGTCGTAATCGGAAGACAGGGCGAAATTGTCATCCGAGAGGTCATAGACGGAGAACACGTTGCCGACAAGCGGCAGCAGTTTCAGGACAAAGGCTTCACGCTTCTCTTCCGGCACTTCATCGGCAAACTCGTTTTCCACGACTTCGCGGAGGATGGCGTAACGGGAATAATGCAGCCCGCGCAGCAGCGTGTCCATCGCCAGTTCCTGCGCACCATCGGCGGGATAGCCTTCAAGCCGTGCCCTCTCATACGTTTCGGCGGCACGGTCGGCCCGTTCCCGTATGAAAGCGGTGTCGTCAGCCTGTTCAAACTTGTTCGTGCGGAGATAGTCCAGCAGGTACAGACCGTAATAGGAAAAGTCGGTCTGACCCTCGTTTTTCTTCTTGTTGTTCATTACTTTGGATTTAGCGGATTGATAATTAACGGGATAATCGGTTGGAAAAAGGAAGAAAAAGGCACTCGGTATCCCTCCGAGTGCCACCACTAAATCCAAAGTATGAGTGTAATCCGGTATCGAAGAACAATTCATTACTCTGAACAAGTGGCAAAGTTAATACTATTTCTTCCGTCCTGAAAATTTCTTGTCCTTTTTAGCCTCCGGGAACACAAAAGTCGTGTTATATTCCCCGTCAAAGGCGACAACAGCATCGAAACTCTTGCCCTGTTTGCTCTTGAACCCTTTGAGCAGCTTGGTATGCCCTTCGGTGAGCAGGTCTTTGATTTCATCGTCGGACAGGGTGCGTCCCGCTTTCAGCCGGAACACGGGCAGTCCGCACTCCGTGTTGTCGCAGCGTACCACCTTGCCGTAGAACCGCATCCTGCCCGTGCCACACTTGGGACACGCGCAGCCGGAGTCACGGCTGCCGAAGAGCTTGTCGCACGAGATCAGTTCGGAGGTTATCTCACGTGTGTACGCCTCTATCTCCTTGCGGAAGGTGTCGTCGGACAGTTCCCCGCGCTCGATACGCGCCAGCTCCTTTTCCCATTCGCCCGTCATGGCAACATCGGCGATGCGCATCGTCTTGACGACGGAATTGAGGGCAAGTCCTTTTTCGGTGGGAACAAGCGACTTCTTGCAGCGTTCCATGTAACCGCGCTTGAAAAGCGTTTCGATGATGGAGGCGCGTGTGGCGGGAGTACCGATGCCACAGTCCTTCATCGCCTGCCGCAGTGCGTCGTCCTCAATTTCCTTGCCCGCCGTTTCCATTGCCGAGAGCAGGGTGGCTTCGGTATGCAGCGGCTTGGGTTTGGTCTTTCCTTCGGTAATGGACGAGCCTTTCGGTGTCAGCGTGTCGCCTTCCTGCCAGCCGGGGATGGTAATTTCCTCTTTTTCCTCGCCATAGACGGCACGCCATCCGGTTTGCTTCACGACGCTGCCTTTTACGGTAAACTCCACTCCGGCACATTCCGCCGTGACAGTGGTCACATCCTTGACGCATTTCTCAGAGAATGCCTCGACCATGCGCCCGGCAATCATCTGATAGATGGTATTGTCCTCTTTGGAGAGGAAGAGCGGTTTCTCACCCGTGACGAGCAGGGCATGGTGGTCTGTCACCTTGCCGTCGTCCACGCTGCGGCGTGTCGGGGCGGCTTTTGCCCGCACCTTGTCTTTCCATTCGGGCTGTGTGCCGATGAAAGCGAGCAGTTTGGGAATTTCGGCAAACACGTCTTCGGGGATGTAGCGGCTTCCCGTTCTCGGATAGGTTATCAACTTCTTTTCGTAGAGTTTCTGCGCGATTTCAAGCGTCTGTTCCGCCGTGAAGCCGTGCTTGGCGTTGGCTTCTTTCTGGAGCGTGGTCAGGTCGTAGAGCAAGGGAGTTTCCTCCGTCTTCTCCTTGCGCTCGGCTTTCGTGACAGTGGCGCAACCTGCCGCCTTTACCTTATTATATAGTTCCATCGCCGGTTCTTTCTCTTTCCATTTCTCGGAGGATGAGAATTTCACGACTTCGCCGTCGCAACCGTCCGTTGCGATATGGAGCTGCCAGAATGCTTCGGACGTAAAGCGGCGGTTCTCCCAGTAGCGTTCACATACCATAGCCAACGTTGGTGTCTGCACCCGCCCCACGGAATACGTGCCGTGTCCGGCGGCGATGGATAACGCCTGTGTGCCGTTGATGCCCACGAGCCAGTCGGATTCGCTCCGCGCTTTGGCGGCGAGGTAGAGGTTGTCGTATTTGCTGCCGTCTTCGAGTTTCCGCAGTCCCTCGCGGATAGCTTTGTCGGTGAGAGAGCTGATCCACAGGCGCACGAAAGGAGTGGTGCAACCCGTATAGTGGTAGAGGTAGCGGAAGATAAGCTCTCCCTCGCGTCCGGCATCGGTCGCCACGATGATATGTTCGCTTGTGTCGAACAGTCTTTTGATGACTTTTATCTGCGACACCACGCCGCTGTCGGGCTTGTAACCTTTCTCCGTCCTGACCTGACGGGGGACGAGCGTGAATGTGTCGGGAATAATCGGGAGGTTGTCACGGACAAATCCGCGCACGCCGTAGCCGTCGGGCATGGCAAGCTGAACGAGGTGTCCGAATGCCCATGTCACGGCATAACCGCCTCCCTCGAAATATCCTTCCTCTCTCTTTGTCGCGCCCACGATGCGGGCGATTTCACGTGCCACGGAGGGCTTTTCTGCAATGATTGTCTTCATGTCTTCTTCTTTTTTGTTGATACTTTGGATTTTATTTTGGATTCAGTGGCGGACACGGGATTACATTTTCATGCCCTTGCCCGTTTTCTTCTGCGGCTTCTCCTGCTGCTGTTGCTGGCGGGCGTCCTTCGGGTTGGTCTGACCTTTCTGCAACGGCTCTCTCAGATTCTTTGTAGCCTCGTTGGTCTTGCCATCGTTGTTCACCGCCACCTGCGTGCGGCTCTCGTTGGACGGAGCAACCTGCTGTGCATTGTCAGGGTTCGTGTCGTAGCGGTACGGGCGTCCCTTCTCCGGGTTGAACTTGATATACATCGTGGCATGGAAGCCCTGCTTGTCGGTCACGTTCTCCAGCTTCACGGCTTTACCCGCCACATAGTCGGCTTTCTGCTGGTCGGTGAAGCTCACGCCGCTCCATTTGCTGATGGGGCGGATGCTGCCGTCCTCGTTCGTCCACGTGTTGCGGCGTTGCTCCTTCTTGGTCTGTGCGGCATTTTCCCCGCCCTGCGCCTGACTTTTCGATGTGTCGCCTTTGGTTTCCTGTGTCTGTGCGGTACGGGGCGACTTGCCGGTTCCCGGCACGAACTCCACGCCGCGCTGCTCCACGTTCACTTGCAGGGTGGTGACGAACTTTCTGCCGTCGTTGCGCTCGATGAGCTTGTCGCGTACGGGCAGTCCGGCGCGGAGCATGTCCCGCTCCTGCGTGGTGATTTCCGTCTTGCCGATGCGCTCCGGGATGCGCACCCTGCTTGCCGGAATGTCCGTGATTTCATTCGTCTTGCGGTCGATGCTGATGTAGGAGGGGATGATCTCGCCCGTTTCCCTGTCCACAATGTCCACGACCCTACCGAGATTGCCCGTTTCGCGGAGGTTCTTCCGGTCATTGTCGGAGAATTTGTGTTCCTTGTACTCATCCAGCTTCTGCTCCTTGCGGATGAAGTGCGGCACGAGGCTGATGTTTCCCTCACCGTCCTTCTTGAAGGAGAGGCGGGCGTCCAGCTCGAATGATTCGCCGCCGAAGGTCGGTTTGACCTTTACCAAGTCGGACTTGCCATAGTTGAGCATCTTCGTAAGGTCGCCGGACTTTTCAAGGTTGTCCCGCTTTACGCCCCATCTGTCCTCCAGCTCCTGCCAGTTGATTTTACTCTCGTCGATGGGCTGGTAGCCACGTTTGCCCTGCATCTGTTCGGATTTGTCCTGTTGCTGTTCTTTCCGTTGTTCCATGTTCTCCTGTTTTTGAGGTTCTTGTTTCTCTGTCTGTTGTGCTGCCATCTCTTCCTGCACCTTCTTCTCATAGTCGGAGGTGTCCACCTTGTGAGGGGCGAGCAGCTCCTTGTTCGCTTCGGGGTCTTTCAACAGTTGCTTCATCACCTCTAAGAGATTTTCAGCTTGGTCTGCCGCAATGCGGTAGAAACCGAAGCGGCTGGGTTCCTTGCACTGCCGGAAGAAGTTCTTGAAGAAGTTGTCCAGCACGTCGCCATGTCGGTCGAATTGCAGGAAACTCTGCGCGTTCTCCGCTTTTGCGGGGGTGCGCTTGGGTGTGCCGTCCGCGTTCAGCCCGGCTACCACGCTGATCTCGCCTGTCTTCTCGTCACGGACTACCAGCACGTCCTTTTCGTCTTTTTTCTTTGCCATCTGAAAAATGTTTTAATGGGTTATTTATGAAAGAAATTATGGATACGAGCCTTGTAGAAGGCTATATCTTCCTTTTTGAAGTCCTTGATATGGTTGGAAAGGAATGTCAGCACGTCCTCCTCGCTGTAATAGGTCTTCTTGCCCAGCGTCTTGTAGGGCAATGCGCCTACGCTGCGGTAGCGTTGGAGGGTGCGTTTGCTTATCTGGAGCAACATGCACAAATCCTGATTGTCGAAAAGGCGGATGCTTTCCGTGATAGTGGGCTGTTTCCCCTCAGCCTTCATCGCCAGCAGCAGTTCGTCCTGACGGTCGAGCCGTTCCATCAGCTTCTGCATCCAGCCCTCGAAGTTGTTTCGTGTGAGCAGTTCCATGACCTATGTCCTCCTTCCTTTTGGTTTGCCGCCCGTGCGCAGCGTGTGGTTGTGGAACAGGGTGTCTATTGTCCCTTCCTCGTTCCTTACTGTGTTGTCCTCCAATAGCCGCAGTATCTCGGAAAGGCGGTAGCGGCAGCTTCCGCGTACCACCACATACTCGATACGGTGGTCGGTGCGCATACGCTGCATGGTGCGCTTGCTCACGTTGAGCATCTTCGCCGCCTGTGCCGTGTCAAGCAGCTTGTCTTCGGTTTCCCGCTTCCGTTTCTTCTCGTCCCTTGCCTCGCGGATGTACCCTGCGATGTTCGCAATCTGCGCCATCATCTCCTTGTAGGCGGAACTTTCCATTGTTATCACTTTCATGTTCAGTCCTTTCTTTTTGTTTCTGCGACAAAATTCGGCAATAAACAAAAGGGGCTTTAACAACTCACTACGTGACTCACGTAAGATTTTTGCGGAAGATGGCTCCGTAACCCGGTCAAACGGCGCAACAGGCAGCCTTTCAGCGGAAAACGATACGTCTTGTATGCCGTTTCGTTACCTTTGCGGCAAACTCTAAATGACATGAATATGGAAATAGTATCTATCGAGAAAAAGACTTTCGAGATGATGGTGGCGGCATTCGGCGCACTCTCGGAGAAGGTCGCCGCCCTGAGGCGCAAAAGCGACACGGGGCGCATGGAAAGATGGCTCACGGGCGAGGAGGTCTGCGGGCAGTTGAGAATAAGCCCGCGCACGTTGCAGACGCTGCGTGACAGGCGGCTTATCGGCTACTCGCAGATAAACCGCAGGTTCTATTACAAGCCAGAGGAGGTGAAGCGGCTGATACCGCTTGTCGGCACGCTCTATCCGCACGGCAGATGATTTGATTTATTCACCCACTGAATCCGAAGTTATGATGAACGAGAACAACGATGTTTTTACGATGGAAGACGAGCCGATAGCCTCTGTGGTGCAGGATATGCGCAAAGGCTCGAAATGGCTGTCCGCATTTCTGGAAAGCTACCGTCCTCCGCTGGACGGGGAACGTTACCTGACGGACGGCGAGGTGTCGGAACTGCTCCGTGTGAGCCGGCGCACCTTGCAGGAATACCGCAACAACCGCGTGTTGCCCTTCATACTTTTGGGAGGGAAGGTGCTTTACCCGGAAACGGGGCTGCGCGGGGTACTGGAAGCGAACTACCGCAAGCCGCTGGAGTGAGGCGGTTTCATGAAAAAGTAAACGGGTGACACCTTTTGTGGTGCTACCCGTTTACTTGTCTTATGGGGTATGTGCAATCAGCAATACCCGGCTTTTCCGTTCTGTATGAACATCACGTATGTCTGCCGTTTCTCTTGTGAGAGTGCCTTTCCCACCAGCCATGTGCGGAACAGGTGGGTGTTGTAGGTATTCACCCTGAAAGCGACCGGGATGATGATTTCAAGGGCGTACACGTCCGCGTGCAGCCCGTTTTCAAGCTGCATGTAGCGGCACACCTCGTAGTCGTTCAGCACGTCCGACTTGCGGACGGCTCTGATGGCGGCGTTCACTGCCGGGACGGTCGTATGGAACAATCCGGCTATTTCGGTGGCGGTCATCCACACGTCGTTACCGGTTACGCTGACTGCCTTGTCCTCGATGATGATTGTGTCACGTTTCATGGCTTTTCTTTTTAGATGGTGCAACCTGCAAATTCCTCGACGCCGTTCAATCTTGCGGCAAGGTTCTCCATGTCCTGATTGAGCTTCTCTTTGGTTATCTTTGCGTAAATCTGCGTCGTCTTTATGCTCTTGTGTCCGAGCATGGAGCTGACCGTTTCGATGGGAACACCGTTGGAGAGGAATATCGTCGTGGCTGCCGTGTGGCGGCTCTGATGCCACGTGATATGCTTGGTGATGCCGCAACGCTTGGCGACGGCACGGATACCGGCAAGGCACGTGTTATAATGCGGAACGGGAAATATCCTGCCGTCCCCGCACAGTCCCCGGTATTTGCCGATTATGCGGTTGGCGATGTCGAGCAGGCGGATGTTGGACACCACGCCCGTTTTCTGGCGGTTGATGTTTATCCACTCGTGTTCGTCGAAGTAGGTGCGGATATTCTCTTCCGTAAGGTTGCGCATATCCGCGAACGACAGCCCCGTGAAGGCGCAGAACAGGTAGAGGTCGCGGTACAATTCCTGTTTGGCGTTTTTCAGTTTCCCCTCCATCAGCAGGCGGATCTCATCTTTGGTCAGGAAACTGCGTGTTGTTTCCTCCTTCTTGATTTCATACTCGCGGAACGGGTCGCGCGTCAGCCACTCGTTGTTGATGGCGATGAATACCATCGTCCGTAACGGGCAGACGTACAGCCACACGGTATTGGTGCAGCAGTGCTTGTCCGTGCGCAGGAACATCTCGAAGTCGGAGATGAAAGCCGGGGTAAGCTCTTTTAGGGCGATGTCCTTCACATGGTAGCGGATGTCGAGGAACTCTTGCATGTGCTTGTAAACGGTGCGGTACTTCAGCAGCGTGCCTTTGGCTTTCATGCCTGCCTCCACCTGCTTCTCGTAGTCCTCGTTGTGCTGGCGGAACACCTGCATCAGCGTGTGGTAGCGGTGTTCCAGTCCGAGAAAGGCGTTCTTCACCTTCTCCGCCGTGACGAAGTTGTCACGCTCCATGATTTCCTGATAATGCCTGTTGATGCGTACCCGCATCTTGTCAAGCATACGGTTCGTTTCGAGTGCCGCCGTGCTTCTGCCCGTGACACGTCCACCTTTGGTGTCCCACAGTTTCGGATCGACAGTCAGTTTGCAGCTGAACTGTGTCTGGCTGCCGTCCACCGTGATGCGTCCCATGACGGGAACTGTCCCGTCCTTTTTCACTACCTGACGCTTGAGGTAGTAGATTACTGAAAATGTACTCTTCATTGTCCTTAATTTTTGGGTTTCAAAATTAGTTGGTGAAGAGTCCGGTGTTGGTACGCAAAACGGGGAGGAACGGCGCAATCTTTTTCCGTAACCTGATTTTTCGCATGAGTTATGGATAACTCACTATTCCTTAGAGCCTTGTTTCGCTATTCGTACCCGTTTGTCGCATTTTCGGGCATGGTTACGAACAAGTAACGTAGCGGCGTCAGGATTTGGCTTCGGCAGGGATTGTAATGGCTTCACGGATTATCGCCACTTCAACCAAAACCCTTGTAACTCAATTCTATCACTATATCTTTCCGCATTTCACTTTTTTGTAGTAACTTTGCGACATAAAAACATAAAACAATTCAACAATGTCAATCTCACGCTTTAATGCTGTGGAGAAGGCATCCAACCGAAAGGCCGTGGAAGCCGTTACTCCCGAACACAAAGTATCTGAGTACTATGGCGAGAATGTCTTCAACCGGAAGGCGATGCAAAAATATCTCTCCAAGGAAACGTACAAAGCCTTGACCCACGCCATTGACAATGGCACACCTATCGACCGGGAAATCGCCAATCATGTGGCAGCCGGCATGCGTATGTGGGCACTGGAAAAAGGAGTCACTCATTATACCCACTGGTTTCAACCGCTTACCGATGGCACCGCCGAGAAGCACGACGCTTTCGTGGAACACGATGGTAACGGTGGCATGATCGAGGAGTTCAGCGGCAAATTGCTTGTCCAGCAAGAACCGGACGCTTCCAGTTTCCCGAACGGTGGACTTCGTAATACCTTCGAGGCCCGCGGCTACTCCGCTTGGGACCCCTCCTCTCCCGCTTTTATCGTAGATGACACACTTTGTATCCCAACCGTATTTATCGCTTATACCGGCGAAGCACTGGATTATAAGACCCCACTGATCCGCTCTATCGAAGTATTGGGAGAAGCCGCCAAGGACGTATATAGATATTTCGATGAGGATGTCAATAAGATAATTACTTACCTAGGTTGGGAACAGGAATATTTCCTTGTTGACGAAGACTTGTATTCCGCTCGTCCGGATCTCTCACTGACCGAGCGTACCTTGCTCGGACATGAGAGCGCGAAGAACCAACAATTAGACGACCATTATTTTGGCGCTATCCCCTCTCGTGTACAAGAATTCATGAAAGACTTGGAAACCGAATGCTATAAACTAGGTATCCCGGTAAAGACCCGCCATAACGAGGTAGCCCCCAATCAGTTCGAGCTAGCTCCCATTTACGAGGAATGTAACCTAGCCAACGACCATAACCAATTGTTGATGTCGGTCATGAAACGTGTAGCCCGCCGTCATAATTTCCGTGTATTATTGCACGAGAAGCCATTTAACGGGGTAAACGGTTCCGGTAAACACTGTAACTGGTCTATGGGAACAGATAAGGGGGTAAATTTATTCTCTCCGGGTAAAGACCGTGAGGACAACCTGCGCTTCATCACTTTCGTGGTGAACACCATCATGGCCGTTTATAAATACAACGCTTTATTAAAAGCGAGTATCGCTTCCGCCACGAACGCGCACCGCCTAGGCGCGAACGAGGCACCTCCCGCTATCATCTCCACTTTCCTCGGAACGCAAATCAGCGAGATCTTGGATAAATTCGAGAATAGCTCTATCGAGGACGCTATCGAGGTAGACGATAAAAAGGGCTTGCATCTTGGCTTCGGGCAGATCCCCGAACTGCTGTTGGACAATACGGATCGTAACCGTACCTCTCCTTTCGCTTTCACCGGAAACCGTTTTGAGTTCCGTGCCCCGGGCTCTTCCGTGAACTGCGGATCGGCCATGTTAGCGTTGAACTCCGCCGTAGCTTATCAATTGCAACAATTCAAGAAGGACGTAGAGGCTTTGCAAGCGGAAGGAAAAAGCAAGGAAGTAGCGATCTTCAAGGTGCTGAAAGCCTATATCAAGGAATCTAAGCCGATCCGCTTCGATGGGAACGGTTATTCGGACGAATGGAAAGAGGAAGCCGCCAAGCGAGGTCTGGATTGCCAAAATAGTGTTCCCTTGCAATATGACGCTTATCTTAAACCGGAGTCGATCGAGATGTTCACGTCTACCGGCGTACTTACCCAGAAAGAATTGGAAGCGCGTAATGAGGTAAAATGGGAAGTCTATATCAAAAAGGTACAGATCGAGGCTCGGGTATTAGGGGATTTATCCTTGAACCATATCATCCCGGTAGCCGTTCGCTACCAGAGCGTATTGCTGGATAATATAGCGAAGTTGAAAGAGACATTCGGCGATGACCCGGAATTCCGCAATATGTCGGAAGAGCCCCGTCGCTTGGTTCGTAAGATAGCCGGGCATATCTGTGCCGTGACCAAGAAAGTGGATGAGATGGTAGAGGCCCGCAAGAAAGCGAACCGCTTGACCGATATGCGGGAAAAGGCGATCGCTTACCACGACTCGGTAGCCCCTTATTTGGATGAGATCCGTGACCATATCGACGATCTGGAGCTGATGGTGGACAACCAGATGTGGCCGTTGCCGAAGTATAGGGAACTCCTGTTTATCCGATAAAAAACACCAGTACTGGCGTTGCCTTGCGCCAGTATCGGCATAGCCTCACACTGATATAGGCGCAGCCTTACACCGATACTGGCATAAGGCTACGCCTATACTCCCGTTTACCACTTCACATAAGAAGCATTCATCAAGAAGTCATAATCATGTTTCATCGCTTGCAACGGTGTCATATTATAACGCTCTTGCTCAATGAAGTAATCCTCTAATCCGGCTTTCTCCGCCACAGCGAATAAGGATTTGAAGTCTACGATTCCGGCGCCCATCTCTGTGCTGCCCTTTCCATCTGCGTTCGCGTCTTTCAAGTGCCAGTTGGCGAAACGACCGGGATAACGGTTCACGTAATCATGACATTTAAAACCGCCATACACTAATTGAGCCGTATCGATCTGGAAAGTAACCAGCCCTTTGTCCGTATTCTCGATCATCACGTCGAACGGGATCTTTCCTTCCAACTCATGGAATTCATCCACATGGTTATGGAAAGCGAAACGCAACCCGTTCGCCTTTGCGATCTCACCACATTTATTAAATTGATCCGCTAAACGCTTCACGTCCGAAAGGCTCTTGATATCTTTGGAGGGATAACCCGCCTGAACAATCCATTTACAGCCTACCTCTGCCGTATCGGCGGCATTCTTTTTCCAGAAGTCCCATCCCTTGGTATCACCCTCCGCCAGCAAACCGCTTCCGGTATGGGAACCTACCATACGGGCACCCAGATCCGCCAGATATTTCTTCATCTCGGCCGGGGATTTCCCATAGAATTTGCCATCCCGGTAACCGGCGGCTTCCATCCGTTTATAACCGATATCCACCAAAGCCTTCATCGTACCGTCAAAATCCGTCTTCAAGTCGTCCCGGACACTATACAACTGTACACCTATCGCTTTCTCTTTCTTAGCCAAGATAGAGGCAAAGCCGTTCGGTACTACACTCAGCGCAGCCACAGCGGCACCCGCTTTCAAAAAATTCCGTCTCGTTATCATCATACTATTCTTTAAGATTAACGGCGCTAAAGGTAGCAAAATTATTTCTACTTTCGCGCACATTTAAACAAACGATCATGCAAGGAACAAAAAATCTGACCGAAGGGGTCATCTCCCGGCAACTATTCAATCTGGCGATGCCGATCATGGGTACCTCATTTATCCAAATGGCCTATAGCATCACCGACATGGCTTGGGTAGGCCGGTTGGGAAGCGAGGCCGTAGCCGCTATCGGCGCCGTTGGTATCCTTACTTGGATGACGAACTCGATCTCTTACTTGAATAAAGTAGGCTCGGAGGTGAGTGTCGGGCAAAGTATCGGGGCGCAAAACGTGGAAGATGCCCGAGGATTCGCTTCCCATAACCTAACGATCGCCTTGATCCTCTCGCTTTGCTGGGGATTCTTGCTATTCGTCCTCGCTCGTCCGATTATCGGCTTCTACAAACTGGAGGAACCGATTGCGTTGAACGCCGTGGAATATTTGAGAATCGTCGCTTCCGCATTCCCATTTATCTTCCTCTCGGCGGCGTTTACCGGGATTCATAATGCCTCGGGATTGAGTAAGATTCCATTTTATATCAGCGGAACAGGTCTTTTACTGAATATGGTGCTAGATCCTTTATTTATACTCGGCTTCCATTTGGGTACGGCAGGTGCGGCTTGGGCTACGTGGATCTCCCAAGCGGTGGTTTGCGGACTATTCGTCTATCAGCTAAAATGCCGCAATAAATTGTTCGGTGGATTCCCTTTCTTTGTCCGTTTAAAGGAACGCTACACCAAGCGGATCTTCCAATTGGGCCTGCCGGTAGCGTTATTAAATACGTTCTTCGCAATCATCAATCTTTTTATGGCCCGTACAGCTTCCACCTACGGAGGGCATATCGGTTTGATGACGCTTACGGCAGGTGGACAAATGGAGGCGATCGCATGGAACACCTCACAAGGCTTCAGTACGGCCCTCTCCGCTTTCACCGCCCAGAATTACGCCGCACACAAGAAAGAACGTATCCTGACCGCTTATCATACGACGCTTAAAATGACTTCGATCATCGGCGTGCTCTGTACCTTGCTATTCGTCTTTTACGGTAGCGAGGTCTTCTCACTGATCGTGCCGGAGCAAGCCGCTTACGAGGCTGGCGGCATATTCCTCCGGATCGATGGCTATTCGATGATCCTCATGATGTTGGAAATTACCACGCAAGGCATGTTCTACGGTACCGGCCGAACGGTTCCACCGGCGATCATCAGCATCTCGTGCAACACCCTGCGCATACCTTTGGCCATCGGGCTGGCGGCAGCGGGACTGGGTATTACGGGTGTTTGGTGGGCGATCAGCCTTTCCAGCATGCTAAAAGGTATCGTCGCTTTCATCTGGTTCAGTATCTTACAGAAGAAGATCTTGTAAGCGGAACAATTCTTACCGATTTTCCGTACATTCGCGATTAAAATGACATTCAATAAAAAAAACAATCTATATGGATAACAAATTCAAACCGGAAACCCTGTGTGTACAGGCCGGTTGGCAACCCAAGAAAGGAGAACCCCGTGTCCTCCCGATCTATCAAAGCACGACATTCAAGTATGAGACGAGTGAGCAGATGGCTAAATTGTTCGATTTGGAGGAAAGCGGCTATTTCTATACCCGCCTTCAAAACCCGACAAACGAGGCTGTAGCCGCCAAGATCGCGGCGTTGGAAGGTGGCGTGGCTGCCATGCTGACCTCATCCGGGCAGGCCGCTAGCTTTTTCGCTTTCTTCAATATTTGCGAGGCTGGCGACCATATCGTAAGCGCAACCAGCATTTATGGAGGTACTTATAATCTACTGGCCGTTACCTTGAAGAAGCTGGGAATCGAATGCACGTTCGTAGATCAAGACGCGAGCGAGGAAGAGATCTCCAAGGCGTTCCGCCCGAACACGAAAGCGATGTTCGGCGAGATGATCTCCAATCCGGGCGTTATGGTATTGGACGTGGAGAAGTTCGCCCGCATCGCCCATAATCATGGCGTACCCTTGATCGTCGATAATACGTTCGCCACGCCGATCAATTGCCGTCCGTTCGAATGGGGAGCGGACATCGTCACGCACTCCACGACCAAATATATGGACGGCCATGCCACGAGCGTAGGCGGTTGTATCGTGGACAGCGGCAATTTCGATTGGAAAGCGCATGCCGAGAAGTTCCCGGGACTTTGCCAACCGGACCCTTCTTACCACGGATTGACCTATACCAAGGCATTCGGGAAATTAGCGTTCATCACGAAAGCGACTAGCCAACTGATGCGTGACCTTGGAGCGATCCAATCCCCGCAAAACGCATTCCTATTGAATCTGGGATTGGAGACCTTGCATCTTCGTGTACCGCAGCATTGCAAAAACGCCTTGGCGGTAGCGCAGTGGCTACAGAAATGTGATAAGGTAGCTTGGGTTCATTATCCTGAATTGGAAGGCAATCCGTACCATGAACTCGCCAAGAAGTATCTACCGAATGGCTCTTGCGGCGTATTATCCTTCGGATTGAAAGGTGGACGTGAGGTGGCGATCAAGTTTATGGATAGCTTGAAACTCGCCGCTATCGTAACTCACGTAGCGGATGCCCGTACTTGCGTGCTTCACCCGGCCAGTCATACGCACCGCCAGTTGAGCGATGAGCAATTGATAGAGGCTGGCGTAGCTCCGGACTTAATCCGCTTCTCTGTAGGTATCGAGAACGCCGATGATATCATCGCCGATATCGAGCAAGCGTTGAATAAATAAGACTTCAGTGCCACGCTGATGGCACACCCATGTCATCGGCATGGCACACCCGTTCCATCAGCGTGGCACACCTGCTTCTCCAGCATGACACTGCTATAAGTTCCTAGATAGGCAGGAATCTCCCCAGACGCACCACCCAATTTGTCGTAATCCTCCCTAGGCTCGTTACCGGATGTTCCTCACGCAACAAATCCTCACGGAACTCACGAAGAATAAGCCAATCCGCCTGTTTCACCCAATGCCGGAAAACCGGATTCTCCACATGGCTTTCCGAAATGGATAATAACGCATCCAGATCAAAACAATCAGCGACAACGCCTGCGCCAGACAAAGAGGCATCGTAAGCATTGCAAGCTTGCTCAATATGTGTAGGAACCATCAATACAGGTTTATTCAGATACATCGCCTCACATACGGATTCGAACCCGGCGGTCGTAGCATAAGCCTTCGCCCCCGACATATAACGTAGAAACAACGTATCATCCAGCTGATGGAAAGAAAGGCAATCGTCTATTATCACCTCGGCTCGCTGATCTTTCTTATCCCAAAAGAAATGCATCGGAACCGAAGGATGACGGGAATGCCAAGAACGGATCTCCTCACTAAACCCGCTATTCAACAAATAACCATGCAAATAACTGCCGTTCGAGGGAACCGCATCCAAGACTTCTTGCCTTAATAAAGGAGGAACCACGACTATTCCTCCCAACGGCGCCTCACGCATCTTCCGAAAAGACAAGGCTAATTTTTTGACGGAGCCTATCGCCGTTAATCTCGTAAAAAATCGTAGCGACGCCAACGACAATGTGCTCTGCTTCGGGAAAACGAAGTCCGGATGCAAGAATAGATATTGATGGGCGATACATACCATCGTCGCTTTCGGACGGAAAAGTAAGTAAGTCAGCCCCGTCAGCAGCTCGTAGAAATTCACGACAACATCCGCATCCGTCTGCCGAATCATCCGGTCGATATAACGGATACTTCCCATGTATTTGTGCAGACGCAATACATTATATAATACGCTACGCATCAAACTCACTTGTTTATTCTTAGCCGTCGGTAAAAAATTCGGACTCTCAAACGGATATACCGGCGATTGTATCTTATTCAAGAAGAAATCCGGCAAACGGCGGGCCGGACTTTTTCCTACCAACACACCAACGATCTCATGTCCTTCGGCCATCAATTTCTGGCGTAAGGATAACGCTTGGGTCAAGTGCCCACGTCCCTCACCTTGTATGATAAACAGGATTTTCATACGGCATCCGCATATAGTTGTACATTATTATATGTAACAATATCCCACTCTCCTTGTTCATCCTCCACGAGAGCGGTCATGCTTTCCACCCAATCGCCGGAATTTAGATAATGCACATTACCATACCATACGTTCGCCGCTTGGTGAATATGGCCGCAAATAATCCCATCCAAATGCTTGGCCTCCGCTAAGCGTACCAACTCTTTCTCAAACTCCGAGATATAAGAGACCGCACTTTTCACCCGGTGTTTCACCTCTTGGGATAAAGAGAAATAAGGTTTTCCTTGCCGCTCTCTACGATGATTGTAAACCTTATTCAACCACAATAAAAAAGTATACCCCACATCCCCAAGCATGGCAAGCCAACGCATATGGGTCGTAACCGTATCGAAAATATCGCCATGTGTCACGAAATAGCGTTTTCCTTGTCTCGTCTTCAGCAAATAATCCTTTACGATCGATATATTGGAGAACTTAAAAGGAGCCAAGCTGTCGAGAAAATCATCATGGTTCCCCACTACATAGATAATCTCCGTACCCCTTTTCTCCATCATCTTCATCAATACCTTAAAGAAATCGGTATGCTTTTGTTTCCAGCGTTTACCGGATTTCTTCAATTGCCAGCCATCGATGATATCACCATTCAGAATCAATCGATCGCAATCTACGTGCTTGAGAAAATGGGTGACCTCCTCCGTCCGGGAATGTTCCGATCCCAGATGGATGTCCGAGAGGACAATAGTCGGATAGTACTTTCTTAATATCATCTTTTCCTTGTTTAAGATGATACAAAAGAACACCTTCGGTATTACAAGTTCACGACAACCTAGTGAAAAAGACATAACAAAAAGGCCAGCTCTTCACAAAGCCGGCCTTTTCTCGTTTAACTTTAAATATTAAAAAATTATGATGACATTTTACTTTACCTATTCTTCTGATTGAGTAGCCTCGTAAGCCTTTAACAACTTCTCTTGTACATCGGCAGGAACTAACTCGTAACTAGCGAACTTCATCGTAAAGGAAGCACGTCCGCCCGTAATGGAACTTAGTGAAGTAGAATAGTTAGACATCTCTTTCAAAGGAACTTTCGCCAATAGTTTCTCAAATCCCTTCTCGCTATTCATACCCATAATCAAGGCACGGCGTCCTTGCAAGTCACTCATCACATCTCCCAGATAATCGGCAGGAACGGAAACCTCGACATCGTAAACAGGCTCCAAGATCTTAGGGCCAGCCTCCTTGAAGGAAGTACTGAAAGCATTACGTCCGGCAAGCATGAAAGAGATCTCATTACTGTCTACCGGGTGCATCTTACCATCGTATACGCAAATACGCACGTCGCGAGCATACGAACCCGTCAACGGCCCTTGCTCCATACGAGCCATGATACCTTTTAGGATAGCCGGCAAGAAACGAGCGTCGATAGCACCACCAACGATACAGTTTACGAACACGACTTTACCACCCCAATCCAAATCGATTATTTGAGTATCACGAACATTCATCTTATACTCCTGTCCGCCGAAACGGTAGGTATCCGGAGCAGGCATACCTTCATAATAAGGCTCGATAATCAAGTGAACTTCACCGAACTGGCCTGCGCCACCAGATTGTTTCTTATGGCGGTAATCCGCACGGGCCGCTTTCGTAATCGTCTCACGATACGGGATCTTCGGCTCCAGATATTCGATCGGCAATTTATCATTATTCTCGATTCTCCATTTCAATGTACGAAGATGGAACTCACCTTGACCGGAAACGATTGTCTGCTTCAATTCCTTGGACTGCTCGATTACCCATGTCGGGTCTTCCTCGCGCATACGTATCAAGATTTCCATCATCTTCTCGGCGTCAGCCTCATTCACCGGCTTGATAGCACGACGATATTTCGGATCCGGATATTTAATGAAGTCGAAACGATAATCACAACCCTTTCCGTTCAATGTATTACCACGGCGAACATCCTTTAACTTAACGGTCGCTCCAATATCACCCGCCACCATTTCCGTAACCGGGGTACGAGTTTGTCCGGCTACCGCAAATAACTGTGCGATACGCTCCTTGGAACCACGATCGGCATTCATCAAATCGTCACCTTCTTTTACTTTTCCTGATATCACTTTAAAATAGGAAACCTGACCAATATGAGGTTCCACGGTAGTCTTGAAGAAGAACAAGCTAGTAGGACCATTCGAGTCCGGAGTCACCTCTACGCCTTCCGTAGTAATCAGACGAGGCATCTTGTCGGTACAAGGAACCACGTTACCCAAGAACTCCAACGTACGACGAACACACATATCACGACCGGCACATACGCAGAATACCGGGAACATACCGCGAGTAACCAAGCCCGCACGGATACCGGCACGCATATCATCCTCGCTCAAGGCACCTTCCTCAAAGAATTTCTCCATCAAAGTATCATCGTTCTCAGCGGCGGCTTCCACCAAGGCTTGATGCAACTCCATCGCCTTATCCATTTCCTCGGCGGGGATTTCCAATACATCAGGAACTCCACCTTCCGGTTTCCAACGATACATCTTCATTTTTAATACATCCACCACGGCATTGAAAGAAGAGCCGCAGCTAATCGGATATTGGATCGGAACGATCTTACTGCCCCAACGGTCTTTCAACTGGGCGATGGTTCCCTCATAGTCGGCTTTATCATTATCAAGCTGATTGACAACGAAAATCACCGGTTTATGAAATTGTTCAGTATACCGGAACTGGTTAATGGTTCCAACCTCAACACCGTACTGGGCATTCAATACCATCAGTGCCGTATCCGTGACATTCAGAGCGGAAACAGCTCCTCCCACGAAATCATCCGAACCCGGACAATCGATGAAATTCAGCTTCCGATCCTGCCACTCAACACTGAAAACGGTTGAGAAAACTGAGTATCCATACTCTTTCTCAACCGGGAAATAATCGGACACCGTATTTCCTGCCTCAACGGAGCCGCGACGTTTTATAACTCCACCCTCGTAAAGCATAGCTTCAGCGAGAGTGGTTTTCCCAGAGCCCGAACTTCCCAAGATAGAGATGTTCTTAATTTCATTTGTTTGGTATACTTTCATGATATCAGGATTTATTTGAGTTTAACAATACGTTTATTTGGCGTGAATCACTTTCACGAGGGCGCAAATTAGAGATTGTAAAGGAAAAAAGCAATTATCGCCCGGTGTTTGAGAACTATGTTGTGCAGCAGGGCTGCCAAAGATCAATATTGATCTTTGGCAGTCTCAGCCATATCTAACTCTAATACACCACCTTCTACGACATTCTTAAAAGGGATAAAAGGTTCCTGTAAAGACTCGCCATTTAAGCGATATTCCTGTACATAGACATTTGTCTTATTATTATTCTTGGTTTTAATCACAAATGTATCTCCCGGATAATACCGCTTATTCAATTTGATCGTCACTTTATCAAATAGAGGACTTCCTAACGCTAAAGTCGGGTTTTCACTTGCCAAGCCAACTATATCAAACAATCCTATCGAGGATATCACATACCAAGCACCAAGTTGACCTTGATCCTCATCCTGCCCATAGCCATAACCGTGAATACCTTCTGTCCCATAAAACTCATCCAGAATCGCACGTACCCACTTTTGGCTTAACGAAGGTTTGCCCGCTAGATTAAACAACCAAGAAATATGTAAGCAAGGTTGATTCCCTTGATTATAATAAGTTTGTAAACCAGCGAAAGCATCAATAGTCGTTCCACCGCTAAATGTCTTGTCCTGTGAAAGAATAAATATACTATCCAGACGTTGTGTAAATTCCCTAGCTCCCATTTTAGCGATCAGCGATTTTGCGTCATGAGGTACATAAAATGTATATTGGTATGCATTCCCTTCTTGGAATCCACGCCATACTTGCATGGGATCAAAATTACTGATAAACCGTCCATCCGCATATTTGGGCTGAATCAAGTTCGATTCCGCATTATAAATACGTTCCCAACCTTTTGACAAATCCATCAATACATTATAATCATCCGTTTTGCCCAAGGCTTTCGCCATCTGCCCTACGGCATAAGCTCCAAACGAATATTCCAAGGTATGAGAGGCCGAAAACATCCATGCCTCATCAGCGCCTTCACCTTTGTCCATATGAGGAACATAACCATATTCCACAAACTTATCCGTATCCAGCTTACCCGCTCCCATCGGTCGGTTCTCTCCCTCTAACTCATTCTTTCGTGCCGCCGCATAAGCATTCTCTACGTCAAAATCACGGATGCCGCATAGATAAGCCGCAGCAATCACATTACCTAACTGATTCGTTCCAACACCGGAGACAAACCGGCTACAAGCTATACCATCTCCTAACCATCCGGTATCTTTATAAACTTGTACATGCGTACTTACATAATCCGATAAATACTCCGGATAAGCCAATGCCCATACTTGAATCAAGTTCCATTGCCCTCCCCAAATACCATCCGTGTTATAAAAAGAGAAAGCCGGTTTTCCGTCTTTTAAGGGCAACTGTCCAATAGTCCCATCATTTTTAGGATATGCGCCGTTCACATCGCTAGCCAATCCTCTGCCCAATAGGGCATGATAAAGTCCGGTATAGAATTTGATTTTATCTTCTTTCACCGGGGTTTCCACACGCATACGTCCTAAATACTCTTCCCATGTAGATCTCGAGATTTCGCGAGCCTCATCAAAGTCCATTTGATCTTGGCGAGTCTCTGTCTCTCTATTTAATCGAGCATTATCTACAGAGGTATAAGAAAGACCTACTTTTGCTGTTATCAATTCGTTGTCTTGAGTATTATAGGTCAAATAGGCACCAGCCCCAATCCCCTCAATCTCTCGGTTATTCTTCTGTACAGTCTCTTTCACAAAGGTTCCGAAAGAATCCGCAGGCTTATCCAAACGAGCCGAGAAATACATGGTTATCGTAGCTCCCGACTGATACTTATTACTATAAGTAGGTAAAGTCGTAACCCAACCTTCTACTAAATCATTTCCTTTTATCCGGACGAAAGCATCCACAGCTGGTCCACTTTCGCCTTGACGATTTCCTATATCAAATAAAATATGACTCGCATCGCTCTTGTGAAAAGTGAATCGTTGAAAAGCAACTCGAGGAGTTGCGGTCAACTCCGCTTTCACATTATAATCTTTAAGCATGACCGAATAATACCCGGCCGTAGCGATTTCATCCTTATGATCAAAAGAGGAGCGATATCCCTGCCCGATAGAATTTAAAGGTCCCGGAATTGTTTTCAAATCTCCCACTGTAGGCATCAAAACAATACCTCCAACCTGAAACTCATGTAGACAAGGGAATCCCTCTATAGAAGTATCCCGATAATCATATCCCGTAGCTTCCCATCCTGATTTATTCCCTAGGCTAGCATTGGTAGCTGCTGCTGGTTTCGCTAATCCAAATGGCATCGCACCCGGAGCAAAATGAAACCAACGGCAATGAGCGGTACCAATGCGAGGTTCCACGTATTGGGTTAATGACTCCATTGTTTCTTCCGTATTCTTCGGAGTCGTTGTACAAGCCATCCCTACCAGCGCCAAGGACAAGATGAGTGATACTTTTTTCAATGAATTAATTCTCACCATATTCAGAACTTGATTTTATATGTTTCTATAGCATATTTACCCAAAATAATCTCTTGAACAGAAGAAAGTTCTTCCTCTATCAAGTTTGTGTGAATAATCTCTTTTGGCTCTACAAACATCCGCAGATGTACTGTTTCTTCCTTATTTGAGCAATTATACATTCTTACAATCAAACTATTATCATCTTCGCATTTCTTTATCGCCGTCACCTTAACATTGGGGTTATCTACAGACACAAACGACACCTCTTCCGGCAAAAAAGCCTTTCCATATTGAATCGGATTATACACCGCAACCAACGGCTCATTGGAAGATGTACCGAACTCCTCCCTAAGCGGGCTATTAACCTCATGAGAAGTCAAAGAGAAATGATAGGAATGATCTCCGGGTTGAATAAAATCATTACCTAACGGATGACAACTTTTACGAGACGCTAATAAAATAGGTTGTAAAATCGTATAATCTACCGGTTGGTCTGTCGGATCAATATAATCAGCAACCGCAACAGAAGAAGACAAGGTTACGGCACATTTTTCTCCGGCCGCACTTAACCAGTTCCCGATACCGCGAGGACGCTGCTTACTATTTTCAACATAATAACGCTCACCCGCCGCTCCCGGCATCTCATCTTTTCCAACCGTCAATGCCCCGAAAGGAACCTCATAAGATACTGATGAACGCTGGAACGCAAGAGGCCACATTAAACGATACTCACGATAAAGTACGGCATCCCAATTCAATAAGTCAACATCCATATCTATTTTTTTAACCTGATGATATACACGTAAAGTCTGTTCTATAACTGCGTTTCGGATAGGTGTACGCATCTTATAGGATGTATATACAGGCCCATCTTCTTCTACTTTCCAAGGGACCGCATGATTCGAAGTTTTATCAAAACCTTCCATATCCGGCTGTTGCACCGCATCAAACTCGCCAGCCCCATTCCCCACAGAGCGCATAGTGATAACTTCCCCTCCTAAAAATTTTTCAGTATTCAACAATGGACAGCCCATTGATTTATCATATATTTGTTTGATACCACCATTTACCAGTTCGATCCTATAGTGGCTATTCTCTATCAAATCAACGGCCGGCCCAGATTTATCCTCTTGCTTTTGAGTTGGATTTAGATAATAAGTTTTTAGTCCCATAGCAGGCATATTATCTGCCGTAAAATGTAGATTAGCCTTTTCTATAGACCCATCTTGATAATAAACAATTTCAGATAACTGGGAATTAACCGCTTTTCCCTGATAATCTTTAATTTGTAAATCGTAGGCATACCCTTGCTCAAAAGCCACTTCTACAACAGCAGGAACAGTTCTTGAAAAAGACAAATTATTAAATAGTATAATCGAACGTCCTTTTTGTCCGGAGGTCTTAATCGAAGACGCTAAAAATCCAGCTTGCCGATCAACGATTTGTCTTGCTTTTGATAACGCAAACTCATATTTCCGGCGAAATGCATTATCCGTCATGATACCACCATTGCCCCCCCATCCGTGGTCTGGATAGATTTTAGCTTCCCACGCCTCATTCAAATCATCAGTAGGATACATCTCAAACGATTGGCGAACCATGGTACTAAAAGAAGATATTTTCTCCGCTGCAGGTAACCAAACATCTCCCTCACGACTGGCAGTAAGAGCCTTCTCATGCGAAGGACCATGAATATACAGCCACACATTCGGACGTTCTCCATGTGTTATGGGTAGTGCTGAAGTAGAATGATCTAATGTCTCAAAAAAGTCATCGGCGGTCGCAAATTTAAACTGGGGTAACGACACTTTTACTCTCTCACCTGTCTTCCCATTCATTATATAACGAACATTATTCCATTTCTCAATAAATACAGGACAATTTCGAACCGGCTTCATATCCCACGACAACTCATAATTAAGCATCGCAGGCATTACAGTCTTAGATTTCTTGACATCATTGTATTTTGTATACCATAAAATAGCCTCTTTAGCCATCTCTTTGACCGCTGTCGTATCATCCTTTCCTAATACATTATAAAAATAGATATAATGTCCCGGAGTATAAGTACGAACTTTTGAACCGTCCGGAGATTCCCAATAGAACAGCCCTCTTTCGTGACGACTGATAACCAAGTTCTCAATTCCCGCCTTACTCATGATTTGAGGCATTTGCAAAGTACGTCCCGGCACGTCTACATTAAAATAAGAGGAGGTTTGGTAACCATTAAAGTTTTTCTTCAACCATCTAGTTCCCAAATAAAATTGGCGAGCTAATGATTCTCCTGAATACATCTCCTCGTACGGCTGTATAAAAGTTCCTCCCACACAAATACGTCCTTCTTTCATATATTTAACAAACAATGGATACGTATCCGGATGACGATGGATGTATTCCTTCAATATAGAAGTTTGTTCAATATCCATCTTGAATGTTGGATCTTCACCCAAACGTTTCAAGAATGGTGTCAACCAAAGTGTATCCCGGTCGGCGATACAAGCATCGATATGATTCAGCCACGCTAAATCTTGATGAGTTGTAGTAAACACATAAATATCCCCATCTTTCAAAGAGGAATTTGATAAATCTTTCAAAAGATGGAAAGACTCTTGATCACAGATATATGTATTTCCTGCAAATTGGGCTTTTAATATAAAGTTCGGAAATACACATAAGATCATTAAAATGAATATTTTCTTCATATGACTTTTTGTTTGAGAGGATGCACCAAGATAGCACATCCCCCTTATATAAATAAAATTGTAAATATCTTCCCGTTAGTTATAACCCGGATTTTGAGTCAAATTAGGATTACGTTGCATCTCATTTACAGATATCGGCCATAGTAAATCTGATTCTTTAAAAGTTGCGCCTGCCGCATTTTGAGCACCCAATAAAGTCACATAACGAACCTTTCCCTTATCCGTCTCCGATATTACAGGGAACATCCCTGTCCGAGTACAATCATCCCATATTTTATACTCTAAAGGGAATTCACGTAAACGTTCAGTCCAACATGCCTCAATAAATGCTTGTTTCGATAACTTCATCAACTCTGAAGAAATCTCTTCTACGCTTTTACCATCCATATTTGAACGAGCTTGCACTTGGGCTAAATAACCTGCAGCCTCTGAAGTCACACCCTCACTTTGGGCAATAGATTCAGCACCAGCCAATAAAGCTTCCGCATAGCGATAGATATTCCAGTCTTTTGTACCCTTTCCCGTATTTAACAGAGCCTCCTCATCAAAATAATACCAACATCCTGCTGTACTTGAAGACCATTTTTTTCCTGTATTAGGATTTGTATATTCCCAGTGGAAAAACTGATTCGGTTGAATACGCAAGTCATTTGGGGAATATACATTTAAAAATCGATCTGTCGGTCCATAAACACGTTCCATAATGGAATACGTACCAAATACAGTCGTCGCATTTGAACTACAAGAATAACTAGGAAGCCAATCACTCGTATTGATGCTATTATCATATTCTTGCGCATAAATTACCTCGTCTAAATCATCAATCGAACGCAATTTATTGAAAGCACTATTCATCGCTAAATCTTCATTCATAACTAATTTATGAGGAGAATTAATCACTATTCGTGCATATTTAGTGGCTTCCGCATATTTACCCTTTTGCATATAAACATTTGTCAACAACATAGCAGCTGCGTATTTTGTAATACGATGAGCATTTGCCGCAAACTTACTTGCAGGAAGAATCTCTACCGCATCTTTTAAATCAGACTCTATTTGAGCATAGACTACCTCTACACCAGTACGCTCTAATTCCATATCTACGGCAGCTTCATAGGGTTCGGTATAGAATGGGATAGCACCAAATGTTTTCACCAAATAAAAATAATTGAACGCCCTAAAAAACTTAGCCTCTGCTACATATTTAGAAATAGAAGAATCTTCCATTGGAATACTAGGAATGTACTTAATCGCCGAATTAGCGACATTTATCGCATTATAACACGCATCCCACACTCCATCCACAGTTCCTGATATTTGCATCGTATATTTCTGGCGGCTTAATTCCCTAGAATATTTACAAACAACCTCTTGTCCTTCATAACTATTTGAGAAATAGCCAGTCAACATACCTGTTACAGTAGCGAAACTACCTAAATAAGCACTGGGAGCTGAAGCTATTTGGCGTATTGCACCTGTGCGATATAAATAATTCACATTAGCCACAGCTTGAGCTTCCGTTGTATAATACCCAACATTCGTTAGTTGTGACTTAGGTTCTTCTTTTAAGAAATCGTCACATGCGCTAAAGCTCATCATATTAGCACAAACGATAATTATTATCAATATCTTTTTCATATTCGATTATTTGCTTTATTAAGTTGACTAAAATGTTACGTTAACCCCTAATGTAAATGTCCGAGCTCTGGGATAAGAGAAAAAAGTCATATTTTGTCCAAATTTACCACTTGTCTCGGAAGAAGATTCTGGATCATATCCTAAGAAGTCCTTTGAAACGATTTGAAATAGATTATTTCCACTAGCATATAATCTTAAACCCGACAATCCTATTTTTTTTATCAATTGCGAGTTAAATGTATATCCTAGCTGTACCATATTACAACGTAGATAAGAACCATTTGCAACCCATCCGGAGTCGCTCGTTATATCTTGGCCAGCATGTTCTTCTCCAAAATGAGCACCGCTAGCTAAATATATCATTGGCTGCATTGTTTCTGGATTTGTTCCATCATAAGCATCATATAAAACCCCTTTCAAACCATTTGTAATGCCAAAGCGATCATTCGTTGTACACATAAAACGTTGTAAAGTCTCGACCCCCCAAACAAATTGCAAGTCAACTGTCAAATCAAAATTCTTATAAGAGAAATTATTAATCCAACTACCAGTCCAGTCAGGTAATCCTTTACCTATTATAGTTTTCTCATCAGAACGTTTCGCCCGACCAATCTGAGTCTTCTCGCAAGCCCCAGCCTTATAATCTTCAAGCGTATAAACACCCTTACGCTCTAATCCCCAGAAACTACCCATACTTTCACCAACACGAAGGACACTACCTCCACCAACCCAATCATACAAATAGACATCTGCATTCGTATCACTTAATGCTAAGATTTCGTTCTTATTATAATTTAGGTTTAGTGTGGAAGACCAAGTAAAATCATCACCTTGAATAGGGGCCCCATTCACCATAATATCTACACCCTGATTACAAACAGAGCCTATATTCTTAAAAATAGAAGTAAAACCCGTAGAATGGGGTACAGGACAATCTAACAATAAATCAGTTGTCTTTTTATTATAATAAGCAATATCAAAATTTAGGCGATTATTGAATAGCCCTAAATTAAAACCAACATCAAATTGCCCGGTCTTCTCCCATTTCAAATCTGGGTTAGACATTGTCTTGATATAAGAATAAGCTGAACGTTTCGCATCAATATAATAAGTGCCCGCATCTACTTTCCCTAAAGAGTTATAAGGATCGATCTCTGAATTTCCAGTTAAGCCATAACTTGTATGTAATTTTAAATTACTTATTAATGCGTTATCTTTCAAAAAATCTTCTTGAGAAATATTCCAAGCCAAACCAGCAGAAGGGAAAAATGCGTACTTATTATTCTTTCCAAACTTTGAAGACCCATCGACACGCCCTGTCACAGTCGCAGAATAACGATCTTTATAGGTATAAGCAAAACGCAAAAAATAAGAGTTCATGGCCCATCGAGTCCAACTTGATTCAGGTGCGTTTGGAAGAGTTCCCACCGACATATTATTATTTTCATAAAAATCGTCGGAGAAACCCTGAGTATAAGATTTATCCCAACGTTGCGTACGTTCTTGCCAAGATAGACCTGCCATAGCATTCAACCTGTGATCACCAAAAACCTTATTATAGGTTAGATAAGTCTCTTCTTGCCAATAAAATGTATTCCAATTCTGGTATTCCGCCCAGCCATTCGGCATAGAAATGTTATTCAACTCAATCGAAGAATACCCTCTATAAGTCGTATTATGGCTATCAACACCAAATTGTGTTTTTAAATCTAAGCCATCTGCCAAATGAAATGTTAGCGCCGCATTTCCAAAAATTTGTGTATTATAACGCATTCGCTTTTGCAGATCTAAGATCATTACAGGATTTGACATTCCTTCTAGACCAAAATAACTGTTCTCACTTTGGGAAGTAAGATTTGTCGTATATTTACCATATTTATCTCTTACAGGCAACCATGGGACCATTTCGATCATCGTACGGCGAGCCTCTTGCCCACCTCCATCTTCCGGTGTATAACGTCCCCATGTATGATTAACCAGTACATTGACAGCGGTAGATAACCATTTAGTAGGATGAGCGTCATAAGCGATCTTTGCGTTCAATCGTTTATTATATGTATTCATCACGATACCTTGTTGATCCGTAAAATTCAAAAATGCTCCCATTGATGACTTTTGACCAGCTTGTTGGATATTTAGCTGATGGTTGTGAGATACAGCTGTACGTGTGGCCTCATCTTGCCAATTCGTATCATATATTGGATTTCCGTTCGCATCAAAATAGTCGCGGTCATGGAACCAATAAGTCCGATCCAAAGACCAATTCTTATCATAATATGTATTCTCGTTCTCTAGGCCTTTCATAAAAGCATCGCACCATTCTTGAGCGTTCATCGTATCCATTTTACGAGCTATGCTACTAATACTTACCGAACCCTGATAAGATACTTGTACCCCCTCACGTCCTTTCAGACCTCGTTTTGTTGTTACCATGATAACGCCATTCGCACCACGAGCGCCATAAATAGCCGCCGCAGAGGCATCCTTTAAAACCTCCATCGATTCAATATCATTAGGATTTACCAACGAGAAGTCTTCCATGGCAACCCCATCAACAATATACAAAGGTTCCGATGAAGAATTTATAGTAGCCATACCACGTATCACGACACGATTCGCATACGCTCCGGGCTGACTTGAATTAGAAAAAATATTTACGCCCGAAACTTTACCTCGTAAATTCTCTAAAGCACTAAAATTCTGATTCTTCGTCAAGTCCTCTCCTTTAGCGACTCCAATCGAGCCAGTCACATCCGATTTACGCATTGTACCATAACCAACCACCACCACTTCTTCCAAAGCTTGAGAGTCTTCTTCTAAAACCACTCTCACATTTTCTCGTACAGGAATTTCTACTGTCTTATAACCAATATACGAAATAACCAACATCGACTGTGAAGACACATTTAAATTGAATTTACCATCCAAATCTGTAATAGTTCCTTCCGTCGTACCTTTGATACTAACATTTACACCAATTAGAGGTAGTCCAGCCATATCAACAACCACACCTGTTACCGTTTTTTTACTCTGTTGAATAATGTAAGCAGTATTACTACTCTCCGCTCTCAATTCCGCAGAGAACGGTAAAAAAGATATTAATGCGATGGGTAATACCATCATTTTTGTAAACTCCATAATATTATTATATTTTAGGTTTGAAAATATTATACTATAAACGCAATTTGATTTTTAATAAACTTCTGTCAACTCATCACCTCCTTTCTTTTGAAGCAATCTTTCTTCCTGCAAATAGCACATCCATAAGGCTTTTTCTCTATATTTCCACCAATACCAACAAGAGCACTAACCGATTTTATAGGGAGCATCAAACAAGAGTCCGTTAATGAGATCCCACAAAAGCCATCAGGCAACATCGAAAAAAACATTCGTTGCTCCGCCACATCCCAACCGCAATAACCGGGGCTGTAAGAATTACTTACCTTCAAATTTATCTCTGCCATCATATGGGTTAAAAAAGAAAGCCCCCAAGTAACGATAGCCTCAACGATAACAGAACCTAAAGCATCTGCAACAAAAGCCTCCATTACATCTCCTCCTGATCTTTTAACTTCAATCCATTCATCTAGCTCTTTCCCTACAGACGCAGTGATTATGGCAAAAAATTCACTATCACGTAAGCAATTGACTATAATTACATCTGGAGAAAGAATATTTTCATTCAATTTCAATGTACGTCTATCTACTCGTTCCCCTTGTACAAAGCGATAACCAAAACGAGGACTACATACATCCAAAGCCTCTCGTTTTAAGTTTTCAACAAAAACGGACATATAATCATCCGGCCCTGAGGCACCAAAACCTAAATATCGGTATAGCTCATTATTTTCTATCTCTAGAATCTCAATTGAACAATCCACCTCTTTCGCATTTATAAAACCAGAAATCCAGTCTATCGGACAATCGATTAGAGATTTGTCCCACCAAATAGAAATAAATCCGTTATTTCTATCCGTACAAGATCCAAAAACCGTCTCAAAATGGACTTTTCCATTTACATAATCAATTTTGCCCCATTGGCCGTTACTTTCCAAGACAAAGCCTTTAGCTCTTACTATTCCATTGGGAAAGCGTTTATTTATCCGGTTAAACAACCTCTCATAAAAAGAAATACTCAAAAAGGAATAGACTGAAATAGTCCATATCTCATAATTAGGTCCTAAAACTTTAGAATAAGCAGGGATGTAGTTATTCACACCATAACAACAACTCTTACTTAAAATAAATCCCCAATCAACTTCGTTTAATAAGTGATAATCTTGCACTATCTCCAGCCGAGGCTGAATCATCAAAAGATCATTTATAACGCTCCGTATTTTAGCCTCCTCCGCTTCCGAAGTCTTTGTTAGTAAGATAACCGAAGATAAATAGAACTGCCTCCGATAAAAATCAAAATTCAACTTTTTCAAGAATGCATACATATGGACATCTACCAAAGAAATAATACCATCTATCCTAATATCCGGAATCCGTACTAAATCCTCTAAAGAAGCAAGACCGGAAGGTTCTATTAACAAGATATCCGGTCGGACAGATATTTCTATTTCTTTTATAGCTATAGGTAACTCTTGACGAAGCGTACAACATATACAACCTGAGTTCAAGTCTTTTACTTGATAATTCTTACTTCTCAATAATACACTATCCACAGACTCAGTCCCTGACTCATTTTCAATGACAACCACCTTCTTTCCACTCAAATAAGAGGATAAAAGATAATTAATCAACGTAGTTTTACCGCTACCAAGAAATCCCCATATTATATAGATATTCATGTCCATAGTTTTATCCTATAATAAATTCCGTCTAATCATCGAATACAAATCCTCCTTTTCCAATTGGCTCAATCTCTGGTAAGCACAATCTTGCTTATGCGTATTCGATTTTTCGACAATTATTATTTCCGCATCCGAATTCATCGCTATATTATGCCAAGTACCCGCCGGGATATTATACGTTACGCCAAGTTTCATCCTTTCACAATAAAGGCTTATCGTATCTTTTTGAGGTTTTGCTTCTATCAATATGGCATCTCCTTTAAATAGAATAAAAACCTCATCTGTTTCACGATGCACTTCTATTTGTTCTATTTCATCAAATCCATGTCCCGGTAAATAATTCAGCTGAGCCACTTGCCATCCCTCTCGTACGAGAAAAGGATTATACCCCTCTCCGCTATGAAAATAAGTTTCAATCATACATTCCTCGATTAAAATCAGCCAAAGCCTTGTAAAACATCTCTATATTCTCAAAAGGCACTTCGGGAGGAGTATCACAGCCTGAAGACAACACAAAGTTCGGATAGTTGGCTGTACGCAATAACAAATCCTTCGTCGCACCATACAAAACCCGAGAAGAAGCCATTTTAAACATAGATACCGGATCTATATTTCCCATGACTAATACATCTTTGGGACATTGGTCCAAAGCTAAGAGCATATCGATCCCATTCCCGAAATGATATCCATAAGCCCCTGTAGCAACCATCGCTTTTGTACATTGTCCGCTATTACCACAATTATGTAAGAATATAGAGAAAGATTCATCTTGTACCTCACTTACAATCTCTCGAACATAAGTAGAAGAAAATTCCAAACAGGCCTCATTCGATAACAAACCCGCCGCAGGTTCCGCCATCAAAATCCCATTCGCTCCCGCACTTTTCAACGCAACGCAGTAATTTTTAATAAATTCAGTACACTTCGATAATAACAATTTTATACAATCAGGTTCGATATACATAGCCATCATAATCTCAGACATATCATATAATCTACCAGCTAACGAATAAGGCCCTATACAGCCAGCGACAACCGGTTTTGATGTATCCTCCGCTATCAATCGATTAGCTTTAATATACTCCTGTACTCTTCCATTCTCCAATGAAGGAATTTGCAATTTCTCCACTTCCTCCAAATTCGAGACTAATCGACCAATAACACTAGGAACTTCATTTTTAGAATAATGAATCTCTGCCCCAAAAGCTTCTGCTTCTACCGTCAAATCCATGATCACGCTAGAAGCTGCTGAAGGATATTTTTCTGCTAATAATTTCACGGCCCGAGCATGTATCTCCCCATTTGTTACCGCATCATACACAGTATGCCCCAATAACTCAATCCCCGAATGAGTCATGACAGGAATAGCGATCCGCTTTTCCGAGCCAAGTATAGAGGCTATCCATTCTTTCATATTTATTTTCATATCCAGACTTTTTTACGCAATACATAATAACTCTTTTGCTTTGATCACTGCCGCATTAGCATTTCCACTGTAACCATCAGCCCCAATTTGATTCGCAAACAATTCATTTACGGGAGCACCACCAACCATCACTTTTACTTGATCACGAAGCCCTTCTTTCTCTAAAGCATCCATGACGACTTTCATATAGCTCATTGTCGTCGTCAATAGGGCAGAAAGGCAAAGAATATCCGGTTTTTCTATTTTAACCGTTTCAACAAACTTATCTGCCGAAATATTCACGCCCATATTAACCACCTCAAAACCACATCCCTCAAACATAGATGCCACTAAGTTTTTCCCGATATCATGTAAATCCCCAAATACCGTTCCTATAACAATTTTCCCTATCGTATCAGTCTTCTCTCCTTTCAGATGAGATTTCAATAGTTCCAACGACCCTTTCATCGCACGAGCGGCCATCAACAATTCCGGCACATATGCTTGTTAACGCTGAAAACGATCTCCAATCTCTTCCATAGCCTTAATCATATAGTTATTAATGATCAATTGAATATCCAAATCTTCTTTCAGAATTTGTTCGGTAACCTCCACCGCAGACTCTAATTTACCGGCAACGATCGAGTCAAATAATTTATTTAAATCAGCCATACCTCCATTATTTATTTTGTAAACGTAATATCTCCTCATACGAGCCATATTTACGGGCCGCCGCAATAAATGCCTTAAAATTCTCGGGAGGTGTATTCCTGCCCATCGCACAGCCGGAACTAACGATATGGCTTCTGCCTTGTGTAGCCTCGATCAAATCCCTTACGGCAGCATCAACATCTATAGGTGTACCTATCACTAAAGGAAAACTAGGATCGACATTTCCCATCAAGACTATGTTTTCCGGGACTAACCTACGAGCCTCTTTAATATCAAGCATCCAATCTACCTCCAAAATCCTTGCCCCTGTAGTCCCCATATCTTGTATTATGCCATTTGTATTTCCACAAATATGAATAGAAAAAGGAATCCCATAGTCTTGAACATCTTTTGCCAACTTTCTTTCTGGTTCCAAGGCAAATTCACGATACATATCAGGTGAAATCAGATTAGGTCCAGCAAAAGCATCCCCAATAGAAGTAGCATGCGCTCCCGCATCTTTCTGTGCTTTAGCGAAAACCGCACTAATTTTACGACAATATTCTAAGACATCATTGATTAGTCGCTTATCTTCCGTTAATAAATCCATCATGAATTGAGTAGTACCTCGCAGTAAACATGCGATACTAAAAGGGCCTTGATCCGCACGCCCCATTACAAAAACACGATCGCCGATAGCATCAACCAAAGTACGTGTAGCTTCTAGCCACTCGCATAGGCGACCGGATCTTAATGGGTCTGGTATAGGCATATCATAAACATCACGTAAGTCTTTTAATACCGGACATCCCTCATCAACCGTAGCAGGTTCATCCTCTCTAAATATTACTTTCGCCCCAACAGCTTCCGCTATCGTAGCATCATCAAAATCAATCACACATCCATCATATCCATATTTTTCTTGAGATATGATATGCGCTTGAGCCATCTTGCGTCCATTCCTATTCACGTCCCCGATCTTCATTCCAGCTGTTTCCACAGCGAACATAAAACTTTGGGGAATAACAGGAAGCATATCCGGAATATCTCCGTTTAAAACAGCCATACAACGCTGTAAAGAAGTCATTTCTTTCATAAGCCACTAATTTATAGATTAAATAATCATTTCATTTTCAATGATACACAAAATATATACACCAAAGCGAATAGAGGAACGAACAAGCTGAATAGTTGATTACTAGCATCCGCAATAATCCCCATAAACAAAGGTAAAATAGCGCCTCCCGCCACTCCCATAATCATCAACGCAGAAATCTCATTTGCCTTTGAAGGTTCCGATTGAATAGCCATAGAGAATACGATCGGAAATACATTCGCACAAAACAGACCTACCCCAAATAATGAAATCAAGATAATCATTCCATCAGATGATATCATAAATATTGTAAACACGAACAATGCCGCAATCATATTTACAACCAAGAAACGACGAGAAGAGTATCTAGCCAAAAGGATAGATCCGACAAAAGTTCCGATCATACGAGCTGAGAAATACAAACTACATCCCAATCCACCTTGCTCGATCGGCATATTACAACGTTCCAACAAATATTTTGGGACAGCGGTCATCAATCCTATCTCAAATCCCACGATTAATAAGATCACGGAAAAAGCCAATATCAATTTTGTATTCTTAAGCAACCCCCAAATTTGATTACTGACATGGCTTCCGTGATTTTCTTTATGTTCTGCAATAGGTGTCCCTACCAGCCATAACCATGAAATGCCGGTAGTAACAGCATATACAAGAAATATCAAATGCCAATTTCCCCATAGTCCGGCAGCAACACCTGCGATCACCGGCCCTAACGTAGATGATATAGCCTTAATAAACTGCCCTAATGTCAACATACTGGTCACTTTATCTTTCGATACAACATCTAATAGAAGCGGATTCAACGAGACTTGTAAAATCGTATTCCCGATGCCTAGTAAAGCGAATGCCATCAATACCGACACGAATGAATAGTAAATAAATGGTAACAACATCGCAATTCCCGTAATCAAAGCACTCAGCAATACAGTCTTCTTCCGCCCTATATGCCCCATTAACAGACCTGTCGGTAAAGAGCATACGGCAAACCATAAAAAGACCATCATCGGGAGTAAATTCGCTAACGTATCGTTTAGACCAAAATCATTTTTCACGTAACTCGTAGATATACCAACCACATCCACAAAGCCCATGACAAAAAAGGCAAACAATACAGGTAATAATTTCCGTACAGACTTATTTTCAACACATATTTCCATGGTATCTCCCTATTTATAAAACCAACTTAAATGTTTCAATAGAATGGTGCCCCAACTTTAAAGAAATCGTTCTACCCTTTACAGGAAGTACTTCCTCTTCATCCTCTATTAAATTAGTCCTTATGACTTGCTTAGCCTCAAAGGGTAAAGATACTTGAATCTCTTTATCCTTCCCTTCCATTTCTGTTAAGCGAATAATTAGATTATTATCATTATCCGCCTTTTTGATCAGAGACATAGCAACTAATGGATCTGATATCGACAAGAAGCTATGCCTTGGTTCCAATGCTCCACCCTTATTATCTTTTTTAACTATATAAAACGGATGATTATTCCCGATTCCAAACATATACCCATTTATCCATCCTTCTTTATGCGTCGAAATAGAAAAATGAAACTGGTGTGTGCCTGTTTGATGATACCAGTTACCTTCTCCATGGCAACTTTTATGGGAAGACAATAAGATCCCCTGTAAAACTGGGTATATCGCTTGTTCACGAGACGGATCTATCCAATCCGCCACCGCTACGCAAGAAGACATCGTAAGCCCGAAACCATTTCCATTAGCAGATATAAAATTCTGTATCTCCCTTGGATGTGAATCCGCCGGATGATGCACATACGGTCCTCCCCAAGCCCAGCCCCCCGGTTGGCTATTCAACTCGTCTTTATACACTTGAGCTACCCCCATAGGAACCTCATAATTAATTGTACGTTCCCTCATCATATTTATAGGAAAGGCAATCCGGTATTGACGATTATGCTCTCCATCAAAATCACGTAATTCGATATCAAAATCAATTTGCTTTTTAGTATGTAAAAATGTTATGGTCTGCACGATCGTCGCATGTTTTGTCGGTTGGATATTCTCAAAACGGGTATAAAGCGCACCTGTTTCGACCACCCGCCATTGAGAATCAAAAGAACTAAGAGGCGTGATATCGCCGGAAGTCAAATCCGTAATACGAGTGAATTCTCCCGCTCCATTCCCTGTATATCCTAACTCTAGAACATCTCCGCACGCAAACTTCGAGGTATGTATAACATCCTTCCCTAAAATTTTATCATATAGGGAAACAATACCCCCATTTCCCAATACCGCTCTATAATACAGATTCTCAAAACTATTATTAGATATCAGAATCTCATCATTTTCAGACTTGAACTTTTTCCCCTCTTTTATTTCATAAGAACGGTATCCCATCGGAGGGACATCTTGAGCGACAAACGTTACATAATGTTTATCCCCGTCCGATCGAATCTGTGAAGGTATAATCCGACCGTTGTCATCTTTCACTAGAGCTTGATCTTTTGAAATCTCCACTTCAACTTGCCTATCTCGCTTCCAAGTAAGATCATTAAAAACCATCCGACTGTTAACAGGAGCATTCACATTCTCTACAATATCATTTAAAGAGGAATGAAGTAATGTGTGCCCTAGATCTCGTGCGACTTCCAAGCTATCCTCAAAAATAGCATCAGTTATTTCACCATTCTTTCCTCCTAGCCCATGATCCGGGTAAATGGAGGCCATCCATGCCCGGTCAAACTCTTCTCGAGGATATATACTTAAACGACCATCTATCAATGCAGAAAAAGTTGAAAAAGATTCCGCTGCCGGTAACAATACTCCCGCTTGGCGTTTATAGGTAGTCGCCTCATAATGAGCCGGACCATGGATATATAACCACAAATCCGGACGTTCTCCCTCTATCCGTTCAAATCGTGTATCCGCACCTCTAACTTCCTCGAAATATTCTTCTGCCGTAGAACACTCTAATCGTGGAAGAGGTATATCTGATTCAGACGCTATCAAATTCCATTCATCAATTACTTTCTGATAATCTACCGGTTTCGTCGCATCACAACTCATTAATATCGCATAGTGGGGAGGAATACCATGCTCTTTAAAGTAATCACTCCAGATTTGCGAACGATGGTGTAGTTTATGAAAGGCTGTCACCCCATCCTTATCAAAAAATTTCCATACCAAAGAGGCCCAACCATAATTACCGGGTGTAAAAGTTAGTACTTTCGATCCATCAGGACTATACCAATCATATAACCCCTCTCCCATTCTACTAACAAATAAATTAGGAATTCCACTCTTTGCCAAAATCTGAGGCATTTGCCAAGTACGCCCCGGCACATCCATATTATTTGCTACTCGGTCATCACAGCCCGGTAAATTCTCACGAATCCACTTCCTCCCATAATAAGCTTGACGAACCAGTTGCTCGCCACTCGATAATCCCTCATAAGGTTGATTGTATGTAGCTCCCCAACCAAAGCGTCCTTCTCCATATAGCTCAATCAACTCCCCTTTTTTATCGGGATACTCTTCCAAGAACTCCATCAAGTTAAGAGTCTGTTCCATCTCAAACTTAAAAGATTTATTCTCTTTCATCAAACTTAGAGCTGGAAGAATAATACCCTCAATACGGTCCTTACGACAAAAGTCGGGAGTATCCATCCAAGCGATATCTTGATGCGAGGATTGAATAATATGTATAGTACCTTTTTGGAAATATCCCCAATCTGAAGGAATAATCGGACGATAGATTTGGTCTACAAGCACAGTCTTATTTGAAACCACCTTCAGACGGCCCTCTTCTCCAATCATAGGTAACCAGATCAATAAACTGTCCGGACTATCCGTAAATTGTACATCCAACGCACGTCCATCCATATTCGCATTCAAACTTGATTGTTTCTTAGCGATATAATCTTGCTTGATATAAGATAAGATTTCAAATCTTCCTTCCTTATTTTCATAATGTATCGGTTCAACCGGATTAATAATCGCAGTCTCACGTTGTGCCATTACTTCAAAAGACAGGCAAACCATACTAAGCAAAAAGATTTTTTGTTTCATAGAGTATTATATTTAGTAGAGAACACAGATTAACATAGTTAAACCATATACATATCTAAACATATAAATATTTATAGTATATTTTTATTTAACCGGTTTAACAACGGCAAATATAAGGATTCATCCCAAACAAAAAACACAATTCATGTATTTTAATATAAATTAGAATACACAAACAGTATAAAGAAAGCTATTTAGCAGAATACTAAGGGATAAATTGGTTATTTACAACCACCCCTTTATGTGAGAAGTTTTTGTCTCTTATATTTTCCAAAAGGATTTGTATAGCTTGGATCCCCATTTGCTCGATAGGCATTCGAGATATGCTCATTTCCGGAGAAAGGATATCTAGAGCTGTAGTCTCATGAAAACAACCCATATTAAAACGAGTATGGTAATCTATCTTATTACTAATAAAATAACGTATGGACTCCAAAGCAAGATAGTGTGTAGAAAAGAAGAAACCATCCACATCAGGCACCTCCTCAAACAGACAATCTAGTTTATCTACGATATCTGTCTTATAATTCTGCCTATCAACAAAGATCTCAAGTGACATATCATTATCCACGTCTAAATCCCTTAAAGCCTTGCGATATCCATCTATACGTTGTTTCATCACATAAAGATGTACATCAGTCGTAATCAAAGCAATCTTACGTGATCCTTTTTTAATCAAATGATAAGTTAAATCATAGCAACATTGGCAATTATTGACTATCACATAATTAGTATCTACATTTGGAAAATATCGATCCACCAAAACGAATGGCAACGAATCTTTCAATAATAGATTAACACCCTTTCGAGATACTTTAGTCGGAGCTATAACAATCCCATCCACTTGTTTGGATCGAAGCATCTTTACAAGCTCATATTCTTTATCCCCGTCGCCTTCCGAACTACAGACAATCAATACATATTTATTCCGGGCAGCCTCAGACTCGATTGCTTGAACCAACTGAGCATAAAATGTATCACCAATAAAGGGAATAATCAAGCCTATTGTATTCGTTGTTCCTAGAGACAGACTCCTAGCCAATAGATTTGGACGATAATTCACCGATTCTGCATAATCCTTCACGCGCTTAATCGTCGTATCACTAAATCCCTTGGCCGGTCCTTGCCCTGATAAAATCCAAGATACGGTGGCCTTAGACAAATTCAAAGCTTGTGCTATATCTTTTATTGAAACCTTCATTGATTCTGTGAATAATAGGTGAGTCAAAGATACCCTCTTTTTTTTAATGAAAGAACAATAACCTATCAAACAACTTTTTTTAACCTTTAACTATCTATCCCTACTAATTCAAAATAATCCTGTATCTTTGTATCAAGAAACGATTTATCATGGCAGGCTTATACATCCACGTTCCTTTTTGCGCCAAGCGGTGTTTATACTGTGACTTTTTTTCCAATACGGAGATGAAGTATAAAGAGCCGTATATAAACGCACTTATAAAAGAGATGGAATTGCGGAAGGGATATATAGGAAACGAAGCATTAGAAACCATTTACTTCGGGGGAGGCACCCCCTCTCAATTAGACGAGAAGGATTTTGGCAAGATATTCGAGGCCATCTATCGTCATTTTGATGTAGCCGAGCAAGCGGAGATTACCTTAGAGGCGAATCCGGATGACATGAAACGAGAATATGTATCGCTTCTCCGTAATTATCCTTTTAACCGGGTCAGTATGGGTGTACAGAGTTTTCATCCGGAAGATTTGCGTTTTCTGAATCGTCGCCATGACCGGGAACAAGCGATTAAAGCAGTAGAACTATGCAAGGAATATGGGATTACAAATATCAGTATCGATTTGATCTACGGACTCCCCAACCAAACGCAGCAAGCATGGGAAGAGAATTTGCGACAAGCGATCCGGTTGGATGTTCCCCATCTTTCCGCCTACCACCTCATTTACGAGGAAGGTACCGCACTTTACAAATTGCTGGAAGCGGGAAAAGTGACCCCCATAAACGAGGAGTTAAGCGTCTCGTTCTTTTCCACATTAATAGATCGGTTGGCAGAAGCAGGCTATTTGCATTACGAGATATCTAATTTCGCCCGTCCCGGGTTCTTCTCCAAGCACAATAGCTCCTACTGGACCGGAAAGAAATATCTAGGCCTCGGTCCTTCCGCCCATTCTTATAACGGGATAGACCGGGAATGGAATCCATCTTCTCTACCTATATATATAGAAGGTATAGAAAATGGGCATCCGACAATAGAATCCGAGGATTTAGACCTATGCACCCGGTACAACGACTTCATCATCACCGGCCTTCGAACCATGTGGGGAGTCTCTTTCGCTGATATCCAGACAAAATTTGGCAGGAAGCTCCTTTCTTATTGTCAAAAGCAAGCTCAACCCCATATCAACCAAGGTCTCTTATTACAAACCGGTGACAAATTGATTTTATCCAAGTCAGGAATCTTCGTTTCCGACGGAATCATGAGTGATCTACTTTGGGTATAAAAATTAACAAAACCACCACTTTCTCCAACAAACCTGTTAGTTAAAAGTACATTTCCTGCACATTTTCACGATTTTTGAGAAATAAAACGACGCATATTAAAAAACTATTACATATATTTGCAGCATCAAAAACAGCAAACAGTGCCATATTTGTATATAATATCAGGTTGCAACGGAGCAGGAAAAACAACAGCTTCCTTCACGATTTTACCAGAAATGCTAAAATGTAGGGAGTTTGTTAACTCAGACGAGATAGCCAAGGGACTTTCCCCTTTTAATGCAGACAGTATAGCCGTCGCCGTTGAAGCTAGTCGTATTATGTATAAGCGGATAAAGGAACTCATCGGTGCTGATGAGACTTTCGCAATGGAAACTACGCTGGCCACCCGTTCAGTCGCAAACCTGATACGGGAAGCACAAAGGGAAGGTTATTATGTTACATTGCTTTACTTCTGGCTGAATACGCCGGATCTAGCCGTGGAACGTGTAAAAATGAGGGTAGCCGCCGGAGGTCACAATATTCCGGAAGCAACGATACGGCGTCGGTATGAGGCCGGTATCCACAATTTATTTGAGCTATACCTTCCTATTAGTGACTATTGGATGATAACTGATAATTCGATGTCTCCCATGGAAGTGATCGCCAAGGGATTCAAGAATGATAAAAGGGAAGTGTATAATCTAGATATTTTTACAAAACTTGAACATCATGAATGAGCAAGAAGTTAGAGAATTCGAAGAGAATATAGTAAAAGGTGCAAATATAGCTTTTCAGCGTTTGGTGAATCAGAAGAAGAAGGAAGACGGAGAGTTGGTATTCTCTCGTAACGGTCATATCTTCAGAGTCAAAGCTGTTGATCTTGACAAGATTTATTAAGTTATAGATATACATATACAAAAAGAGGAGACGTATCTTTCAGGGATATGTCTCCTCTTTTTGGCTTTATAGAAAAAGGAACTTAGGTTCATGGGCGAAGTATGTTAACATACTTCGGCATTTCAGTTAACATACTTCGCCCACGAAGTTAACTTACTTCTCTATCTTGAGAATTCCATCTCGTTCAATAAATAACCGGCTCCGGCATATTTATCGATTACGAATAGGACATAACGGATATCTACGATAATACTGCGTTGATAATCGGGCAGATATTGGATATCCCCTCCTACTCCTTCCCAGTTACGGTCGAAATTGATACCGATTAACTCTCCTTGTCCATTCAATACCGGACTACCGGAGTTCCCTCCCGTTGTATGGGTCGTAGCACAGAAGGCAACCGGCATTTTACCGTTAGGCATCTTATAAGGGCCAAAGTCTCCTGCTTGATATAATTCCTTCAAACGAGCAGAAACCACAAATTCCCAATTCGTAGAATCCTCCTTCTCCATGACGCCGTCTAAAGTGGTTTGATGACCATAATAATCGCAATCACGAGGACTGTAACCTTTCACCTGCCCATAAGTCAGACGAAGCGTAGAGTTCGCGTCCGGAAAACTAGCCAAGTCTCCATACATCGCTAAAAGTCCTTTCACATACGCACGATGGGCGATCGCATATCCGGCATCAAAATCAGCCAAAGCCTTATCTAACGCCTTTTTCTCATCCTTTACGGATTGCGCGAACAGAATCATCGGATCTTCTCTCAAAGTTTTGACAGACGGGTGCTCCTTGAACGCATTAAAGTTCTTCTCGCTACCATAGATCGATTTATCAAACAGATAATCTACGAATTTATCCACATCCCCCTTAAACTTGCTATCGATTACGGAAAAATAAGCCGGCTGCGACTTCGGAGCGACCAAACGCCTATATTCCTTTAACATGACTTTCGCTATCTTCTTATCAACCATCGGCGCATAATCCTTATCAGCAAAACGGTGGAAAGCCCTCTCCAATTGAGTGACCTGTTTTTGCTGCTCGGAACGATCTTTCCCCTCCAAAGCCTCACAAACAGTCTCGATATCGGTCGGAACTTTGGAGAACTCGATGCCACGGCTCAATGCCTCATCCAACATCCAACTACGGAAACGCAAATCCTTACGATCATTAACGATCTGCTCCAATGTCAGAAGCGCTTCCGGATAAGCAGGCTCACACATCTTCTTCGACCAAGCGATCAAACGATCCTGCTCATCGTTTTTCACCTGCTCAAAATTACGTTTGTTGATCGCCCAGTTACTACCGATCGCATTCTTATAAGCGTTCGTAGAACCTGCATACTTACTAGCGTATTGAATCCGAACTTGCGGATCTTTCAACATTTCTTCCAGCATCGCCTCTTGACGGAGATTACGGATATTAATACGTACCGCATTATCTATATCCCGACGTTCAGCTACCTCCCATGAGGTATAGTATTTATTGGTACGGCCGGGGAACCCCATGATCATGGCATAATCGTTCTCCTCCACACCTTTTAAAGAAAGCTTTAGCCAACGTTTCGGACGAAGCGGGACATTGGTTTCCGAATAAGGTGCCGGATTTCCGTTCGCGTCGGCATACACACGGAAAAGAGAGAAGTCTCCGGTATGGCGAGGCCACATCCAGTTATCCGTATCCGCCCCGAACTTACCGATAGAGGAAGGGGGAGCACCGACTAAACGGACATCCGAATAGATCTTCTTGGTAAACATATAGTACTTATTACCTCCATAAAAAGCCTTGATCTCGACTTCCGTACCGGGGTTATCCTGTAAGAACTTCTCACCTACTTTCGCTTTAGCGAGGCCATTCAAGTACTTAGCGGACAAGAATTCCATGCTGTTCGGATCCGTGATCTTTTTCAGTTCCGTCCTCACATAATCCGTCACGTCGTCGATCTTATCGATAAAAGTAACCGTCAATCCCGGATTCGGAAGCTCCTTATCACGAGACATCGCCCAAAAGCCGTCCGTCAGATAATCATGTTCCAAGGTACTATGCCGTTGGATGCTACTATAACCACAATGATGATTCGTCAGCACCAACCCGTCCGGAGAGATCATCTCGCCCGTACAACCACCGCCAAAACGAACCACGGCGTCTTTCAAGGAAGGAGCCTCGGCGCTATACACTTCCTGATCGCTTAATCGCAGACCAAGGGCCTGCATCTCCGCAAACTTTTGTTGCTTCAATAAAGGGAGCAGCCACATGCCCTCATCGGCCAAGACCGGAAACGCCAATATAGCGGCCGCTACAGATAAAAAGAGTTTCTTCATGTATTTGAACTATTAAAAGGATGTTTTGTCAACATTGAATTATAATAACGGCGATCTCCACTTACCTCCTTACCAAGCCAAGCCGGTTTCTCAAAAGGCTCGTCCTCAGACGATAACTCGATCTCCGCAAGGATCAACCCTTCATTCGCTCCGTGGAAAACATCGACTTCCCACGTATGGCTGCCTCTGGGAACCAGATAACGAACCTTGTCGATCGCACCCGGCTCGCAAAGTTCCAACAACCGCTCGGCATCCACCAGAGGAATCTTTTGTTCGAACTCATAACGGCTCAAGCCTTTCTCATCCGAAGCGCCTTTGATCGTTAGGAATCCCTCCTCTCCCCGGATACGAATACGAACCGTACGTCCGGGCTGTGAGCAAATATATCCCTGCACGATACGGGTGGAGCTAACAGCCTCCGGTAAGAAATCACCGGAGACCAAGAATTTCCGTTCTATCTCAATGGCCATGTTTCGAGGTATCAGCCTTAATCGTTACCATCGTCGCACCAAAGCCATATTCGCGGAAAGAAGCGTCTTGAAAATAATGTTGCTTATAATGGGTCTTCAAATCCTTCTCGATCGCCTTACGCAGTACACCATCGCCTTTTCCATGGATAAAGACAATCTTCTGTCCGTTATTAAGAGCGTACTGATCCATCACCTCACGGAATTTTCCCAACTGGTACGTCAGCATATCCGCATTGCTCAATCCATTCGTATTATCCAACAATTCGGTTATATGCAAATCGATCTCAAGGATAGCGCTATTCGTCGGCTTCTTTTTCACGATTTGCCGGGGAACCCTACGTTCCTCACGAACCTTTTGCTGCATAGCTTCCTTCAACTCCGCCGCAGAGACCAATAGTTCTCTCTCGGGCAAGTCATTGCGGATAATCGGATAAATCAAGGCATCCTCCTCAAAGAAATCATTCTCCATAAAGCAGTGAAGCTTGTAGAACTTAACCGTATCCAAGCGCAACTCTACAGATACGGCGTTTTTCAACGAATAGGGTTTATCCTTCTTGAAAGCGATCAGTTGCACGCAGATCCTTTCCAGATCATTCAACTCCGGCTTACCGAACTCCTCTAGGAATATTTTCGTATTCGGCTCAATAATCCCGTTATAACGACTTGTCCAGCTATTATTCGTTCGGTTCATATAATTGAAGAACAAATAGTAATTGCTATCATTCACGAAATACGTCTCATAGCCACATTGCTGAAACGCCTTCGGATCGACCGGGAGATAAGCCAGATACACATTCAGACGCTCTCCCTCCGGTGTCTCCTCGACCTTTTCCTCTTTGGGTTCAGGCTTCTTTGGGGAAGGAGTCTCTACCGGAGCCTGTACTTTCGGGCGATTCGAGCTATGCACTTGCATATCATTGCCCCCAACCACGACACATTCCTTGATCAAGGCAGGAACCTCAAACCCATCCTCATCCTCAACCAACACTTGGTCCTTTCCACGGAATCCACGTACGACTCCACCTCCCACACTATTCAGGAAGCGAACTTTATCACCTATTTGAATACTCATATTCTATACCTTATTATATTATGCGCACAAAATTAGGGAATAATCCGCGAATCCGAAACCTATTTACTACTTTTGCACTCGGAATCCGTACAAACGGATGTTTTTTTAACAGGACAGAAGAAGTAATGAAGACACAAGAAATACGTATCGAAGATTATAACTATTCGTTACCGGACGAACGAATCGCGAAGTTTCCATTGCCTAAAAGGGATGAGTCCAAACTTTTACTCTACCGTAACGGGGAAATAAGCGAAAGTATCTTTAAGCATATCACGGATTATCTTCCCCAAAACAGCTTGATGGTATTCAATAATACCCGGGTCATACAAGCCCGCCTACTTTTCCAGAAAGAGACCGGCGCACGCATCGAGATTTTCTGCTTAGAGCCCATCGAGCCTCATGATTACGCCTTGATTTTTCAAGAGACCCGACGCTGTAGCTGGACTTGCTTGGTTGGCAACCTTAAGAAATGGAAAGAAGGCACTTTATCCAAAACGATCTTCATTAAGGATCAACCGGTCGTGCTGACAGCGGATAAGAAAAAGTCTCATGGTGACACACATTTGATCGAATTCACATGGGATAACGAGACTTATACATTCGCCGATATCTTGGATGCCGCCGGGGTCTTGCCGATTCCTCCTTATTTACACAGAGAAACAGAGAAGAGCGACCTACAGACCTATCAAACGGTTTATTCTAAGATAAAAGGCTCCGTCGCCGCACCGACCGCCGGACTTCATTTCACTTCGGAAGTACTTGCCGATATAGATGCTCGGGGCATCGGGCGGGAAGAAGTCACCTTGCATGTCGGAGCGGGTACCTTTAAACCGGTAAAAAGCGACACGATCGAAGGGCACGAGATGCACACGGAATTTATCTCCGTCCGCCGCAGTTCCATCGAACGTATCAAAAGCAACCTTGGAAATATCATCGCCGTAGGAACGACTTCCGTACGGACCTTGGAAAGTCTCTATTACATGGGCGTGATCCTAGATAATAACCCCGAAGCGACTTCCGAAGATCTCGTCGTAAAACAATGGATGCCTTACGACATGAATAACAACCGGCTGACAGCGGAGCGTTCCCTTCAAAACATCCTCGATTATCTGGATAAGCATGATGCGGATACGCTGGTAACGGCTACACAAATCATCATCGCCCCGGGCTATGAGTTCAAGATCGTAAAAGGAATCGTCACCAACTTCCACCAGCCCAAAAGCACCTTGCTCTTGCTGATCTCCGCTTTCGTAAAAGGAAACTGGAAATCCATCTATGAGTATGCCTTAGAGCACGATTTCAGGTTTCTAAGTTATGGGGATAGTTCCTTGTTAATATAGATGCATGTAAAATACGAGCCGAATGGTGAACAGTTAAAATATCTATTCGGCTCTCATTAACCACTCTGTAAACAATCCGGTAATGATTCATCCGGATAAGCTCTCTTATAGTCGTATCTTGAAACTCCGGAACCATACGCCCGGCCAAAGGAAAACGTTCTAAAACATCTACCGCCGCAAACAATCCACTTACAACTCGGGAGGCATACGAGGTATAACTCTTCTTCTCAATATAATCTCCAATTTCATTAAGGTTTTGGATCGCAAAATCAGTCCATTTTACTTCAACCATTTCGCTAATTTATTCCGGCATTCCAATTTGGTTAACACTTTTCCTTCTTCTGATTCTTTTATTCCAATACAGACCTTATCGACAAAAGACATCTTATCGACAAGCTGGTCCATAGAAAAATGCTCCGGTAATCCTTCCATAGCCATAGCAACTTTTGACTTACTTAATAGATTCATCTGAATAGGTTTCGTTTTCTACAAAGGTAACTGTTTTCTTTCAACATACAATAAGATCCCATACAATTCGTTATATTTGCATGAATATATTCTAGATTGAATGAAAGCACATTTTACTATATATGTTTTATTTTTGCTTATCGTATCTTCCTTGTATTCCTGCAAATCGGCGAAGTTGAGCGATGCCGAGGAGAAGCAGCGTATCGGAGAATACTATGAGGCAGCCGCCATTTATCGTAAGGTTTACACGAAAACATCCCCGAAGAAAAGGGATTTGCGCGGCTATATCGCTTACCGTATGGCCGAATGTAACCGGTTGATCAATAATACGGGGAAAGCGACTAGCGCCTATATGAACGCCATCCGCTATGATTACCCCGATAGCACCGTCTACCTACGCATGGGACAGATGTTACAGAAGACCGGACGTTATCCGGAAGCGATCAAGAACTACGATATCTATATGGAGAACGATCCTAGCAATTTATTAGCCATCAACGGCATACAAGGATGCGAGTTAGCTCCCGGATGGAAAAAGAACCCTACCCGCTACGAGGTAAGACGCATGGATAAATTCAATTCCCGCCGGGGAGAATTCAGTCCGATGCTGGCCGGAGATAAATACGACCAACTATACTTCGCTTCTTCCCGCTCGAAAGACAAAGACGCAAAAGTTAGCGCCATCACCGGGCAAAATAACAATAACCTCTTCCTTGTCAAGCAAGACGAGAAAGGGGCTTGGCTAGCTCCCGTAGAGCTTGAAGACGAGGTGAATACGGAATACGACGAAGGAACCCCCTCTTTCTCCCCCGATGGAAACACGATGTATTATACCTATTGCGCCCAAGATCCGGAAGGCCCTCGTACCGCCGAGATTTACATATCTACCCGAAGCAGCGCCAAATGGGGAAAAGGAACCCGTGCGACGATCGTAAAAGACTCGGTTACCGCCCTCGGCCATCCTTCCATCTCGCCGGACGGCAAATACTTGTATTTCGTATCCGACGCCGTGGGCGGTTTCGGTGGCAAGGATATTTTCCGTGCCCGGGTAGCGGGAAACGATTTCGGCCCGATGGAGAACCTAGGAGAAGAGATCAACACCCCGGGAGACGAGATGTTCCCGTATGTCCGGGATTCCGTCACCCTTTATTTCGCGTCCAACGGACATCCGGGAATGGGTGGTCTCGATCTGTTCAAGGCCACGCAAGACAGTACAGGGAAGTGGAAGGTCGAGAACCTAGGCGCTCCCATCAACTCTATGGCAGACGATTTCGGTATCACCTTCGCCGGAAAAGAGGAACGGGGCTTCTTCTGCTCCAACCGCAACGACGCACGGGGCTATGACCATATATATTCCTTTGAACGGCCTACGATCACCATCTTCATCGAAGGAATCGTAAACGATGTCGATGAATATCCGATCGAGGACGCTACCGTACGCATCGTCGGAAAAGACGGACTGAACGTGAAAGTCCCGGTCAAGAAAGACGGTACCTATCGTGTCGAGTTGGAACGGGACATCCGTTATGTCATGATGGCCAGCGCCCGTGGTTACCTCAACCAGAATTATGAATTGCATACCGGCCCCGAGGAGAAAAACGAGACATATATCGTGGATTTCTTCCTCTCTCCGATCAGCAAGCCGGTTGTTATCGATAACATTTTCTACGATTTCGATAAAGCGACCCTTCGTCCGGAATCCAAGAAAGCTTTGGACGAGATGATCAAGATGCTGAACGATAACCCGAACGTAACGATCGAACTGGGTGCCCACACGGACCGGAAAGGTACGGACCAGTATAACGAGCGTTTGGCTCAACGCCGTGCGCAATCGGTCGTGGATTACCTAATAGCGGGAGGTATCGAGGCGGCTCGTCTGGAAGCGAAAGGATATGGAGAAAGCGTTCCCAAGACGATCAACAAGAAGATGGCTAAACAATTCGATTTCTTGAAAGAAGGCGATGTGCTTACCGAGGAATTCATCCTTGCCCTGCCGCCGGAACAGCAAGAGATCGCCGACCAGATCAACCGCAGAACGGAATTCAAGGTCTTACGTACAAACTATAACTTATTTTGAGGGAGCAAAGAGCGTGATCTCCTTAAAAGAGACTGGCCAATCGATCGCACTCATCAGCACATCGAAGGACAGGCGTTGCTGATAAGAGACCGAGGACTCCCTTGAATACAAGTCATGAGCTACCAAACCGATCATCATCTTAACCTTATAATGCAATTCCTTGGATAGTACCAAGCAGGCAAGTACACTCAAATCTCTCGCTTCTTCCCAATCCCGATCCGCAAAACACATCTCCCTTTGAAGTGCCGGATAATGACGAGTCCGCATGATCAGATCCGGATCACGGACCTCACACGCACCTTCCACTACATCCAATAATATACGACAGACAGCCAAACGTTGCTTTTTAATTACCTCCATATACGTTTCCCTCAAACCGGACCGTTCACCTTGTTCGGTATTTCTATATGCTACAAAAAAGAAGCGTGGGAACTGTTAATCTACTATTCGAAACTGAGGCATCGCCAAACACCCATCGGACAAATAATAAACAACAGCCCACGCCTTATTACGTATACTATTAGGCAGTATATATAACAAGCGTGAGCGTTTAGTTGCCTATTATCTCTGTCCGACTTGAAACTTGGCGATTTTCAGTTCCAAAGATAATATCTTAAACGCTTATCGTAATCACACTTTGATTCATAAACCCTTGAATTTCCACAAGAGTTTACTTTATCGATACAAATATAACGCTTTTTCTCATACATCATATGGATTTATTTTTCTCTTTTAAAATCTATTGGGAAAAGATAGCGTATACTCTCTAGCGATAAATTCTTCCACTATAAACAAGATGCTTCCGTGAGTAAAAAAGAGAAGCGCATATACATACTATTCAATGTATATGCGCCTCCACCATTATTTGGATATTTCCAAATCCGGAACTTTCTTCCTTATTTACTCTACCGAGAACTTATAAATACACTCACTCGCATATTTCTCGCCCGGACGAAGCACTACACTCGGGAATGCCGGTTGGTTCGGGCTATCCGGGTAATGTTGAGTCTCCAGACATAGGGCGCCACGATGTGGGTAAACCACACCTAACTTGCCTTTATCACCCGCTTTCGTCATTGAGTTGCCGGCATAGAATTGAAGACCCGGCTCATTGGTGTAAACTTCCATAACGATACCGCTTGTCGGAGATACAACTTTAGCGGCTACCTTATTGATATCGCCGGCGGCGTTCAAAATCCAGTTATGATCGTAACCACCACCATAAACCAATTGCGTAAACGGATTGTCGATATCAGCGCCTACCACTACCGGTTTGCGAAGATCCATCGGTGTGCCTTCCACGGGTTCGATACCGGTCGGGATCAAAGTCTCGTCCACCGGGTTATATGTATCCGCATCGATCATGATCGTATGATCCATGATTTGCGAGCCGGGGACACCGGAAAGATTGAAATAACTATGGTTTGTCAAATTCACGACAGTAGGTTTATCCGTCGTAGCCTCGTACTTAATATCAACGGCGTTATCATCCGTCAACTTATAGATCACCTTGATATCCAGATTACCGGGGAAACCTGCCTCACCGTCTTTCGATAGATAAGTCAACTCCAAGGTTTGGTCATCGACCTGTTTCGCGTCCCAAACTACCGCATGATATCCCTTCGGACCTCCATGCAAGCAATGGCCGTTATTATTCTGCGGAAGTTGATACTCCGTTCCGTCCAACGTAAACTTACCATTCGCGATGCGGTTGCCATAGCGTCCGATCAAGGCACCATAATTCATGTCTGGGTTCGCCACGTATTGCGCGATATTATCGTAACCCAGCACCACGTCCGTCATCTTACCGTTCTTATCAGGCACCATCACGGAAACCAAGCGTCCGCCCCAATTCGTTACGCAAGCCTCAGCCCCTTTCTTATTCTTCAACACATACAAAGCAGTCGGCTTACCATCTACCTCAGATACAAAATCCGACTTCATCAAACCAGAAAGAGTGGCCTCTTCCGTAGCCGCCTCCTTCTCATTCTTACCTCCGCATGACAATAACATACACATTGCCATGACCGCAAAACAAAGTTTTTTCATCTCTTTCCTTTAAAATTAATAAATGTTATTCTTCGGGCAAAGATACGCATTCTATCCACATGAGGTCCAATATCCTTACGCATTTTCTCGGGAATCCTTACCGATTTCCTCCCGAAGTACTACACTCTTCCTCTTGACATCTTAATCATCCACCAATTGGTGGATGATCATGCAACAGCCGTTGGAAGATCATGCAACAGTTGGTAGATGATCATCCAACAGATGATAAATAAGCTATACCTTCATACAAATCCCCTAATACCTCCCGAAGAAACCGCCAAGGATACATGAAGAAACCGTTTGAATCCTCAACCGATTTCATATTTTGACCCGTTATTCTAGTATAATACGATTCACTTTTGTACATTTGCACACTATTGTAATAAGTGAGTAATGAAACAATATTTAGAGCTGCTCAATAGAGTGCTTACCGAGGGAGTTAGAAAAGAAGACCGGACGGGTACGGGAACGATCAGCGTATTCGGTCATCAGATGCGGTTCAATCTGGAAGAGGGATTCCCGCTACTCACTACCAAGAAGCTGCATCTGAAGTCTATCATCTACGAATTGTTATGGTTCCTGAATGGAGATACCAACGTAAAATATCTGCAAGATCATGGCGTACGCATCTGGAACGAGTGGGCCGACGCGGATGGTAGCCTTGGGCATATATACGGTTACCAATGGCGGTCATGGCCGGATTATAAAGGAGGATCTATCGACCAGATCACCGAGGCCGTGGAGACGATCAAGCATAACCCGGATTCACGACGAATCATTGTAAGCGCATGGAACGTGGCGGACTTAGACAACATGAACCTGCCTCCTTGCCACGCTTTCTTCCAGTTTTACGTGGCGAACGGACGGTTGAGCCTACAATTGTATCAACGTAGCGCGGATATTTTCCTTGGCGTTCCGTTCAACATTGCCTCCTATGCCTTGTTATTACAAATGATGGCACAAGCTACCGGCCTTAAAGCGGGAGATTTTGTTCATACGTTGGGAGACGCCCATATCTACAGCAACCATTTGGAGCAAGTTAAGTTACAATTGACACGTGAGCCACGTGCGTTGCCCCGTATGGAGATCAACCCGGACGTAAAGAGCATCTTCGATTTTAAGTTCGAGGATTTCAATTTGACCGGATACGACCCACATCCCCACATCAAGGGAGAAGTGGCCGTCTGAGAATTGGCAGTTGACGATGGACAGTTGACAGTTAATTCATAAATCATAAATTACAAATCATAAATCAATAAGTCTATGAGTACAATTTCTATCATCGCAGCAATCGCAGATAAAAGCGCGATCGGAAAGAATCAGCAATTATTATGTCACATGCCTTCAGACATGAAGCGTTTCAAGGAATTAACCACGGGACATGCGGTAATCATGGGACGTAAGACATTCGAGTCTCTCCCTGTAGCGCCACTGCCCAATCGGAAGAATGTCGTATTGACGACTATGCCCGAAGCTGGTTTTGTGAATTGTTTCGCTTGCGAGTCTATGGGGGCCGCTCTGGATTTATGTGAGAAAGAGGACGAGATATTCATCATTGGCGGTGCGTTGGTCTACAGACAGGCTTTGAGAATAGCCGACAAGATGTATATTACCCGCATCCATCATGAGTTTCCCGACGCTACCTCGTTCTTTCCCGTCGTAAACTGGGACCTTTGGGAAGAGACTGAACGTGAGGAGTATCCCGCAGACGAGAAGAACCCTTACCCCTACACCTACATCACCTACGTGCGCAAAAAATAAACATTAACGTACGTTTTACAACTTTTTGCTCTTTCTTTGTATCTATATAGGAAAGGTTTATTGTTAAACTTATAAAACCCAAAAGATATGAAGATAAGAGCAATTATTTTATCTGCCCTGATACTTTGCGGCATCTCGGCGGTTATTATGTATAGCCGGGCCGCCCAGCCTCTACAAAAAAGTTCTGTTATCACGCAAGCTATAAACGATAAGAATACCCCTATGGTGATCAAGAATCTTATCCTTAAAATGAAAGAACAGATGGAGGTAAACGATGATCAGTTCCCGGAACTGATCAAGGAGGTGGAGAATTACACCAACAGTTGCGCCGACTCGGCTTCCGTGGCGGTATTACATTCCATGTTGGCGGAGATGTATCAGAACTACTTCCAACGGAACCAGTGGACCATCAACCAAAGAACCCAATTAAGCGGTTATATCCCGGAGGATATCCGGGTATGGACTTCCAACTTATTCACGGATAAGATCAAGGAAGAGATCGATTTATCATTGCGACCTACGGCTTTATTGCAAAATACGCCTGTCAGCAAGTTCAAGGATATTCTGGAGATCGGAAAGGACTCGCAAACCCTGCGTCCGACCCTCTATGAGTTCCTTGCCTTCCGGGCACTGGACATCCAACCGACCGTACAGATCTATAAAGACTTGATCGCCTTTCAAAATAAGGAGCCGAATATGAAATCGGTCCTCCTTACGGAATTGGATTACCTACGATTCCTTTACGGGGATAAAAGGGATAAAGAGTCTTTTGAGGCTTACATGAACGCATTGGATGAGCTTTACAGGAACTTAGCTTCTCAAAACTATGCCGCCGAGATCTTAATCGCTAAATTGGATTTGGTTAGCGGCAGTATGTTTCGTTACGTCTCTACCCAATGGGATTCTATCAAAGCGGAAGAGGTGAAACTATGCGAGGAGGGTATCAAACGATATTCCGGTTACCCTCGCACGGCTATCTTAAAGAATCGCTTGGCGCAATTGGAACAACCTACTTTATCCGCATCTACAAACAATACGGTTTATCCGGGACAGCAACTGGGGATCAAGCTGGAATATAAGAATGTACAGAAAGTCATCGTACAAATCTATCGAAGCTCGAAAACACCTTTACAAGCGGCAGCCCATACATCCGCAAAAAAATCAAGTAGCAGCACCTTGGGACAACTTGTAAATGAGAAGACATTCTCTTTGCTACTGCCCAACACCTATTCGCAGCAAGATACGACCTTACATATATCTATGGATCAACCGGGATTGTATGAATGTGTCGTAACCGTACCCGGACAACAGCTAAAGACGATCAATACGGTTAGCGTAACCCGATTGGCCGCAATCTATCGTAATCTTTCCGGTAATAAACAAGAGGTCATGGTTACCGACTATCTTAGCGGGAAACCTGTTGATGGGGCTATCGTTACCTATTACGGAGGTCAGCGTCGTAGCTTGCAAGAACTGGGTACCGTCAAGACAGACCGGGAAGGCTTGGCCACGCTTCCGGCGAACAGTCAAGTATTGGCGTTCCAAGCTAGCAGACCGGGAGATACCAACGCTATGTTGACAAATATCTATCCGATGGGTTCCGGCCGTCGATCGGAAAAGAACCCGGTAGAAGTCTCAATCTTTACGGATCGTGGGCTTTACCGTCCGGGACAAACCATTTTCTTCAAAGGTCTCGCCTATGTAAAAGACTCGAACGACCCGCATGCCGTGGCCGGACAGCCTTTTACGGTGACCTTATACGACGCTAACGGGAAAGAGATAGCCCAGAAGAAAGTCACGACCAATGAGTTCGGTTCTTTTAACGGAGAGTTCTCCCTCCCCAAACAGACCCTAAGCGGCGTCTTCCGGTTAAGTACCGGACAGATGAGCGTATATATTCATGTAGAGGAATACAAACGTCCGACTTTCCAAGCGTACTTCCTCCCGATCAAGGGCGATATCGCTTTCGGCGATTCCGTTACCATACAAGGCAAGGCGGCTACATTCTCCGGCGTGTCGCTACCCAGCGGAGATGTCACTTGGCGTATTACACGCAGGCCCTTCCTGTTGTGGAGGTATTTCCGTCCGAGCGCTCCGACACAAGTTGCGGAAGGGAGTACCACCCTTTCCAGCGATGGGACATTCAGCGTATCTTTCCGTCCCCAAAAAGAGGAGGATACGAATCCATACGCTTCCGCATACCAGACCTACGAGGTATCGGCTACCGTAACCGATAGCAAGGGAGAGACCCAAGAGGCGAATTACACCTTCTCGGTAGGAGAATCCAGTATCGTCTTATTCACGAACCTACCGCCACAAATCGAGAAAGACTCGGTAAAAGCCGTAGTCGAAGCCCGGACAATCAATGGGGAGATGGTTTCCACCTCCGGTACTTTCAAGATCGTAGAACTGATCGCAAACCGATCCGATAAGAATAGCGGAGAGAGCTATCAAGAAGGCAAGCAAGTAGCTTCCGGTAGCTTTACCAGTGGCAAAGAGATCAGTCCGGCTATTTTCAACCCATTGTCCTCCGGGCGTTACCGTATTTTAGTAGAAGCCAAAGATAGCCAAGGACGGCAGAGTAAGAACCAGTCCGATTTCATCCTATACGGAAAGAACGACAAGCGTCCTCCCGTATTTACCCATACTTGGCTGCTGAAAGAGAAGACAACTTGTTTACCCGGGGAGGAAGCGGAGATCGTATTCGGCACCTCCGACAAGGACGCCTACGTGCTCTATGAATGGTTTGCCGGAAATAACCGCATCCATCACGAGTTGATAAAGCTAAGCGACGCGAACCATCGGTTTAAGATCCCGTTCAAGCCGGAATATGGAGAGGGAATCATCGTATCCTTTACGTTCGTAAAAGAGGGTGAGCTATATATTACCCAAGTACCCGTACAGCTTCAGCTACCCAACCGGCAGTTGACCATCAAGCCGATAACCTTCCGGGATCGTTTACTTCCGGGAAGTAAAGAGAGCTGGAAATTCCGTATCACCGACGCGGACTCCACGATCGTATCCGCCGAGGTACTGACCAGCATGTATGATGCCTCGCTAGATAAAATCATACCATTCAATTGGTATTTCTCCCCGCGGCGAACGATCTTGCTACAAGCTCCCCGTTTCTCAACCGGAGCCGGATTCCAGCGTAGTTATCAATATGACCAGACAGAGGCCAAGTATATAAAAGTACCTCAATATCAGTATGACCGTTTAAATTGGTTCGGTCTATTCAATGAGATTGTCATACGAGGATACGGTTCCAGCAACCGGGCTTTCGCCACGGGTGGTATCATGCTGAAATCTGCGGCAGCCCCAGTAGTGGCGGAATCCATGAACATCATGGAAGACAGCGCCGTGTTAGAAGAGCCTAGTGTGGAATCTACGGAAGGGGAACCCGTGTTCAGCCTATCCGATCCTTTCGCCAAAGAGAGCAGCCAGCCGATAAGTCCGGAGCAAATCCGGCAGAACTTTGCGGAAACCGCCTTCTTCTACCCGACCTTACAAACGAACGAGGAAGGAGACGTATTCGTAAATTTCACCCTGCCGGAAAGTAATACGACTTGGAAACTACAGCTATTGGCCAACACCCAAGACCTAAAATACGGTCTGCTTACGAAAGAGGTCATTAGCAGCAAACCCTTGATGGTTCTACCGAATCTGCCTCGTTTCGTCCGCCAAGGGGATGAGGTCAGCATCAGCACGCAAGTCATCAACAATTCCAAGGAAGCGGTATCCGGCCGTGTACGTATCGAGCTATTCGATCCCGCTACAGACCAACCGATTATCTGCTTGAGCAAGTCACAACGTCCGTTTGAGTTGCAACCGGATAGCATCGCTACTGTAAGCTGGATGATCCCGGTCCCCAAACAGATCAACCTACTGGGCGTACGTATCCTAGCCGACTCTGAAAAGGGAAGCGACGGGGAGCAGCAGATCGTACCTGTTCTTTCCAATCAATTGCTCATCACGGAAAGTACCCCGTTCTATTTGCTCAAGGAAGGAGAGAAACAAATCCGTATCTCCGGGAACTCGGAGGGAGCGACACCATTCCGTCTCACGCTGGAGATGACCGGGAATCCGATTTGGTACGCGGTACAGGCATTACCGACGATCACACAGCCGAACAATGATAATATCTTATCTTGGTTTGCCGCTTATTACAGCAATACGTTGGCTTCCTATATCGCCCAAGCCCATCCCCGCATCCAGAAAGTGATCAACCAATGGACCGCTCAAGGAGGGAATGCCTCTACTCTCTATTCAAACTTGGAAAAGAACCAAGAGCTGAAGAACATACTCTTGGAGGAGACGCCTTGGGTACTAGCCGCCGATAACGAGACAGAGCAAAAACAACGCTTGTCTTTATTGTTCGACCTAAACCGTGCGGACGGATTACGGGAAGCGGCCTTGCAACAACTGATCCAACAACAGAACGAAGAGGGTGGATGGAGCTGGTTCAAAGGTTTCCCCGCAAGCCGTGCGATCACTCTTTCTATCCTGAAAGGTATGTCACAGCTTGTACAGCTAAACGCGATCCAATATGGGCAAGCGGAGAAAGAGATGCAAATGAAGGCCCTCAAGTTCTTGGACAAAAGTATGCAAACGGATTATGAGAACTTGCTGAAATACGATAAGAAATGGCAAAACGCATGGCCCTCGCCGGAGCAGGTAGAGTTCTTATTCGTCCGCAGTTCCTACCGGGATATCCCGGAACTGGGAGACGCCCGGGAAGCGATCCGTTTCTATACGAACCAAGCGGAGAAGCACTGGAATCAATATTCCTTAATCAGTAAGGGCGAAATCGCCTTGTTAATGCATCGAAACGGTAAAAAGGAGGTGGCGACAGCGATCCTGACATGGCTAAAGAAGACCGCTACGATCTCCGAGGAGAAAGGTATGTATTGGGCAAACAACCGCAGGGGGAGTGATTATTTCACCTCACCGATCGACACGCATTGCTTATTAATGTCCGTCTTTAACGAGATCGCACCGGATACCCAGAATACAAACCGGATGAAACAATGGTTGCTAAACCAGAAACGTACACAAAACTGGGAATCCGTACCCGCCACGGTAAACGCCATTTACGCCTTGCTACTCACGGGTAGCGATTGGCTGAACACGCAAAACACCTGTGTAGCGACATGGGACGGCAAGACCTATAGTACCGCGGAAGGGGAAATCGCCACCGGTTACCTCAAAACGATACTTCCGAACGAGCCGGCAAATAATTCCGCCAACCCCGTGCTCTCGATCCGCAAGGAAGGAAACACGCCGGCATGGGGAGCTGTTTACGAGCAATACTTCCAAGAGATCGACAAGGTAAAAGGACAAAAAGGGGTGTTGAGTGTCGAGAAGAAATTATTCGTCGAGACCAATAACGGTACCAACCGCCAAATCCGTCCCGTAACACCGGAGCAACCGCTCCGCATCGGAGACAAGGTAATCGTTCGGCTAACGATCCGGACAGACCGTGAAATGAATTACGTATTCTTGAAAGATCTACGTGCGGGCTGCTTCGAACCGGCCGATCAACTTTCCGGCCCGGAATCAAGAGACGGTATCTGGTATTACAGATCCCCGAAAGACGTATCCGAGAATTTCTTCATCAATCGTCTGCCGGAAGGTACGTTCGTCTTGGAATATCCGGTCTACGTATCCCGTAGCGGCGAATACGCCGGAGGTATCAGTACGATTCAATGTATGTACGCCCCGGAATTCGTGTCGCACACCGCCGGAGAAAGCTTGCGGATCATGCCCTAAACAAGCCTTTTCTTACAATGCCCGTTCTAACCTCCTTACAATGCCCAGTATAAGGAGGTTAGAATGGGCACCGTAAGAAGGTAAGAATAGGCATCGCAAGAAGCGTTATCTTCCTCTAATTTTCAGTTTTCAATTCTCAACTTTCAATTGAAATGACTATCTTTGTAATTCGAATTAAAACTAAACGATAAGATGAAACAAATAGTTTTTATTTTCATGGCGATCCTGTTAGCGACAGGAATGGCTTCGGCTCAGAAGAAAGCAGTTATTTCCGCGGAAACAACCAGTTTCGACTTCGGTACCATCAAGGAAGCGGACGGAAAAGTATCCCATACGTTTGAAGTATCCAATACGGGCGATATGCCTCTGGTCATTACACGTGTAATCGCGTCTTGCGGATGTACGACCCCGGAATGGCCGAAAGAACCGGTAGCTCCGGGTAAGAAAGCCCAGATCAAGGTTACTTTCGATCCGGCAGGACGTCCGGGTCCTTTCACGAAGACCATTTCCGTATACAGTAACGGGAAAACCGGAAGCTTCATCATGAACATCCGGGGAGAGGTTGAATAAGAAATACGTAAAAAACCCCCAATTGGAATGCTGAATATAAAAAGGTTGATCCTTGCTCTTACAGCAATTATATCTATAACGACAGCTTGGGCACAACAAGGCGCCCAAATCTTGTCGGACGAGTTGACTTATAATTTCGGGACAATAGCCGAGGCCGATGGATTCGCCAGTCATACTTTCACGATAAAGAATACGGGAGACGCCCCTTTGGTCATTACCCGTGTTACCGCGTCATGCGGTTGTACACGGCCAGAATGGACTAAGTCGCCGATCGCTCCCGGTAAGACCGGTGAAGTTAAGATAACGTATAATCCGAAAGGACGCCCCGGCCCGTTTTATAAAACCGTATCGATATTCAGCAATGGGAAGAAAGGGAGTTACAGCCTAGCCATTAAGGGAAATGTCACCCCGAAACCTTCGCAGCCGGTCTTTACGTATCCTTATTCTATCGGTGATCTGAAGCTGCATACGAAGACTGTTCTATTCAGCAGTATCCGTCCGGAGGAAACGTTGGGCGAGAAGATCAACATTAAGAACGAGGGAAAGACCTCGGCTACGATTCATCTGGGTAAAGTACCTCACTACCTTAACGTACAGGTGAACCCGGCTACCCTTCAACCGGACGAGGTCGGTGCCATTACGATCCTTATGGATGCCAAGGTCCTGAAGCGGAAAGGACGAGTCTCTACGCTTTTGCCGATCATGATACAGAGCGCCGGAAAGAAGGAAGTATCCGGAGAGATCCAGATCTCCGCCAACGTGATCGATAATTTCAGCAAACTATCCGCTGCGGATAAAGCCCAAGCCCCGATAGCGGAATTATCCGGCACTTTACTGGAATTCGGCAAGCTACCGAACAAGAAAAGTATCGTTCCGTTGATCGGTGGTAAGGTATCGGGTACGTTTGAGATTACGAATGCCGGAAAGACTCCGCTCACGATCTACAGCGTCACTTGTGATGATGAGCGTGTCGATTTGTCCGGCGGCAAGAAAGAACTTAAACCGGGAGCGACCGCTACTTTCAAAGTAACCTTGCGACCGAAAGAGATAAAGACAAAACTTGAAGCACTTATTAATGTCGTATGCAACGACCCGAACGGGCCTATCCGCTTGATCAAGGTGACGGCATACAAATAATAGATTGATATGGAACATCCAGAAAACGATGATCAGTACAAGGGATTGAAAGTGAATAAGGGCATTGCGGATGTCCCTACCGTAAATCCTTATATAAAAAAGCGTGTCCAACGCAAGGTATATACGCCTTCCGAATTCGTGGAAGGTATCTTAAAAGGGAATATCACGATACTCAGTCAAGCAGTTACCTTGGTGGAAAGCTCCAAGCATGAGCACCAACAGGTGGCGCAGGAGATTATCGAGAAATGTTTGCCTTTCGCCGGGAAATCGGTTCGTATCGGTATTACGGGTGTTCCCGGAGCGGGAAAGAGTACCTCTATCGACTCTTTCGGTATGCACTTGATCAACCAAGGGCGTAAGCTTGCCGTACTAGCGATCGACCCGAGTAGCGAACGCTCGAAAGGTAGTATCCTAGGAGATAAGACTCGTATGGAGGCCTTGTCGAGAGAGAAAAACGCCTTTATCCGTCCTTCACCATCCGCAGGCTCCTTAGGGGGGGTCGCCCGTAAGACCCGTGAGACGATCGTATTATGCGAGGCCGCCGGTTTCGATACCGTATTCGTAGAGACCGTGGGTGTCGGACAAAGCGAGACGGCCGTACATTCGATGGTGGACTTCTTCCTGTTGATTCAATTGGCCGGTACCGGAGATGAGTTGCAGGGTATCAAACGAGGTATCATGGAAATGGCGGACGGTATTATTATCAATAAGGCGGATGGAGACAATATCGAAAAGGCGAATCTCGCCGCCGCTCAATTCCGGAACGCCTTACATCTTTTCCCACCTTCGGAATCGGGCTGGTTCCCGAAAGTATTGACTTATTCCGGCTATTACAACCTAGGTATCAAAGAAATATGGGATATGGTCGGAGAGTACATGGAGTTCACCAAAAAGAACGGCTACTTCGATTACAAACGTAACGAGCAAGCTAAATACTGGATGTACGAAAGCATCAACGACACGTTGCGGGATAAGTTCTATCATAACCCGGCGGTAGAAGGCATGCTGGAACAAACGGAGAAGCAAGTCTTGAACAACGAGATCAGCTCTTTCGTGGCAGCCAAACGGATGATCGATCTGTTCTTGGATAATATCGCTACGAAATAGGTATAAAAGCATAAGAGTGTCGCACGATCTGATCATGCGACACTCTTTTTTACTTGAACCTTACATCGACTCCTTTGTCTTCTTTCGCTTTCACGGCCAACGCACGCCCTTGTCTCTTTACCTCTCCTGTGATGAATTCAGGTATATTGTAGGATTTCATAAAACGAAAATAAAAATCCGTATCCTTCTGAGGTAACAGGAAAGGTTTGCAAGCCTGTCCTTTCCCATCAATATAAGCGATGAACGGCCTTGTATACAAACCATCCATCCGACGGCTGCTAAACACGATCCAACGGCTATCGCTACTCCATGAATGATAGCTTTCCACATCGTCGCTATTCGCCGCCTCCAATGGATAACTTTGCAGAGTCGATAAATCAATCATGTACAAATCAGCATCCTTATGCCAAATAGAGAAATTTCCATAACCGGACAAGGTATAGAGCAAATACTTTCCATCCGGGGAAACCCGGGGAAAAGAAACGCTTTTATCGATCTCCGATGCCTTATATAAAGTATCGACTACCGTCCCGAAACGGCGTGTAGCGGGATCGAACGAGACTGAGCATAGATCGTATCTCACTTGATCGTATTCTTTGGGCATCGTACGGGCTTTAGCCGAACAGAAATAGAGCGTATTTCCATCCGGGGAAAATGTAGGGAAAGTCTCGAACGCTCCCTCTGAAGACAGCAGCGGAGAAGTCACGATCTCATGCTTTTGCGTATCATAAACGACCACATCCGAGGCCGAGTCGAATACCTCCACCCGATTCCTATCGTTCATATGAAACGCTTGCTTGGTTTTATTCACAGAGAAAGCGACATATTTTCCGGAAGGATGCCAAGAAGGATAGACCAGTGGAGAAAGGGTCTGATCGGTCTTCGTATTCAGCTTCTCCACTTTATCTCCATCGATCAATAAGGTACAAGAGTAGGTCTCACGCATATGGAAAAGCATTTTCTCCGGATTCTGCATACAGAAAGAATGGCAGTTCATACAGTTATTGCCGCTCATCTTATTTTCGATGATCGCGTTCTCCGTATAATTTTCCAAGTTACGTTGATAGATACCCATACGGTTCCACAACTCATAGCCCGGTTCGATTAAACGATAAGCCAACCAACCATCGACCGGCTCCTTCGCCACCTTGATGATGAAGGGGACATACGCGATCCATTCATCATTCACGAAGGCTTGTACGGTTACATTCAGATGATTCCCGGAAGCGGCACGCAACAGCCTTTTCCAACCGGAGGCCGGGATCACGAAACAAGCGTCTTTCCCGGTCTTGATCTCTAATTTCTCCGGGCCACATTCGAGAATGGCACGGGCCTCAACGCAAGCATCTTTCAGCTTAAAATTCAAGGGAGCTATATTCGGCGGGATTGTCACATCCACATAATCCGGAAAGATCTCCGGCTTGACTTCCAGATTCTTCTGTATACGTACCGGACCGGAACAAGCCATCAAGCCCAGAATCATCCACAGACATATACATCTTATTATATACATTTTTCTCATCTCCTATTTAAACATATAATAATACCAATAGGTATCGCCATAAGAGCGATACATCAAACCGGGCAGCGCATTACTATTATTCCGCCCAGCGAGCACTTGCCTCTTATAATCGGTGAATCGCCCTACGATAGATTCCGAGACACCGAAACGTTTCCAGTAATCCGGATCTTTCTCCGATAGGATGATGACCGCCTCTTGAAAAGAGACCGGTAAAGAAGGGAGTAAATCCGTTCCGTAATAGGTTTCCACCAACGTCTTAAAGCGCGTCATATCTTTTGCTAAAAGATAGAACACGCCGGCATAGTGGAAAGCGGCTTTATTGGAAGGATTCTGCTCCGCCAAGCGAATCAAGTCCGTGTCGAATCCATCCATCTGGATCAGATGATTCTCAGCTAGCAGGTTCCTGCGCATATTCCCCAATAGAGGATCTGTCTCGACCGCCTCATCATTATACAGGAATTTCCGCTGCGCTTTGGCCCAATCCTTATAATAGAAAGTATTCTCTAAGACAGCGATATATTTCTCCGCGACCGGATAGGCTCCATAAATCAAGTTCGTTTGCACCAAACGTTGCGTCATGCGGGGATTTCCATCACATAAAGCGCCGATATTACTCTCGAATGCCATCTCTTGAGCCGCGGCGACATTTCCCATCGTAAAATAAACATCACTCAACAAGGCGGATATGGTGGTCGATTTATTCCATGCCACCATTAATCCACGAGGCCCGTGCTGCGTGTACTTAAACGCCTCATCCGCCAGAATACCTTTCCGGGCCAAAGCCATATTTTGGTAACATAAATAGAGTTGATTAGTGGTCGGCTCCTTGCATGATACCAAGATCCGGTCCCATTGCTCTGTCCGAGTAAAATAGTCCATCATCTTCAAACGGTATGATTTCTGTTCGCCATATAGATCGAAGCCTTTCCAGAAGATAAGCCCTAAGATAATGAATTGGGAGATTCCCAGCGCTAGACGCTTTTTACCAGCCCATGATTCCTTGTTTTTACAGAGGCAGGTTACAACCAACGCCGCATAGAAAGCGATCCATGAGAAATAAATTACCTTATCCGGCACCAAACGGAAATAATAATAACTATCCGGTAAAAAGACAAAGCGGTATTCTCCGATCACCGAGTAACGCACACATAATCCACCCAAGATCAACACGATCATCGGTAAAATCGCAGAATAATACCAACGGGGCGTCCGGCTCATGGCCTCATATCCGACCATGGATAAGGCAAACAACAAAGAGACCGGCCCGGCCAACCCAAAGAGTAACAGGGAGGCAAACAGACTTGCTATCAAACGAGGTATGAAATTCCTTATCCCTAAAACGAGATATAAAGCAAGCAGCATCATACCGAAGGCGACCGTTCCTTGAAACCTGTAATTAAAATCCCATTGCACAAACAACAAAGATAGGACGGGAAGCCAAGCCCATAAAATACCATGGCTTCGCGGATCGATCCGCTTCAAGATCGCCCAGAACAAGGCCCCTAGGCTTGTCAGCAAGGCTGCCGTTATCATAGCTCCCACATTCGGGATAATGAAGAACTGCACCAAACAACCGGAGAGAACCATCGCTAAACCTCCCGGTTGCATTAACTTATCGATAATAAAAATGGGAGTCAACTGGAATAACTGGTTCTGCTCGACACAGTAAAAGTGGTACTCACTGAATATCCTCAAGAAGATAAACAGAAAGACAAATACGATTACATGCAAGGCCACGCCACTATACTTCTTCATGATATCAGGTTCTTCAAATAAAAACCCGGATGTACGCAATCGCTACATCCGGGTTCCTATTCGTATAAACATATGCCTTATTTAGATTGAAGAAACACGGAGCGTGTTCAACAAATCCCGGTTAATAGGCTTATCATTCTTGATCGCTTTAGAGAACGGTACATAGACGATCTGGTCGTTCTGGATACCCATCATCACGTTACGCTGATCATCCAACAAGGCGTCGATCGCAGCCACGCCCATGCGCGTCGCCAAGATCCGATCTTGTGCCGTAGGAGAACCACCGCGCTGCAAGTGACCTAAGATAGAGACACGCACGTCGAACTGCGGATATTCCTTCTTCACACGCTCAGCGACCCCCATAGCGCCACCGGTTACCTCACTCTCGGCAACCAATACGATACTACTGTTCTTGGACTTACGGAATCCATTCTCGATCATCTCAGCCAATTGATCTTTCTCCAAGGAGATTTCCGGGATAATAGCGGCTTCGGCACCAGAAGCGATCGCTCCGTTCAACGCCAAGAAACCGGCGTCGCGCCCCATAACCTCCACAAAGAACAGACGATCATGCGAGGTAGCCGTATCACGGATCTTATCCACGCATTCCATGATCGTGTTCAAGGCTGTATCATAGCCGATCGTCGTATCCGTGCCATACAAGTCATTATCAATCGTACCCGGCAATCCTACGATCGGGAAATTAAACTCCTGAGCGAAAATACGCGCTCCCGTCAACGTTCCGTCACCACCGATAGCGATCAAGGCATCGATCCCATGCTCTTGCAACTTATCATAGGCCTGTTTTCGTCCCTCGGGAGTCTTGAACTCCACGCAACGGGCGGTCTTAAGGATTGTTCCGCCGCGCTGAATTATATTACTGACATTTTGTGTCTTAAACTCTTCAATCTCATCCAGGATCAACCCTTTGTAACCACGGTAAATACCTTTCACTCTCATTCCGTTATAAATAGCGGAACGTGTTACCGCACGAATAGCGGCGTTCATTCCCGGGGCATCACCTCCGGACGTTAAAATACCAACACACTTTACTGTAGACATAGCGTCATTGATTTTAATGTTCTCCGGCAAAAGTAGTAAATATTTAGTTATCCTTCTGTCTTTCTCCCGGAAAGTTCACGTAATCTTAATCAAAATATCATTCCGAAGCGTTCAATTCCTTGATCCGGACCGCTACTTCCTCCATCAACCACTTGGGAGTGGATGTAGCGCCGCAAACCCCGACCCGGCGCACGCCCTCGGGCAAAGGCTCGGTAATCTCTGATACCTCGGAAATAAAGAGCGTATTCGGGTTCGCTTTCCGGCACTCCTCGAACAGCATCTTCCCGTTGGAACTTTTACGACCAGCCACAAAATAGACCCAATCGTGGCTGGAGGCGAACGCTTTTATATTCGGAAGACGATTCGCCACCTGACGGCAAATCGTATCGTAATAATTAAACTCCACCCCTTCCGCCATCCGCAGCTTGATCTCCGCCACTACCGCCTTAAATCCATCCAAGGACTTCGTGGTTTGGGAAAACAGACTGATCGCACGGGTAAAGTCCAGACGATCGAGGTCTTCTATTTTCTCGATGACAATCGCCGTGCCCTCCGTCTGCCCCACCAAGCCATTCACCTCCGCATGGCCTTTCTTCCCATAGATAACCAACTGGGTGTTATTCGCCCGGGTCTCTTGATAACATTTATGGATCTTGCGCTGCAAACGCAAGACAACCGGGCAAGTAGCGTCTATAATCGTGATATTGTTTCGCTTCGCTAAAGCATAGGTAGAAGGCGGCTCGCCATGCGCCCGGAGCAACACCTTCCGGTCTCTCAACCTTGAAAGTCCCTCATGGTCGATCGTATGCAGCCCCATATGCTCCAACCGCTCCACCTCCAAACTGTTATGAACGATATCGCCTAGGCAATACAGCGTATCCGTATTTCCCAGCTCCCGCTCAGCGCTCTCTATGGCGGTGACAACCCCAAAACAGAATCCGGAATCTTTATCTATCTCGACTTCTATCATATCTATAATATCATTAACAAACAAGCACTTACAGTTTTCTTAATTTTCAATCACAAGAAACTATAGTTTCTTCATAACAAAACTAGAGTTTTCCCTAAGAGAAACTTTTGTTTCCTAGTAACGAAACTATAGTTTTCATTCGAAGAGACAAAAGTTTTCTTTATAGGAAACTCCAAGCACTCGTTTATGAACCGATCGCTTTATGATATTGTTCCAGCAACCAAGCCTTTTGCTCTTCCAAGGTCATATGGGAATTATCCAATACCAAGGCATCATCAGCTTGTCTCAAAGGACTTTCCTCCCGGGTTGAATCTATATAATCCCGCTTCTTCACATTCTCCAGCACTTCCTCGTAAGAAGCGGGGATCCCTTTCGCCTCCAGCTCATCGACCCGGCGCTTGGCACGTACCTCCGGCGAGGCCGTCACGAAAAGCTTCAACTCCGCATCCGGGAATACGACCGTACCGATATCACGGCCATCCATCACGATGCCTTTCGCCTTTCCCATCTCTTGTTGCTTAGCGACCAACGCACGGCGCACAAAGCCTAGAGTGGCTACCGGACTCACTTTATCCGCCACTTCCATACCACGGATCTCTTTCTCTACATTCACACCGTTCAAATAGGTATCCGGCCGGCCGGTCTCCGCGTTCAAACGAAATGAAATATCGATATCATGGATAGAAGCCTTCAGCTCTTCCTCCTTAATCTTCTCTCCCTCAAAAAATCCATGCTGGATGCAATACAAAGTCACGGCCCGATACATGGCACCCGTATCGATATACGTATATCCAATCTCCTTGGCAAGATCTTTAGCCATGGTGCTTTTGCCACTGGAAGAGTGGCCGTCTATAGCGATAACTATTTTCTTCATATATATATTAATGTATAGGTTTATTCTGTCACCTTCTTAAAATCGGCCAAGGTCGTAGATACGCTAATCATCATCGACATGGCGGACGGATGATATTTCGCCAGCGAGAAGCCCACGTCAAACATCTTGATCCTTACACCTGCGCCCGCCGAGAAGCCGGAGAAACTTCCCCCGCCTTTCAACTTCATATCCATATTGACCTTCGGATTGAATCCTACGCCCACCCAAAAGTTCTCGGACGGGATAAAATCCACGCCGATGATAAAATGCTTCGCCAACGTCTTAACGAAAGAATCCCCGTCATACTCTTTATCCGTATTATCGATATAATCGAACTTCCAACGGTTCAAGTATTGGGCCGTCAAAGAAAAACGAATCGGGGCATGCGCCATTTTCTGCGTGATACCCATCTGGATATCCCAAGGCATCTTTTGTCGCTCATCCTCGTAAGCTTTCAGTTGCGCGCCGATATTCTTCAAGGCGAAACCAAAGGAAAAGCCCTTATCCGAATTATAATAACTCAATCCCGCATCCACGCATAAACCGATAGAGGTATAATCAGCCAGCCCCGAATACAAGAACTTCAACGATAATCCACCCCGCCAACGCTCATTCAAGTCACGGGAGTAAAAACCGTTCACGCTGATATCTTTCGCCGACAGGCTCGCTCCGGTCACGACGTTATCCGGTAACACCTCCTTGATATCGCCATAGCTTATAAACGTAGCGCCTACGCCCCAAGCCCCTTTCTCGCCATGCGCTTTCGTGAACAAGGCACTTCCTACGTTGATATCCGAGATGTAATTCATATAATTCAAGTTGATCATCCCATCCATCTCCGCACCTAGCAAGGCCGGATTATGGAAGATAAGCGAAGGGTCTCTTTCTACCAACGCCACGGTATGCCCACCCAAGGCGTTAGCCCGGGTCGAGGTCGGAAAACGTAAGAAAGTATACGCCTCACTCCCGTTTTGCGCTGAGACAGACAGTGTAACAACGAATAAAATCAGTATAAATAGTTTATTTCTCATATTTTCATGCAAAAAATCGTTCAAAGATACATTAATTCGGAAAAATGTTTTTACTTTACACCCGCAAATCTCAGAAATACGGATTTCACATTAACAGAAACGGGAAAAATGCCAAAAAGGTATATTATCGCTCTCATTTTTGTTTGATATATGAAATAATTTGTATTTTTGCAGAAGTGAAAAACACTTATAAATTATTATAAACGTATGGAAATTAAAAAATCACCGAAAGCGGACCTTGAGAGAGGTAAGTCTCTAAGTATCCTGATGGGATTCGTAGTGGGCTTAGCTGTCTTGTTCGTGGGCTTCGAATGGAGCACCCGCGATGTAATGGTCGTTCAGGCTAGCGAGGGTGTAGCAGACATCATCGCCGAGGAAGAAGTGGAAATCACGAGACCGGAGAATACGCCTCCTCCACCTCCACCACCTCCAGCACCAGTTGTAACCGAGGTTTTGAACGTTGTTGAAGACGACGTTGAATTGGAACAGCAAGATATCTTATCATCAGAGGATAATCAGCAAGAGGCTCAAACAGCCGTTTATACACCGCCTGCAGTAGTAGAGGAAGAAGAAGAATCCGCTCAGCAGATCTTTACGGTTGTAGAGGAAATGCCGAAGTTCCCGGGTGGAGACGCTGAGTTGCTGAAGTTTATCGCTAAATCAATCAAGTATCCGGTAATCGCACAGGAAAACGGTATCCAAGGTCGTGTAATCTGCGCATTCGTGGTTAACCGAGACGGATCAGTAGTAGACGCTGAGGTATTACGTGGTGTAGACCCATCATTGGATAAAGAGGCTCTTCGTGTGATCGGTACCATGCCTAAATGGACTCCGGGTAAGCAGAGAGGTAAACCAGTACGTGTTAAGTATACTGTGCCTATCACGTTCAGATTGCAATAGTATAACATTAAACATATCAAAAAGGCTGCTTTATTTTCGCAGCCTTTTTTTATTTCATAACTCCATTAATTGATACAGCTATGTTAGCATTCGAGAATATACTTCAAAGAATAGAAAGCGAGATCTCTCAACTACAATTCACCAATCCTCCCAAGAGCTTATACGAGCCGATAGAGTACATCTTGTCCCTCGGAGGAAAAAGAATACGTCCGGCGTTAACGTTGATGGCATGTAATATATATAATAATAGTATAGAGAATGCGATCAAGCCCGCTTTAGGTCTGGAAGTTTTCCATAACTTCACCTTGCTGCACGACGACCTGATGGATGAAGCTGATAAAAGAAGGAACAAACCTACCGTACACAAGGTATGGAATGCCAATACGGCGATTCTTTCCGGAGACGCGATGCTAATAGCGGCTTATCAATTAATCGGATCAACGGAACACGGCCACCTTAAACAAGTGTTGGATTTATTTACGCAAACCGCGGCGGAAATATGTGGCGGCCAACAATTCGACATGGAATTCGAGTCTCGCATGGATGTGAGCGAGGAAGAATACATCGAGATGATCCGGCTAAAGACAGCCGTACTACTGGCCTGCTCCCTTAAGACGGGTGCCCTACTCGGAGGTGCCTCACAGGAAGACGCAGGCAACTTATATGCGTTTGGTATCAATATAGGTCTAGCGTTTCAACTGCAAGATGATTTACTAGATGTATATGGTGACACCGCCACTTTCGGGAAAAACATTGGCGGCGATATCCTTTGCAACAAGAAAACATTCTTATTGATCAACGCTCTCAGACTGGCCAATAAAGAACAAGCGGAAGCTCTCCGTAGCTGGATGGGTAAAAAAGAATTCGACCCGGCTCAAAAGATACAGGCATTCACCTCTATCTACAACGAATTGCAGCTAAAACAATTAACAGAAAATAAAATCCAAGCCTATTACGACGCATCCGTAGAGAACTTAAAAGCTTTACAAGTCGCCCCCGAAAAATTAACGATCCTAAAAGAGGTTTGTGATCATTTAATGCATAGACAATCCTAATCCATGAGGTTAATAGACACACATTGCCATTTATATCTGGAGGATTTCGATCCGGAGCAAGACGAACTGGCTCAAAAAGCAAAAGACTCAGGTATCGACACCCTGCTTCTGCCAAACGTAGACCTGACGACGATTGACAGAATGCACGATTTATGCGATCGATACCCAGAGTTCGCTTTCCCCATGATGGGATTGCATCCGACCAGTGTGGATAGCAATTATATCGATATCCTAAAACAAACGGAATCCTATCTATCTAAACGTACTTATTGCGGTATCGGTGAAATCGGGATCGATCTATATTGGGATAAGACTTATTTAAAGGAGCAACAAATCGTTTTCGAGGAACAACTGCGTTGGAGCATCGATCTGAACCTGCCCGTAGCCATCCATACCCGCGACGCATATCCGGAAGTTCTGGAATGCATACATAAAGTCGGAGCGGAAAGACTTAAGGGCGTATTTCATAGTTTTACCGGCACAACGGAAGAGCTGGAAGAAATAAAGAAACTGCCCACCTTCAAGATCGGGATAAACGGAGTTGTTACCTTTAAAAATTCAAAACTGTCCGAAGTCATTCGGCAAACGGATCTTAAAAAGATACTCTTGGAAACAGATGCACCCTATCTTTCACCAGTCCCCTACAGAGGTAGACGGAATGAGCCTACTTACATATGGAAGACGGCCGAGAAAGTGGCGGAAACATTCGGCCTCACGCTAGAGGAAACCGTAAACGCTACTCGAAAAAACACATTAGAATTGTTTAAAAGCGTAAATAAACCCATATAGACACTTTTTTTCGAATGAAGTCAAAATTTATTTCGTGGATATTGTGTATATGTCAAGCAAAAACTATAGATTTGTGCACTGAAAAGATTGCATATGGGAATTTTTTCGTATTTTGCGGTCGTTTTAGAAGAAGCTAGGCGAATAATTGGAGAGATGCTCGAGTGGTTGAAGAGGCACGCCTGGAAAGCGTGTAAACCCCTAAAGGGTTTCGCGGGTTCGAATCCCGCTCTCTCCGCGGTGGAGAATACCATGAATTAATTAACAATAAAATAAAAACAAATAAGAGAATTATTAATCTTAAAAATTAAACACACAATGAAAAAGTTATTTGCAAAAGCATTCTTGGGTTTATGTGCCCTTGGAACTTCTACCGTAGCATTCGCGCAGGACGCTGCAGACGCAGCTACAGCTGTTGAAGGAGGTATGTATCAAGCATTAAAAACAAAGTTTATCGAAGGTGGTGCCGACTTCATGAGTTTGGTTGCTATCGCTTTGATTTTCGGTTTGGCTTTCTGCTTAGAGAGAATTATCTACTTGAACTTAGCTGAAACGAATTCCAGCAAATTGTTGAAGGGTATCGAAGATGCTTTAGACAAAGGTGATGTTGAAGGCGCTAAAGCTATCGCTCGTGACACAAGAGGCCCTATCGCTTCTATCGCTTACCAAGGATTGATGAGAATTGACCAAGGTATCGACGTTGTAGAAAAATCTATCGTTTCTTATGGTGGTGTTCAAGGAGGTCTTTTGGAAAAGAATATGTCTTGGATCACATTGTTTATCGCAATGGCTCCGTCTTTAGGATTCTTGGGTACTGTAGTAGGTATGATCATGGCGTTCGATAAAATCGAGCAAGTTGGTGATATCAGCCCGACGGTTGTAGCAGGTGGTATGAAAGTGGCCTTGATTACTACTGTAGGTGGTTTGATCGTTGCTTTGATCCTTCAGGTATTCTATAACTATTTGTTAAGCAAATTGGAGGCTATCTTGAATCAAATGGAAGATGCTTCTATCTCTTTGCTTGACTTGGTTATCAAATACAACGTCAAATTCAAAAAATAATAACGAATTATGGCAGTTACTAAAATAAGAAAAATATCCAGTTGGACTTTACTGATAAGTTCTATTATCAGTATTATTGTTCTGGGTATGTTTTATGCGGGTGGAGTCGTTGACCCTGCCGCTGAAATGAAAGAGCCCATCTATACCGGGTTATTGATTAACTGGACTTCTGTATTGTTCTTCGTGACAATCATCAGTACAATGTTGTTTGCCGTTTGGCAATTTTTGACGTTGTTGAAGACAAACGCTAAATCAGCGATTATGTCTTTGGTTGTATTAGTTTGCTTCGTTGCCGTTTTGTTCATCACTTACACGATGGGTGACGCAACTCCTTTAACAGGTTTGAACGCAGACTCTCAAGTTTACAACACTCCGGGTTGGTTAAAGATCACAGATATGTGGATCATGTCTACAATCGTACTTTTGGTTCTGATCGTAGCATGTGTAGTTTGGGGTTCTGTAAAGAGAATCATGGGTAAATAATAGTAATAACGAACTGATAAAACAAGAAAGAAATGGGTAAGAAAAGAAAGACACCGGGTATCAATGGTTCTTCTTCGGCCGATATCGCTTTCATGTTGCTTATCTTCTTCCTTATTACTACATCAATGGATACAGATAAAGGTTTGGCAAGACGTTTGCCGCCCCCTGTACCTAAAGATCAGAAGAACGATACCGATGTTGACATCAAAAAGAGAAACTTGTTGGTTGTATTGATCAACAGTAATAACCAGATTCTCTGCGGTGATCAATTTGTCGATATCAAGCAATTGAAAGAAAGAATCAAAGAGTTCATTGATAATCCTTATAATGACGAACATAAGCCTGAGCGTGTTGAGGCTGATGTTCCATTCTTCGGAAAGATGATGGTAACGAAGAACCACGTAATTTCTTTACAGAATGACCGTGGTACCGAATACCAAGCTTATATCGATGTGCAGAATGAAATTGCGGCTGCTTATAACGAATTGAGAAATAAGGTTTCTAAGGAAAAATTCGGTAAGAATTTCGCTGATTTGGACGAAGAACAACAAAAAGCTGTACAGCAGATTTATCCGCAAAAGATATCAGAAGCTGAACCTAAAAATTATGGAGGTAAAAAGTAATGGGAAAGTTTAGTAAAGCGGGCGGTCGTGAAATGCCCGAATTGAATACATCATCATTACCTGACTTGGTGTTCGCTTTCTTGTTCTTCATCATGATGGTAACATCTATGCGTGAGGTAACATTGAAAGTAGAGTTCCATGCTCCACAAGCTACAGAGCTTCAAAAATTGGAGAAGAAATCTTTGGTAACATTTATCTATGTCGGTAAGCCGACTAGAGATTTGAGAGCGAAGATGGGTTCTGAAACTCGTATCCAATTAAATGACGCTTTTGCGGAAACTTCGGAAATTCAGGATTATATCGCACAGGAAAAGTCCAGTATGAAGGAAGAGGACCAGCCGTTTATGACGGTTTCTATCAAGGCTGATAAAGAGACCAAGATGGGAACGATTACAGACATCAAGCAGGCTCTTCGTGAAGCATACGCATTAAAGATTAGTTATTCTGCCGCTCAACGTGTCGACGAATAATGATCTACAAATAGAATATCTAAAAAAGGCGGGAAATAGAATCCCGCCTTTTTTTTATTTCACTCCATAGACATTTTGGTGAATAATGGTCTTAACTCGCTTAAAAGATCGCTCCAGATCAAGTTCCCCATGAGTCATCAAACGCATTTCTAATAACGCCTCTCCTCTACGATATGGAGGTTGGAAATATACATGGTGATCCAAGACAAACCCCAGACGTTCATAAAAACCGATTCTACGTTTACTCATCTCCTCTGTCGGCATCTCTACCTCTAAGACAACCGGATCTTCGTGGAGAGCTAAAAAACTTGTCATTGCTTTCGCTCCGATTCCTCCGTTACGAGCGGACTCGTCGATCGCAAAATGCTCCGCATAAACAAAGCCCTCAAATTGCCATCCCGTAATGAAACCCACATAAATACCATCCCGTAGCAAGGCATACATCTCGAAACGGCTATCTTCCTCCAAAAGCTTACGTACCAAAGAGAAATCACGACGCTCTTCCTCGGGGAAAGAACTAGTATATGTTTTCTCTACTAGATCCAATAAAGGATCGGCTATCTCCCGGACAGGCTTACTAATTATTACATGATCTTCGCTCATAAAAAAAATACTTAATAATTGAATAAAGAATGCTTACAAAATCAAAATAATCTAACATAATCTTTAGGTGATTATAAGATTATCATTATATTTGTATTAAATATGAAAGATATAATCTAACAGTAATACAAATATACTGAATATATGGCACATCATCAACTAGATGAACTGGACGAGAAGATACTTAAACTAATCATCGGCAATGCGCGTATGCCATTTTTGGAAGTAGCGAGGGAATGTAACGTATCCGGAGCGGCTATTCATCAACGCATACAAAAGCTGACTAATTTAGGGGTTATCAAAGGCTCAGAATTCATCGTGGATAACACAAAAGTTGGGTATGAAACTTGCGCATATATGGGGTTATTCCTAAAGTCTCCCGGACAATTTCCAAGCGTTACAGAAGCGCTGTTGCAGATACCGGAAGTCGTGGAATGCCATTATACAACGGGGCAATACGACCTGTTTATAAAAATATACGCAAAGAACAACCAGCATTTGCTAAGCATCATCCACAACAAGCTTCAACCATTGGGCTTGGCTCGCACCGAATCGCTCATATCCTTTAAGGAGGCATTCAAAAGACAAATTCCTATTGATCTGGACGACGATTAATAAAGGAAGCTAATATAAGAAAAGGGTCCGTAATTCGGTTGAAACCGGTTACGGGCCCTTTTTATCATGATCACTAAGCGCTATTAGAACTCAGCATTATTCGGTGTACGCGGGAAAGGTATCACGTCACGTATATTTGCCATGCCTGTAACGAACAGCAAAAGACGCTCAAAGCCCAAACCGAAACCAGAGTGAGGCACCGTACCAAAACGGCGAGTATCTAAGTACCACCACATATCCTTCATCGGGATGCCCAACTCATCAATACGAGTCATTAGCTTATCATAGTCGGCCTCACGCTCGGAACCGCCGATGATCTCTCCGATCTTCGGGAACAATACGTCCATGGCACGCACCGTCTTTCCATCCTCGTTTTGCTTCATATAGAAAGCCTTGATCTCTTTCGGGTAATCCGTTAAAATTACCGGACGTTTGAAGTGATCCTCCACCAAGAAACGTTCATGCTCAGAAGCCAAGTCTACACCCCAATAAACAGGGAACTCAAATTTATGTCCTTTAGCGACAGCCTCTTCCAATATCTTGATTCCTTCAGTGTACGGCAAGCGAACGAATGAGTCTTTCAAGACCCCTTCCAGACGAGCGATCAATTCCTTATCGAACATATCGTTCAAGAACTTGATATCCTCCATACAGTTATCCAACGCCCATTGTACGCAATATTTAATGAACTCCTCGGCCAACTCCATATTGTCCGCGATATCATTAAAAGCGACTTCCGGCTCAATCATCCAGAATTCCGCCAAATGACGAGGCGTATTTGAGTTCTCAGCGCGGAACGTAGGGCCAAACGTATAAATCTGTCCCAAGGCTGTAGCTGCCAACTCACCCTCCAACTGTCCGGAAACCGTCAAGCTAGCCTGCTTGCCGAAGAAATCGTCCTCATAAATGATAGAGCCATTCTCATCCTTTTTCAAGTCGTACAAATTTTTGGTAGTAACTTGGAACATCTGTCCGGCACCCTCACAGTCGGAAGCCGTGATGATCGGCGTATGGAAATAGAAAAAGCCTCTATCATGGAAAAACTTATGGATAGCGTAAGCCATATTGTGACGAATACGGAATACCGCGCCAAATGTATTCGTACGAGGACGCAAGTGAGCGATCTCACGTAAAAACTCCATGGAGTGTCCCTTTTTCTGCAACGGATAAGTAGCTGGATCAGCCGTACCGAAGATCTCAATCTCGGTAGCCTGTATCTCCACGCTTTGCCCCTTGCCTTGGGATTGTGTCAAGATACCGTTTACGCTGATACTAGCTCCCGTGGTAATCGGTTTCAAGAACTCATCACCCAATTTATCTACATCCACAACGATCTGAACATTATTGATTGTAGAACCGTCATTCAAGGCGATAAAATTCACCTGTTTGCTACCACGGCGGGTGCGAACCCATCCTTTCACGTTCACGGTAGTACCGAAAGCGTCGCTTTTCAGTACGTCTACAATTTTTGTTCGTTTAATTGTTTCCATCTGTATCGTTTTTTTTATTCGAAAGCTCCCATCCTAAGAGCGTTCACTTCCCTTTCATTTAAGTAACGCCATTTACCGCGGCCTAAGTTCTTCTTAGTCAAACCGGCGAAATAAACACGATCCAATTTCGTCACATGATATCCCAACGATTCGAAAATACGGCGCACGATACGGTTACGGCCGGAATGGATCTCGATACCCACTTGGCTCTTATCGTCCTCGCTAGCATAGCTGATAGCGTCCGCATGGATCTCCCCATCCTCAAGCTCAAGGCCGTTGGCGATTTTCTCCATATCCTCGATAGCCACGTTCTTATCCAACCACACATGGTAGATCTTCTTCTTCTTGAAAGATGGGTGAGTCAATTTAGAAGCTAAATCACCATCGTTCGTCAATAACAAGACACCTGTCGTATTGCGGTCCAAACGGCCTACCGGATAAATACGTTCTTGGCAAGCGTTCTTCACCAAATCCATTACTGTCAAGCGTTCTTGAGGATCATCAGAAGTCGTTACGCAATTCTTCGGCTTGTTCAATACGATATACACCTTGCTCTCGATCTGAACCGGCTTCTCGTTAAATGTAACAACATCTTGACGAGTAATCTTAGTACCCAATTCCGTTACCACGACATCATTAACCTTAACAGCCCCTTTCTGGATAAACTCATCCGCCTCACGACGAGAGCAAACACCAGCGTTAGATAAGAATTTGTTCAAACGAATCGGTTCGTTCGGATCCGCCAAGACTTCCTTATACTTGATCTGTTTCGGACGCATGTTGTAACCCTGCTGTCTTTGGAAACCACCTCCTCCACCGGAACGGCGATTATTATTGTAAGAAGGACGGCGATTATTTCCATATCCACCACCCCCTTGACGATTACCGCCATAAGAGTTATCGTTACCATACGAACGTCTGGGTGCGTAACCGTCCCCGCCGCTTGAACGTGAATCATTGTAATCAACCCGGGTATCACCTACTCTAGGTCTTCTTTTCTTCATACCATCCGCAGACATTCCCTCTCCGGAAGGACTAGCGGAATAAGCCTTTGCCGGTCCATCATAATTAGGACGAGACGGACGATTGTATTGCCCTCCTCCATTCCCATATGACGGGCGGTTATTTCCATAAGACGAGCGGCCGCTGTTGTAGCCACCTTCACGGTTGTTGCCATAAGACGGGCGATTATTTCCATACCCACCATCGCGATTGTTGCCATAAGATGGACGACTATTACCATAGCCCCCCTCACGGTTGTTGCCATACCCGCCTTCACGGTTATTATCGTAAGAACGCGGACGGCTCGGACGATCCCCGTATGAAGGACGGTTATTTTCTCCATAAGACCGATACGGTCTACGTTCATAGCTACCCTCAGGTTTATTATAACCCTGATTGTAAGGTCTTCTTTCACCTTCTTGGTCTGTGTTTTCCCGTCTGATACTTGGTATCACTTTTTTTGGACGCGGTTGAGATTCATCTCTTTCTTCTGTACTCATTTGTTATAAATTAAACAATGGTTAAAAACTTGGTAGCCTCACGGCTACCTGTATTATCACTAAATTCCTGTATAATTATGAGGCGTTATAGCCCTTAATTCATCTTTAATCCGGTCGCTAACATTCAAGGTTTCGATAAACTCCTTGATAGATTGCTCCGTAACAGTCTGGTTCGTACGTGTCAAAGCTTTTAATGCCTCGTAAGGCTTCGGATAACCCTCACGGCGTAAGACCGTCTGGATACCCTCGGCTACCACAGCCCAGCAATTATTCAAATCCCTACTTAGGGCGTTCTCGTTCAATAACAATTTACCCAAGCCTTTTGTTAAGCTCTTGAAGGCAATTTCTATATGTGCCAAAGGCACGCCTACGTTTCTCAACACGGTAGAATCCGTCAAGTCTCTTTGTAAACGAGATACCGGCAATTTCGTAGCCAAATGCTCTAAAATAGCGTTAGCGATCCCTAGATTACCCTCAGCGTTCTCGAAATCAATCGGGTTCACCTTATGTGGCATAGCAGACGAACCGATCTCACCCGCCTTGATCTTTTGCTTGAAATACTCCATGGAGATATATTGCCAGAAGTCACGATTCAAGTCGATCAAGATCGTATTGATACGCTTCAAGCCATCGAAGATCGCTGCCAGATTATCATAATTAGAGATCTGGGTAGTCCACTCCTCACGCTTCAAGCCTAACACCTCACTAACGAACTTGTTACCGAATGCCCTCCAATCATATTCCGGATACGCTACATGATGCGCATTGAAGTTTCCTGTAGCCCCACCGAATTTAGCGGAGATAGGAACGGCCTTTAACAATGCCAACTGTTGCTCCAAACGGTAAACAAAGACCATCACCTCCTTACCCAAACGAGTCGGAGATGCCGGTTGCCCATGTGTCTTAGCCAACATCGGAATATCCATCCATTCCTCGGCGTATTTTTTCAAGGCGCCGATCACCTCTTCCAAACCCGGATAATACACCTCTTGCAAAGCGTCCTTGATCGATAAAGGCACAGATGTGTTATTAATATCCTGAGAAGTCAATCCAAAATGAATAAACTCGTGGTATTTCTCCGCAAGGAAATGATTTGTTTTTTCCTTAATAAAGTACTCCACCGCTTTCACATCGTGGTTTGTCACGCTCTCGATCTCCTTCACTCGTAAAGCGTCCTCCTCCGTAAACTCCTGATAAATTTTCCGGAGCCCCTTTTTTACTTCCGCCGCATTTAACTCGCTTAATTGCGGAAGAAACTCAGATAGAGTAATAAAATACTCGATCTCAACTCGCACCCTATACTTGATAAGTGCGTATTCTGAAAAATAAGCCGCCAGATTCTCAGCCTTATTCCTGTATCGCCCATCCACGGGCGAAATAGCAGTCAGTGTCGATAATACCATATACATTATTAATATAGAGTCGCAAAGTTAAGTCTTTTCCATTGAATAATAAGGTAAGCAATCGTTATTTTTAACTAAATGCCCCGTTTTTAGGACCATCAGACACTTACGTAGCCACATCCAAACAAAATTCATATTCATCCACATTTTTTCGTCAAAAAGTTTGGTGGTAATAAAAAAAGCCGTATCTTTGCAGCGCTTTAGAGAGATAAAGCGAACGAAAAAATAAGTTTAAAGGGCGTTTAGCTCAGCTGGTTCAGAGCATCTGCCTTACAAGCAGAGGGTCGGCGGTTCGAATCCGTCAACGCCCACCTTTAAATTTATTATTTCACCGAAAGATTTTCGGGCGTTTAGCTCAGCTGGTTCAGAGCATCTGCCTTACAAGCAGAGGGTCGGCGGTTCGAATCCGTCAACGCCCACTTTTAAATTTATTATTTTCACCGAAAGAATTTCGGGCGTTTAGCTCAGCTGGTTCAGAGCATCTGCCTTACAAGCAGAGGGTCGGCGGTTCGAATCCGTCAACGCCCACAATAGAAAAGATTGTTTGGTTTCCAGACAGTCTTTTTTTATTTAGGAACCAGAGAGTTTACCCGAGGTTCCAGAAACTTTTCCAAAGCAAGTTAACTTCCCTACAATTCCCTATCTCTTCTGCGACAAGAGGACAGCGATCAGACGATCTAACGAGAACTTACCAGGTCCTGCTATATACATCAAGATAAAAATGACCAAGTAAACGAACGCCAACTCTTTCAAAGAAAACGGATCATTCCCGTGAATCACGAAGAAAGCCACTCCCATAGTAAAAATCATCGGGATCATTGCCAACCGATAGAGCGCACCGAGAATAAAGCCAATCGAACAAAAAAGCTCCCCAAAAATGGCCAAGCCTAGAGAAACCGAATGTCCAACTCCCAGTGGGTCCGGAAATGCGGCGGACATGCTCTCAAAATTCGTCCACTTCTGTATCCCATGCGAAAGCAATAGACCTCCAAATAACAAACGAAGCGCCAACAACAGTAACGATATAGCTGTACCATCCGGCTTCATTGGAAAAAGAAATTTGTAAAATGCTGACATAATTCCCCTATTTTTTATCTTATCAATTCATCTTTCTGGTAATAAAACAAAAACGAAGTAAGGTTAGTTCAGCAAAAGCTCCGGGAATTGACAAGCGGCTTATCTTTCGCCTTGCAAAACGTTTGCCACTACTATCATAACACTATTTACCTTATTATAATACAACGACTTGAAATAATACATCTTCAAAAGAATAACAATTTAACAACATGCTAATTACCTTTGTTTTCCGTGTTCTTTCATTACTTAAATAACTCCATCATAAACGTACATAAAAACTTTCGGTTTTTTCGTAAGTTTGTAGTCGAAAATATATTTCACTGAATATGAGAAATTAAATTAAGGAGAACAGGAGTAACAGTGAATATATCAAATGAGTAAGTATATTACGAATTATTACATTTAGACTATGCTTTTAGAAAAACTACTTAAAGGATTTAATTATAGCACCAGTACTTTCAATTTGAAGGAATCTAAGTTATTTGACCAATATTTTGAACGAATATTGATTAGTAAAGGTACATTTTTGGTCAAGGAAGGAGAAATAGAGAGGTATAGTTATTTCGTTTTTGATGGAATATTACGTTGTTGGCTATTAAATCATAAAGGAGAAGAACAAATCTTTTGGTTTTGTAAAGAGGGTACGTTCTCAATGTCGAACATATCTTTTACATTACAAACAAAGTCTGCGTTTAATGTGCAAACAATTGTAGATAGCGTTATTTACCGAATAGACAAGAAACAAGAAAATGAACTATACACCGCTATACCTAAGGTAAAAACTGTATTTGAAGATTTGAATGCTATATTGCTGAATAAACTCTTGAAAAGAAATATCGACTTGATTAAATATTCCCCTGAACAGTATTATCTACAGATGATTGAAGAATATGGCATTACACTAAACTATATACCGCTAAAAGATATAGCTTCTTATTTGGGTATCACACCACAAGCACTAAGCAGAATCCGTAAACGTATTTTTTAACTTAGATTCAGTGCTTTAAATGTAAAAGTTCCGAACTTTGTAGCTTTAAATAGTAATTACAATTATGATTAAAAAAATTAAAGTTACAGATCATCCACGTTTGATGGAAATCTGGGAAAGTTCAGTATTAAATACACATGATTTTCTTAAAGAGGAAGATTTTCTATACTATAAGGAACAACTTCCAGTATATTTTCAACATGTCACTCTATTCGGATTTGAACAAGAGGGAATCTTAGTAGGATTTATGGGAATCGCAAAAGGAAATCTTGAAATGTTATTCATTGACAATAATTATCGAGGTATAGGAATAGGAAAAAAATTAATCACTTATGCCATAGATAATTTGCAAGTAACAAAAGTCGATGTGAATGAGCAAAATAATCAAGCTGTCGGTTTTTATAAACATATAGGCTTTAACACATACAAAAGGTCTGATTTGGACGGAGAAGGTAAAGAATATCCTATTTTACACATGCGGTTATAGTTTTCCTTAAAATCACATAAACAAAAAATCCTTGGAAATCTAATGATTACCAAGGATTTCTTGTGACCCGGGTGGGACTCAAACCCACGACCTTCAGAACCGGAATCTGACGCTCTATTCAACTAAGCTACCGAGCCAAAGACTGCGCAAAAGTACATATAATATCTTAGTTTAGCAAATACAGGAGAGAAATATTTTATTTTTGATATTTTGCATATAAGTATTCTGCTTATTCTGCCATTTTGCAAATAAAAGCGATCACATTCTTGTTATTTTGCCATTAATCATTATCTTTGCCGCACATATTTCACAAACACAAAGTACAACAAGTATATGAGCTATCTTATTAAACCCGCAGGGTATAAAGCCTTACTTAACTTATCCCAGACTGAAATGGGAATCAAGAAGATCAAGGACTTTTTCCAGCAAAACCTCTCATCCGAGCTGCGCCTAAGACGCGTAACCGCACCTTTATTCGTACTTAAGGGCATGGGTATCAATGATGATCTTAACGGGACCGAGCGAGCCGTCACTTTTCCTATCAAGGATTTAAACGACTCTAAAGCAGAAATCGTACATTCACTCGCCAAATGGAAACGACTGACACTCGCCGATTACCACATTGAAGAAGGTTACGGTATTTACACCGACATGAACGCCATCCGCTCAGACGAGGAGCTAGGTAATTTACACTCTTTATACGTGGATCAATGGGACTGGGAACGTGTAATGAGCGAAAGCGAACGTAAGATCGATTTCCTCAAGGAAATCGTCCGTCGCATATATGCCGCTATGGTCCGTACCGAATATTTAGTTTACGAGATGTTTCCTCAAATCCGCCCGACGCTCCCCCAACAGATTCATTTCATCCATTCAGAGGATTTGTTACAAAAATATCCTACCTTTACACCGAAAGAGCGGGAAGACGCTATTACCAAGGAATACGGGGCCGTATTCATTATCGGTATCGGATGCTCGCTAAGCAATGGAGAGAAGCATGACGGACGTGCTCCGGACTACGATGATTGGTCTACGATCGCCGAGAACGGACAAACCGGATTGAACGGGGATTTATTGGTTTGGGATGATGTACTAAACCGTTCTATGGAACTATCCTCTATGGGTATCCGCGTCAATAAGGAAGCCTTGCTACGCCAGTTGGATATTTGCAAAGCCGGGGAGAAAAAAGAACTCTATTTCCACAAACGCCTCTTGAGCGGTGAACTTCCGCAAAGTATCGGCGGTGGTATCGGACAAAGCCGGTTGTGTATGTTCTATCTTCGTAAGGCCCATATCGGAGAGATACAGGCAAGTATCTGGCCGGAGGAGATGCGCAAGGAAGCACGTGCAGCTGGAATGATGCTTATTTAGTTAACAGCCAACTATTATATTATGGACGTAAAGATTGAAGAAAGCTGGAAAAAACGGTTAGCCGACGAGTTTGAAAAAGATTATTTCAAGCAATTGACCGATTTCGTTAAACAAGAATACCGCCAAGGTACTGTTTATCCTCCCGGTCCTTATATGTTCAACGCTTTTGAGCACTGCCCGTTCGATAAAGTGAAGGTCGTTATCCTCGGCCAAGATCCTTATCACGAGCCGGGACAGGCGCACGGACTTTGTTTCTCCGTGCAGGATGGGGTACCTTTCCCCCCTTCCCTCATCAATATATTCAAAGAAATACAAGATGACTTAGGGCATCCGGTTCCAACAACCGGCAACTTGATTCGTTGGGCAGATCAAGGCGTATTACTGCTAAACGCCACGCTCACAGTACGAGCGCATCAAGCCGGTTCCCATCAAAATAGAGGTTGGGAGACCTTTACCGATGCTGTTATTCATCGTCTGGCGGCTGAAAGAAGCCATATCGTTTACATATTATGGGGTTCCTACGCACAAAAGAAAGGTGCTTTCATCGATTCATCCCGTAACCTGGTTCTTAAATCAGCCCATCCGTCCCCACTTTCCGCTTACCGGGGATTCTTCGGAAACAAGCATTTCAGCAAAGCCAATGATTATTTAATCGCAACTGGGCAAACTCCCATCGAATGGTAAGATCATTGAGAATTGAAAATTAGCTATACAATCCAATAATTTTCAATTCTCAATTTTCGGTTCTTAATACCACTGCTGTCCATCCCTATAATTACTTCTCTTATCATACTTCAAATCTTTCAATAAAGCAGAGCTTACAGCGATACTGAATGTATAGGATTTATAAGGACCAACCGGAACGAAACTAGCCGTCATTTGCCAGCAGTGCAAGTTACGAGTTACGTTACAAGTCATATAAGAGATCTTCTTAGCGTCAAAATCATAAGTAGCGTTAAAGTTAAAACGCCAGTTCTTTGTCGGCTGGATATTTCCGTTAAAGCTCAAAGAGTGAGTCAAGGCGTAATCATACTCCAGTTTAGAACGATTAAAATCACCATACCGCAAACTCAAACCATAACTAAACGAGAGGCTCCAAGGAATCTTGGAAATTAAATAGCCATCGGCATCTGTCTCACCGGTCTCTTTCTTTTTGCCCAACAGACGGCCACCACTTTCCTTATTCTCGCCCTCTCCTTCTCCATCCGGGTTCAAGCCATCCGGATCTGCATTCGGATCCGTAGAAGCCGATTGATTCCCAGATTTATCCGATGAACTATCACCTCCTCCAAACAACTTCTTAAACGTATCATTATTAAATGTATAAGAAAAACTGGTGCTAGTCCCTCTCAAACGGCCAATACCCTTGCCTGCTTTCCAACGGGGAATATCGACACGATGCCCATTCTCATCGTACGTATAGGTATCGAACTGACCATTCAAGTTCAACGTATAACTCTTGGATAATTTCAAACGTAAACCGACACTCAAGTCACTCCACTTAAATGAATCCGCCGCCATATTATAACTCATGCCTAACGACAGCTTATCGATCAGACTAATTTTCTTGAATCCAGTAGAGTCCTTATCCGAACGCACCTTCATCTCGATATTGTTATTTACGTCAAAACTGATATTTCCTTGTTTTCCCGTTCCCGGAACGCCATACATATTATGAGCAAACGGAGAATACGTATATTCACGATCCTCACCATTCGCGTCTTGATATACATAAGTCTCATAAAAACCAAAACGAGAAGAAGCGAAGTCCGGCTGGGCGCTTACCGTAATAGACGGCTCGAAGCGGTGACGGATCATCTCAACCTTATTACCCAAGAATGGCAACGGTTTATAAAAACCATACAAGGTAGTAGACGCAGAGATAGAAGCGTTAAAATCGTAAATACGATAAAAACCATACGTAGTGTCGCGGGCTACCAAAGCCTGTTTCTGCGTATCATATTCCTGTTCGATCTTGCTGGTGTACCAACGTTCCTTATAATTGAAAGAGGGAGAAATATTCAAGTACTTGAGCACGGAGAATGTAGCGCTTACCGGAATCGAGTGCTGCATAGCATTCTGCCAATCTTTGATCAAATTCGATTTGAATAATAAGTTTTCCTTTGTCGTGATACTATTACTGAACGTACCGGAATAACTCATGGAGATCTTCTCGTACCAACGCTCCTTCCCGACCAGATGCTTCCGCTTGAAAGGGAAGATACGGCTCATCGTAACCGTCATGCTAGGCAAGGTTACGGCGATAGAAGAATCACGGGTCGTCTGGTTTATACTCATCGTACCGGAGATCGTGAACGGGTTATTCGGGAAACGTTTCGTTACGTTAATGGATGAACTCTTCGTATTCTGGTTCACGTCGGCATACCCGTTCGCGTTCGGATATAAACTGTTCTGATTATTGCGGTCATACGAAGAAGTAGAGAAGTTTACGCTCGCAGAGAAAGACAGATAAGGATTCGCCTTAGGGTCTTGCGTATGCGTCCAGTTTACCTTGAAGTCCTTAGACAAACTATAGTCGGGTAATCCCTTGTCACCCAATTTCGTCACCAAATAAGAAGCATTAAAACTACCCGAGAATTTATAACGTTTGCGGTAAGCCGACTTGGCCGACAATCCCCAAGATCCTTTCGTATAAATCTCCCCCAATAAAGCCAAGTCCATATAATCGCTCAAGGCGAAATAATATCCACCGTCACGCAAGAAGAAACCTCTGGTAGACTCGTCTCCGAAAGTCGGCATAATAATACCGGATGAATATGTACTCGAGAACGGGAAGAAACAGAAAGGTAACCCGATCGGATACAACGGCACGTCCTCCAAGACCAGATAGACCGGACCCGTTACGATATTCTTTTTCGGGCGCACCTTCGCTTTCGTCATCTGGATGTAAAAGTGAGGATGCTCATGCTCGTCGCAGGTCGTATACTTACCACCCACCATGTTCAAGATATCCCCTTCCATCTTTTTCGTTCGCCCGGCGGTAACATACCCTTCGCCCTGCTGGGTAATCACGTCCGTGATATATCCTTTCTTGGTACCGAAATTATACCGCATCGTCTTCGACTCATATTGCTGGTCGCCCTCCTTAAACAACGGATAGCCAAACTCCTGCCCGATAGAGTCGAGTCCAAACTTAGCGAACACGATGCTACTATCCATATTCATCTCGATCAATTCGGATTGCAGCTCGATATTCTGGTATTTGACATCGCCTTCCCCGTAAAGATATGCCCAGTTGCCAGCTGTCATCACGATAGAATCGGTCGCTTGATAACTGACCGGAGCATCTAGCCCGGTCTGCTTTTCTGGAATCGAATCTCCCGCTAACGTTGTACTATCCGTAGGAGCCACCAAGAGAGAATCAGTCTGCGCCAAGCTATCGGCAGGAGCGACAATCTCCTGCGCTTGCACGCCCAAGCCTCCCAAGAGGAAAACGAATAGAATGATTAGGACTCTATATATCAAAAACATTACTTCGTTCTTTGCAGTGTGTTACAGCGTGCAAATGTATAATAAATAAACGAGCCCTTATGCTTTTATTCCCCTAAAAAGAGTTTACACCAGTGTTCAAACTGCTCAACTGTCTCATTTCCATACTTGGATAAGCTCTGTTTTATCTTATCAGCCGGTTTCTCTTTCGTCAATTTAGTCTTGCTAAAGAATTTATCAGCGAAACAGATCAATTGTTCTTCCAATGACACGGGACGCATATCCCGATGTGGAACAGGCAAGTTCCGTTCCTCGATCATGGCAAGCGAAAGCCCCGTCCCCGTATGCCTCTCGCAAACTAAGGCGTGGCGAGGATACCCCTCTTTCCGCATTAAATCGGCTCCCAGATAGCCATGACAGATATAATCGGCCTCCCCATGGCAATCGATATCCGGTGCGTTACACAAAAAGATCCCTATGTCATGCAACATCGTCGCTTCCTCAATAAAAGTCAGATCCAGATTCATCTCCGGATGCAAACGGGCCAATGCTAATGCCTTATCCGCCACGCTACGGCTATGAGTCACCAAAATCCGGTAGGCATCCGAACTTTCCGGATAATATTTCTTTATTATATCAAGAGGTTTCATCCTATTTATTTTTTTGCGAGACAAAAATAAACAATCTCTCTCACATATACTACTTCTCATCACTGATACCCCTGAAACCAATTGCCCAGCTTCAAATCTTTTATATCCGCACCTGTTTCCCGTTCGCCTCTCAAATACTCAGAGAAGTAATCGACCATCCGCCAGTAATAATATTCATTATAGTCATCAAAATGATGACGTTTTCCCGGTACGATCAACATATCAAAGCGCTTGCCCGCCTTGATCAACTCGTCCACGACAACAATGGTATTTGCCGGATGCACATTATTATCGATATCGCCATGGATTAATAACAGATGGCCTTTCAAGTTCCTCGCCAATTCCTGATTGGTCGGGATGCGAATATCGAACGAGATATTTCCCATATCATCCGTGATCTCCTTTACTCCATGGTGTTTCTCTCCCCACCACCGGTTATAAATGTTATTGTCATGATTGCCGGCACAAGATACCGCCACCTTAAAGAAATCCGGATAAAGCAGCATAGCCGCTGTAGACATGAAACCGCCACCGGAGTGTCCGTGTATGCCGACCCGGTTGATATCCATGAATTTATAACGAGCGCACAACTGCTCGATAGCCACTTTATGATCCGCCATCGGATAATCACGCAAATTTCCATATCCATAATTATGATACCACTTGGAGCGACTGGGATGCCCTCCCCTGTGTCCCATGCAAACCACGACAAATCCGGCTTGCGCCAAACGATCCGTACGAGGATTCATCGGGATGTAGCGAAAGAAAGTTCCCTCCTGTTGCGGTCCGGGGTATACATAGTTAATGACCGGATATACTTTCGTGGAATCAAAATCAAAAGGCTTATACATGACACCATACAAATCGGTCACCCCATCGGCCGCCTTTACCGAAAAAGGCTCAGGGAATTTATAACCTGCCATGAATAATTGGGAGAAGTCACTCTCCTCCAAGGTCATCAATCGATTACCTTGGTTATCATACAATGCCGTAGCCGGGATCGTATTGACACGAGAATAGTTATCCACGATATATCGCATGGATTTATCCATAGAGACCAGGTGGAAATAATCGCCCGGAGTAATCAGCTTTAAGCCCGAACCATCCAGATTCACCCGATACAAATGCTCGTAATAAGGAGTCGTATCTCCCTTTTCCCGGGCATTCGCCTTGAAGTAAACGACACGATTCTTACTGTCCACGTCTACGATGGCGTCCACATGCCAAGGCCCTTTGGTGATACGGTTTTTCAAATTTCCTTGCGCATCATATAGATACAGATGCGCCCAACCATCCCGTTCGCTCCAATGGATCAATTCCTTACCATTATCGGTCATCGCTAGCGGGCGGGTTTCCATAGAAGTATTTAGACGTTCCTCAATGATCGCTTTTACCGAATCCTCCCCGATCGTATACGAACAGATATCCACCCGTTTCATATCCCGGCTGACACGGGTCAAATAGAAGGTCTGGTTATCTCCCAACCAGATCGAGTTCCGAGTGAGTCCCGTACGCTCCTTATCCGGCTTGGAGGCTAGATTGATTGTTTGATCTTTAAAACAATCCACCCGGATTTCTTTCCGCTTCCCGGTATTTTCCAAATCAAAGAGATATAAATGAACGATTGGAGAACCCGCCTCTCCCGGCATCTGATATTTATAGGTCTCAAGTGTAGGACGAGGTTTGGCGATCGAGTTAATCACCCATAAATCTTGCACCTCACGCTGATCCGACAAAGTCGCGACGAAATAACGACCATCGGGAGACCAGTTCCCCATTACATATTTCCGCTTATGGTCACATAAAGTATCGGTATTCAAGAAAGTCCGGGGCATACCAAAGCTAAAATCTTTTTCGCCATCCGTAGTCAAGGAGATCTCGGATATCGTCTTATCCTCCGGGTCCTTCACTGCCTTCTCATAATCCTCATAACTCATGACATACAGGTTCAAATCTTTCGCGAAGACTACCCGCTTTTTATCCGGCGATATATTCGCCCAACGGATTTTAGCAGAAATCTCGTCTTTCGTAATCCGAGTCAACCGGGAGGACGGATAATCATACGAGAAAAAATAGTTCCCGTTCGTACCCTTTATCGAGAAAGTAAACGTGCGATCATCTTCCTTTAAGCGTAAATCTTCGATAGGAAGTTGTTGTCCGGTAAAAGGCTCTCTCACGATCTCGCTTATCTGTGCCGCCAACTCATCCCGATCGAATAATAATCGTTTATTTCTCGAATCGGGGTCCACCAGATACCAGTTTGTCCCCTCACTCGTCTTATACTCGTACCAGAATTTGTCACTATTATTAAAATAATTGGGGGTAAGGGTATAAGAGAAAAGTAACTGTTCCGCATTCGACGGGGCGAAACGGCGTGCTTGCGTATATTCCGGTAGGACATCTTGCGCATAGGTGAAAGATGCCCACGACAAACTCAAAAAGGCTACCGCATAAAAAAGTGTTTTTACATTCATATTCTTAGTATTGTCTGTTATTCGCCTCAAAAGTATAAACTTTCTGTGAAAAACATTTCGTACTTTCGCGATCAGTACACAGTGATATATTATATAATGTAATGAAACAGATCCTTATATTCCTATTTTTACTTTATTGCCTGACACCCCGTGTCTATTCACAAAACGCCCCGTTAAAGCTAGGTGCCGAGCGGATGGATGTCGTCACTCGTTTACTGAAGGGCAAGCGGATAGGATTAGTGGTCAACCAGACTTCCATTTTGGAAAAGCGGCAGATTCATTTATTAGATGCGCTAGTAGCGGAAGGCGTAGACGTTAAGAAGGTGTTCGCTCCGGAACATGGATTCCGGGGAACCGGTGATGCCGGAGAGGAGATAAAAGACAGCCGGGACTTGAAAACAGGCATCCCCATCATCTCTATTTATGGGAAAAACAAGAAACCGTCCGCCGAGCAACTGGGCGACCTTGACGTGATTGTTTTCGATATACAAGATGTAGGTGCCCGTTTCTATACCTATATCAGCACAATGCATTACGTGATGGAAGCCTGCGCCGAAAACAACAAAGAGTTTATCGTGTTGGACCGCCCGAACCCGAATGATTTCGTAGACGGGCCGATCCGCCAGAAAGGATTCGAGTCTTTCGTCGGTGTCGATCCGCTCCCAATCTTGCACGGCTTGACCGTAGGGGAATTGGCATGGATGATCAATAAGGAAGGCTGGCTGAAAAGTACACCCGATACCTGCCGGTTAAAGATCGTAAAGATGGAGAATTGGAAACACGGAGATCCCTATTGGTTGCCAGTCAAGCCCTCTCCGAACCTCCCGAATGACCAGTCTATCCGCCTGTATCCGTCGCTTTGCTTTTTTGAGGCTACGAACGTTAGCGTGGGAAGAGGAACCTATTATCCGTTTCAAGTACTAGGTTTCCCGGATCCTAAATACGGGAATTTCACTTTTACCCCGACCTCCTTGCCCGGATTCGATACCAGTCCCTTGCAAAAGGATAAAGTATGTTACGGCATCGATCTGCGGGAATATCCGTTCGAAGGAGGATTAACCTTGCGATTCTTCCTCGACTTCTACAATAAAGCGGGAAAGGATCAAGCCTTTTTCTTCTCCCGTCCGAACTGGTTCGATTTATTGGCAGGCACGAAGCAGCTCCGCTACCAGATCGTAAGGGGCTTATCCGAGAAAGAGATCCGGGAAAGTTGGAAACCCGAGCTAGATCAATACAAGGCCATGCGTAAAAAGTATTTACTTTATCCGGACTATCCTACTCAAAATAAAAAATAAGAACGAATGAATTATTGGGAATCGCATACCCAAGTCGCCGTACGTTTCCGCCGATTCGACCGGAAACGTTACGCCGCATTCCGGAGTATGCACAAAGTCATTAACATTGGAGTCGTAACAGCAAGTATGCTACTATTCGCCCTACCCGACACGGCGCAAGCTCAAAAGACAATCGAGCCTAACCGGACCGGCGAGGAAGCTTCCGTAGAGCTGGAAGAGGTAGAAGTTACCGCCTCCCGTGCGCCTATCGCACGGAATCAAGCGACCAAGATCGTGACAGTCATTCCCGCCCGTGAGATCGCGACGGCACCTGTCACCAGTATCCAGGATCTTTTAGAATATGCTGCGGGAATAGATGTCCGGCAACGGGGAGAAGGAGGCACCCAAGCCGATATCTCCATTCGGGGAGGGACGTTCGACCAAATAGCGGTTCTCTTAAACGGGGTCAACCTCTCCAACCCACAAACTGGCCATTATAGTTTTGACCTCCCGGTGAATCTCTCGGACATAGAGCGCATCGAGGTGGTATCCGGCCCTTCTTCCCGTATATTCGGGGCCAGCGCTTTCGCCGGAGCGATCAATATCATCACGAAAACAGGAAAAGAGAACAGGATCTCGACCGACAATTACGCTGGAATGCATAAGCTCTGGAAACTGGAAGCTGCCATCAATCACGCGACCACTCATTTCGGACAGCGCCTTTCCGCAGGGTATGCCTCGTCCGGAGGGTATATAGACAATACAGACTTCAAACAATTAAATCTTTTTTGGCAATCGGAACTTAAAAGCGAGGAGGCCGATTTCCAATTCCAAGCCGGATACAACGACAAAGGTTATGGAGCGAATAGCTTCTACTCCGCTTCCTACCCCAACCAATACGACAAGACTCGCCGCTTTTTCCTCTCCGCCGGAGGAGAAACACATGGCAAAATCAAGTTCACCCCCAAGGTATACTGGACCCGACATTTCGACCGGTACGAGTTGTTCCGTAGCGATCCCGCCGATTGGTATACCGGGCATAATTACCATGAGACGGAAGTATTCGGAGCCAACCTCAACGCCACGACACAGTGGAAACTAGGAAGAACCAGTATGGGCGTGGAATTCCGAAACGAGGGAGTAAGGAGTAACGTATTAGGCAAGCCGATGAAGGAACCGCAGGATGTTCCTTTCGAGAAAGAGGGGCAATATCTAAAAAGCGATAACCGAAGTAACATCAGCTACTTTCTTGAGCATAACGTATTATTACGCCGCTTCACGTTGTCAGTCGGGGTCTTGGCAAACTATAATTCGGCCTTAAACGAAGGGATTCATTTCTATCCGGGAATAGATGCCAGTTACCGTATCGGGGACAATTTCCGTCTGTATGGGAGCTGGAACCGGGCATTGCGTATGCCGACTTTCACCGATCTTTATTATGAGGGTAAGACGAATAAAGGAAATCCGGACCTAAAACCGGAGGAAAGCGAAGCATTCGAGGTCGGACTGAAATACAACACTTACTTCCTCCGGGCTCATATAGCCGGCTTTTACCGAAAAGGCAAGAACATGATCGATTGGGTGAAAGAGAAACCGGAAGATATCTGGGAAAGCCAAAATCTGACAAAAGTCGATAACCTTGGTTTCGAGACTAACCTGAGTTTATTACCGAGGGAACTGGGCAACGAACGGTTCTTTATCCGGAAAATAGAACTGGGATATGCGTTTATCCATCAAGACAAGGATAGTGAGGGGTATATATCGAATTATGCGTTAGATTATCTGAAGCACAAGTTCACGGCTCAATTAAGCCATTCTATCTGGAAAGGTTTTTCGGCCACTTGGTATGTCCGTTGGCAAGACCGGGCCGGTAGTTATACTAAATACGAGAATCTTAAGCCGGCTTATGAGGAACCTTACGCTCCTTATTGCTTAGTAGATATGAAAGTAAATTGGGAATATCAGCGGTTAAATCTATATGCGGAGTTAAATAATCTGCTCAATTCCACTTATTATGATCTGGGAAATATCCCCCAACCGGGTATTTGGTTTAAGGCAGGATTCCGTTATAGTTTCAAATATTAATACCCAGTTGTAGAGACGGGGCGTGCCCCGTCTCTACAACTGGGTGATTTTATTTTTGCTTTTTGATCACCAACAACTTATCATTATTGGTCCCGAACAAAGCGATTTCCGTAACAGGAGCCGCCTCACCCTGTGCCTCAAAGCGCACCACCTTATTAAGCGCTTCCAGCAACTCACGTTCGCCGCTCATATCCGGGCAAGCCATTCGGGTAGTCGCTACCTGTGGGAACTTAATGATATTTTTATAAGCATCATTATATTCGATCTTCCCCATCAACCGATTGCAACCGGCATTTCCTGAAAGCCCTTGACGAGCCACGTCGAACACCAAAACCTGATGAGTCTCCTCGGGATTCAACGTCTTACCGTTCATCTCCACGACACCCCATTCACCATCCAGATCCGAGAAAGAAGCTACCACCGCTTTCTTGGATTTACAGCCGGCGAACAAACCGACGCCTACCAAAAGCAGGCAAATATAAAAAAGACCTTTTCTCATTAATTTCTCTCCAATACTAATAATACATTACCATCTTGGTCTACCAACAACATCTCATTCTCATCTTTTCCGGCCTTCACGGAACGAACCTGATCCATCGATTGAAGCACGCTCGTCTCCAAATCCATATTCGGACAAGCCATCATAGTCGTAGCGCCCGGAGCGATCGTAATAGAAGATACATCTTCCGGATCTAACGTGATCGTCGTATTGAATAAATTACAGCCTGTATTTCCATGTAATTTCTTCTCAGCCATATTGAAGTCCATCTGTGGCAGGCCTTCTTCCAAGACTTTCTCACCTTTCACTTCTACCACATTCCATTTACCTTCCAACTTCTTCACATCTGTCTTGACGTCTGAACAAGAAAACATCATCCCAACGAAAGCGGGAAGCAAAAACGCATAAAACAATACCTTTTTCATCTTCATCATAATCTTTTATAAAATATCTATTGTAATTAGTAAGACGCAAATAGAAGGCAAAATGTTCCCAAGAGCACCCTGTTTTAGCTTATATTAACAGGATTCTTGATTAACATCCTCTTTTTCCACTTCTGCGTTCGCCACCGCAAACAGAGTACCGCTCCCCTGGAACACTCGTCCAAAGCAAAAGCGAACCACATCCCCGCTAAGCCTAATCCGAACACGATACCGAACATATACCCGCAGAACACGGCAAAGAACCACATACAGAATAACTCGATAATTACCGGGACCACGACGTCGCCTACCGAACGCAAGCAGAATAAGAACAGCAGTACCGTGGCCCGCCCTTGCTCCAAGAGTACATCTACCAGCAAGGCTCCCATCGCAATCGTTATGATTGCTTGATTCTCCGTGAATATCCCCAATAAAGGACGTCCCAGCAGATAAACCCCGGTACTAGCGACCAGCGTAATCAGCAACGACCTCCTCCAAGCATACCAACTCAATAAATAAGCGGCTTGCTTCTTTCTCGCGCCCACCAAATTGCCGGTACAAATAGAAGTAGCTTGCGCGATCGACAAAGAAAAGATATAGCCGATTATCACGATATTCATCACATAAACACGAGCTGTCAAGTACTCATTACCCAGCATATTGATAAAGTAGACAATCGTCACCTGCGAGGCATCATACGAGATTTGTTCCGCTGCCGAAGGCAAACCGATCTTCAACACGTCTCTCAACTTCTGAAACGGGAACGGACGGAAATAAGCCAAAGGGATACGAGGCACCAACCGCTTGAACAGCATGATAAACAAAAGTGTCATCGCCACTCCCCGGCAAACAGAGGTAGAGATAGCCGCTCCTTGTACACCGAGGGCAGGGAAACCAAAATGGCCAAATATCAACGCATAATTTCCAAACACATTCAATACATTGATCAGCAAGGTCACCTGCATCGCGTAATTCGGCTTGTTCGCCGCACGGAGCACCGCCGATATCGTAAAACTAACCGCTTGGAAGAAGCCGAACCCTCCGACAATATGCATATAAGTCGCAGCGTCCGGCATCAGATCCGGACGGATATCCATCAGGACCAACATCTCCCTACCGAACAAGAAAAGCATCAAGCTGATCAAGCAACCGATTCCTGCGTTAAACAGCAAAGACGTCCCTAATACCTGAATAAAACTTTTATGATCCTTCGCCCCGAAATAGAGGGCGCACATGACGGAAGTTCCGGTCGTGGTAATATTGAACAGCAGGAATACCATGTTCAGCAATTGATTCACCACACCTACCGCCGCCACCGCGTTATCGGAATGATGGCTCAGCATAAGCGTATCCACCACGCCTAAAGTCAACATCAGCAAGGTTTCCAGAAAGATAGGCCCTGTTAATTTAAATAATTTGCCTCTCAGCCCTCTCGGGGCACGGAATAGTCTATACATGTCCATTGATCTGCTTTCTACCTAAACACCTTTTTTACGAGTCCGCGAAGGTACAAAGCTTTACGCTAAATAGGTTTCGCTATTTCTATTATTTTCCGTAAGTTTGTATCCGGTTGAATAATTTTTGATGAACAAACGAAGACAAATGGACAAGAAACTACCTATATGTATCGTATTAGTCATGTTGATGAGTTGTTTCTCCTGCAAACAGCCCCAACAGCCCACGGAAGACGCAGACATGGATACGCAGTGGGTGGATAGCTCACAGCATCTGTATCAATACGGCATCTGTATCGATTCCTTGGACGTAAAAGAGTATTTGATGAAAAACGGGGATAATCCCGCCTCCATCTTCTCCGGGCTGGGCTTCACGGCCTTGAAAGCAGACAGTATCAGCAGGGCATCCACCCATGTCCTCGATCCGACGAAACTGCGAGCCGGCATGCATTATTACACATTTTCCACGGTAGATTCCTTGGAGACGATCCGATATATCGCCTTCGCCAAGTCGCTGACCGATTATGCCGTAATCGACTTGACCGGCGATACGATCAACGCCTATGAATTTAATAAGCCGATCACCCTCAAGAAAAAATATACGGAAGGAGTATTAAACTCTTCCCTATGGAACGTGATCAAGGCCAACGGAGGTGATCCGTATCTGGCGATCAAGATATCGGACGTGTACGCTTGGCAAATCGATTTCTTCGATATCAAAGATGGAGACTCATTCAAGGTTCTATACAATGAGGCTTACATCGACGATACCACCGCCTTGAGCATCGCCTCTATCGAGGGGGCGATCTTTACGCATCAAGGCAAAGAGTTTGTAGCGATTCCTTTCACCCAAGACAGTATCTTCGAATACTTTGATGAGGAAGGGAACAGCCTTCGCAAAGCGTTCTTGAAAGCCCCATTAGACTTTTTCCGGATCACATCCCGTTTTACGAACGCCCGTTTCCACCCGATCCTCAAACGATACCGGGCGCATCATGGGGTTGATTACGCAGCACCGACCGGTACACCGGTACGCAGCATCGGAGCTGGTACGGTTATCGCCAAGGGATATCAAAACGGCGGGGGCAATTTCTTGAAAGTGAAACATAACTCCGTATACACCACGACTTATATGCACTTAAGCCGCTTCGCCAAAGGAATCCAAGTAGGCAGCCATGTGCAACAAGGCCAAGAAATCGCTTATGTAGGCTCCACCGGACTCTCTACCGGACCGCATCTAGACTTCCGTGTCCACAAAAACGGGCAACCTATCGATCCGCTAAAAATGGAAGCTCCCCCTTCTGAACCGGTGAAACCGGCCTATAGAGATAGTTTCGCTTTCGTTAAGCGGCAAATCTTGGCGGAAATAGATAGCTTTCATGTAGCCACAGTTAGTAAAGCATCTGTTATATATGAGAAAGATAGTATCAACCATTTAAATAACTAGCGTATGAAATTCTTGGGGAATATAATATGGTTACTCTTCGGAGGGATTATAACAAGTGTAGAATATCTGATATCCAGCCTAATACTAATGATAACGATCATTGGTATACCTTTTGGCCTCCAGACCTTAAAATTAGCGATACTGGCTTTATGGCCTTTTGGCAGCCGTGTCGTAGACGAGGGGAATTCCGGAGGATGCCTGTCACTTATCATGAATGTGATCTGGATATTCGTCGGAGGCTTTTGGATTTGCCTTACGCATCTGGGATTCGGCCTTTTGCTATGTATCACGATCATCGGCATCCCTTTCGGCATGCAACATTTTAAGATGGCAGCTTTAGCCTTGGCGCCTTTCGGAAAGAGCATCCAATAAGGGAACGTCTGACTTTTCTGTAGAAGACAGACATCCGGCAAGAATTTAGGCTAGGATAAGGTATTATACCTATTTCTTTCTATACCTATACATTCTCGCTCCTTATTCTATTTCATAAATCACGGTATGGTACGTACAGACCACGCCTTGGTTTGTATAGATCAAGCCTTGGTCTGTAGAGTTCACGGCGTGATCTGTAGAATTATACTAGATATTCAAATGAATTCATCCGATATCTTTCAAGTATTCATAAAGAAGGAGGGAAGTATAAATAGCGTTCATATACATCTCCCTCATAGGGCCTAGGGGCGTTATAGCTCGATCTGGGAAACCGAAACCGGAGTATTCATGAAGATAGAGGCCGCCTCAGAAAACTTCTCTGCCGACTCCGTGGTAAGAAAACGGCAACTTCCTCCCTTCGTGAGTTTACGATCCATTTCCGGGTGACGCCCTAAATAATCTCGCAAACTCTCCGCTACATGCTCGCCTTGCGAGAATAGAGTGATGCCGGAAGGAAGAAAAGCACGGATCTTATCCATCAAAAGGGGATAGTGAGTACATCCCAAGATAAGCGTATCGATTTGCGGATCTACGGATAATATATGGTCGATATGCTTTTTCACGAAATAATCCGCTCCCGGGGAATTAAACTCATTATTCTCTACCAAAGGAACCCACATGGGGCAAGCCTCGCCTGTCACTTGGATATGTGGGTACATCCTGCCGATCTCTATCGTATAAGAATTGGACGTAATCGTACCGCTCGTACCTACGATACCGATATGTTTGGTACGGCTGATCGTATCCACTAACTCAACTGTAGGACGGATGACTCCCAATACACGACGATTGGGATCCCATGTAGGCAAGTCTTTTTGTTGGATCGTACGAAGCGCTTTCGCAGATGCCGTATTACAAGCCAAGATCACCAATTGGCAACCCGACTCAAACAGACGCAATACCGCCTGACGGGTAAATTGATAAACGACCTCGAACGAACGGGTTCCATAAGGAGAACGTGCGTTATCGCCCAGATAAACGTAATCATAACCGGGCATCAACTGATGGATCTTATCGAAAATCGTAAGTCCGCCATAACCTGAGTCAAAAAGACCGATCGGACCGGGAGTTTGTGGAAACATATCAGAAACCTTCTTTTATAAAGTACAAAGGGTGCAATCCTTTCGGAAAACACCCCCTCTTTTATTCTATAGAATAAATTTTCTCGCTAATTACAAACCGAGTTTCGTACGAACAAACGGAGTTGCGTCTACTGCGTTAGTACCCGTATAAAGCAAAGCTGCCGGATCGATGATATACGTATATCCCTTCTCCTCGCCTACCTTCTGGATAGCCTCGTGCAACTTCTGTTGGATCGGTTGCAACAATTCCTGTTGTTTCTTTTGTACGTCTTGCTGAGCTACCTGAACGAAGTTATCCATACGTTCTTGGATATCTTGAATCTCTTGCATTCTTCTCAACTTGATATTTTCTGTCAATGAATCTTGCTGCGCTACGAAGTCTGAATATTTCTTTTGGTATTCATCTTGCATTTGCTTCAATTCAACTCTATATTTCTCATTCAAGTCTGCCATTTGTTTTTCCATACCAGATACCTCCGGCATAGCCATAAACACCTCTTGAGTTTTTACAAACGCAATTTTAACTTCCTGAGCGATAGCTCCCAACGGGAGAATCATCAACAATAAAACAATAAGTTTCTTCATTTTTACTATATAATTACTTTGTTATTAATCAAGCTTTCACACTTTTCATGCATAAAGCGCACAAATGTAAGCATTTATTTTGAATATCCTAACTTAATCAGCACTTCATTACTGATATCGATCTTCGGAGAAGCGAAAATAATGCTCATAGCTGAAGCTCGATCCCAAACAATTTGATATCCCTTGTCTTCCGAGATTTCTTTCACCGCATTATACACCTCGTCTTGAATCGGTTTCATCAAACTCTCGCGTTTCTTATATAACTCACCCTCAGGACCGAAATATTTACGTTTCAGATCTTGCGCCTCTTGCTCTTTCTTCACGATCTCTTCCTCACGTTTCGTTTTCATCTCGGCGGAGAGGAATACCAGATCGCTCTGATAATTCTTATACATATTCTGAGCTTCTTGCTGAATCGCTTCCACCTCATTTTGCCATTTCTTGGAAACTTGGCTCAACTGCTCATTGGTCATTTCGTAAGCCGGAATATTCTTCAATATATATTCCATGTCGATTAAAGCGAACTTCTGTGCCATGCCGGCAAAAGAACAAAGCAACATCAGACAGCTCAATGTGATAATCTTTTTCATACTCTCTTTATTTATAGTTCTACTTTATGACTGCAAATATAACAGAGGGTTTACTTACAGCCTACCAATATTCGTTAAAAGTATTTATTTAAATGTAGAGACGGGGCGTGCCCCGTCTCTACATACGGAACACGCCCCGTCTCTACATACGAAGCTATACCCGATCTATATTTTAGAATTCCTGTCCGATGATAAAGTGCAGGTTACTACCGCTACGTTTACCATTAGATCCATAATTCGGCTCGTCGAAACCATAAGCCCAGTCGAGTCCCATCAAACCGATCATCGGCAAGAATATACGGACACCGACACCGGCGGAGCGTTTCAAGTTAAACGGATTAAAATTCTTCAAATCAGTCCAAGCGTTACCAGCCTCCACAAATACCAATCCGTAGATCGTAGAGGAAGGCTCCAGCAAGAACGGATATCTCAACTCCATAGCCAAACGAGAATAAGCGTATCCATAAGAGTTGTAACCACCATTACCGGCGATACTACCATTCTCATAACCTCTCAAACCGATCGTTTCCTGAGCATAGGTACTGGAGTAACCACTCATACCGTCACCACCCATATAGAAGGTCTCGAACGGAGACTTCTTATTTTTATTATAAGTACCTAAGAAGCCATACTCAACACGGGTCATCAATACCGGCGTACGTTTCACGGTCAACGGAGCCAACGGAGAGAAGATCTTCGCTTTGAACTTCCATTTATGATACTCGATGAATTTATACTTATCCGGGTCTGAGCTTGACATCGACGCATAATCCTTACCATCGAATAAAGAGTAAGGAGGCGTAGCAGCTACAGACAACATGAATTGTGAACCCTTACGAGTATACAACGGGTTATCGATAGAGTTACGTTGCAACATCAACTCCAAGTTGATATTATGGCAATTTCCGTTATTAACCAAGAAATAGTCCCAATCATGCATCATATACAGCTGATAGTTCAACGTCGCCATGAACTGGAAGTAGTCATCCGGCCAATTCAAGCGTTTACCATAACCGGCCGCTAAACCGAACATCATGATAGACTTATCCGGGTCGTAAGCATACTCATAACTATTATTGTAACCATAGTTGCCGTAATAGTTGCTACCATAGCCATAACCGCCCCCATAATAACCGGGATAACCATAGCCATAGCCCGGATAGCCATAACCATAACCGGAATTGGTCAAGTAATTGCTACTGATATCGGTTTGCTTTGAGAAATAAGCGCTGACAGACAATGTATTCGGTCGTTTACCGCCGAACCAAGGATCCATGAAGGAGATGCTGTAAGCCTGGTAGTAACGCCCATTCGTCTGGCCGCTCAAGGTCAATGTCTGTCCCTCACCTTGCGGGATGATGCCCTTATAGGTTTTCGGGTTTAAGAAGTTCTTCATAGAGAAGTTCGTAAACTTCAAACTTAACTTACCGATCACACCCGTCTGTCCCCAACCTGCGGAGAACTCGATCTGGTCATTCGCCTTGGAAACCAAGTTATACTCGATATCCACGGTTCCATTCTCAGGATCAGGCAGCGGCACCGGATTCATGTTTTCCGGGTCGAAGTGTCCCATCTGGGCCAACTCACGAACGGAACGCATCAAATCCTCGCGGCTGAACAACATACCCGGCTTCGTACGCAACTCACGGCGAACGATATCCTCATACAGACGGTCATTACCATTAATGATAATACGGTTGATCGTCGCTTGCGGACCCTCTTGGATACGGATCTCTAACGAGATAGAGTCATTCGCTACATCCACCTCTACCGGATCGGCGTTGAAGAACAAATAACCGTTATTAAAATAGACATTCGAAACGGCATCCTCATCCGTACTCAAACGTTCGTTCAATTTCTTTTGATTATACACCTCGCCCGGTTTCATACCCAGCACGGCCATCAAATAGTCCGTAGAATATTGCGTATTACCCACGAAGCGAATATCTTTCAAATAGTATTTCTCACCTTCATCCACTTTCAAGAAGATATCTACCTTCTTCTCGTTAAAGTTCGCTACGCTATCGGACAACAATACGGCGTCGCGATAACCATGCTCGTTATATTTAGCGATTATATTTTTCTTATCGTTCTCATATTCCTCAGTCGTGAACTTCTTCGTGCTGAACATCTCCATGATACTGGTTTTCCAGTCGTTCGGCAAGCTGAACTTCTCGTTCGTCTTCTTCATCGCCTTCTTCAACTCCCGGGCGGTCAGTTTTTCGTTACCCTCAAAATAGATACGATGGATCTTGGTCTTTTCATTCTTATCGATATTGATATCCACGATCACCTCACCTTCATTCGCGGGATCGTCCTTTTGCTCGATCTCGACATCCACGTTCTTAAAGCCTTTGCCATCGAAGAACTTCTGGATCACGATCTTGGCACGGTCCATAACGTTCGGCGTCACCTGGAAACCTTTCTTCAAGCCCAGCTTCGCCTCCAAGTCCTCACGCTCGCCTTTCTTGATCCCGTGGTAATTGACTTGCGAGATACGCGGACGTTGCTTCAGCTGAATCTCCAGCCAAATCTGGTCGCCCTCGATCTTCGTCGCCAAGATCTTCACATCCGAAAACAAGCCATGTTTCCAAAAACGCTTCACTGCTGTAGTGATCTCCTCTCCCGGTACGGTAATCTCATCGCCTACCGACAAGCCCGAGAAGCCGATCAACACAAAATCATCATAATTCTTGATACCCGTAATCTTTATATCCGCAATCTTGTATTTCTTCGCGGCCAACGAGTACGAAATGACCGGCACTTCTGCCGGCGTCTCAACTTGGGTAGTGTCTATTTCTTGGGCAAACGCACCGCAAGCGAAACCCAAGCAAATAAAAAACAGCACTATTCTTTTGTACATATAACAGCTATTGTTTATAAGATTAATTGCTCACTTGTCTTACCGAAACGACGCTCACGTTGCTGGTAATACAATATAGCCTCATACAACTCTTCTTCTCTGAAATCCGGCCAAAACACATCCGTAAAGAAGAATTCAGCATATGACAACTGCCATAGCAAGAAGTTACTGATGCGTTTCTCTCCTCCGGTCCGTATCAAAAGATCGGGATCGGGGATATTTTTGGTCGTCAAGTGGTCCGAGACCATAGCCTCGGTTATATCATTGGGGTTTATTTTCTGTTCCAAGACCTCTTGGGCGAGTTGCCTAGCCGCTCTGGTGATCTCCCACCGGGAAGAATAACTAAGCGCCAGAACAAGTGTGGTTCCCGTATTCGCCGAAGTCGTATCGATACATTCTTGCAATGTATTATAAGCATCCTCACGCAAGCGGGAAAGGTCGCCTATGGCGGTAAGGCGAACGTTTTTCTTCATCATGTCCGGAGTCTCCCGGTGAATGGCGGAGACCAGCAAGCTCATCAGCGCTTGGACCTCTTCTTCCGGACGATTCCAGTTCTCGGTAGAGAAAGTGTACAACGTCAGATATTTCAATCCGAGTTGAGTGACCGCATCCATAATCTTACGGACCGAAACAACGCCTTCCTGATGCCCGAAGCTACGGTCTTTCCCCTTCGCCTTGGCCCAACGTCCGTTCCCGTCCATAATAATTGCCACGTGCCGTGGCAAGCGATTCTTGTCTATTTTCTCAATCAACGACATTTTTTATCTTACTAATATTCACTTATATTTTTCGCATTGTTACAAGTACGGCACCTCGGGCCGAAATCCCATGTAACAGACAACAACAAAAAAGAGTACCAATCTTTATTCTTAAGAGCGCTACCCTTAACACCATACGGATCGTCCAACATGTCCTTTCCCTCTAGGCCATCGCCAAATAACTTACGAAACGAGAACTCGCACCCTAGATTAAGGCGGTTCTTGATCTTATATTTCATGCCCACGCCTAAAGGAATATTCGGGCTGGCGAAAGTCTTCCCGCCACCCGGAGCCACCGTCAGCCCTATGCCCACCAAGACATAAGGAGAGAAACGCTTCGCCCCCGCATAGTCGAACTTATCGCTATACGGGAAAAAGTTGAACTCTGCCTGTCCCCCCAACTCCATGATACTACGGTTGAAAGAGGTTTGGGCATTATTCGGAAAAACGTTCTCCATACCTTCGGTCTTACCGGAAACCTGTCCCCACATCAAGTTGGCTTTTAAGGCCCAACGAAAGTTGATGTTATACCGGAACACGGCTCCCACCGCCGGATTCATTCCTTTAAATATCGTATTCTTGTTGGCGTCGCCCATATAAAAGGCGCCACCAGCCATACCACCGATCTCGTACTTATATTCCTGCGCCCAAAGCGTAGGGATCGTACCCGCCAATAGGATGATTATGAGAAGCCGCTGAAAAAAAGTTGAAGTCATAAGCCTTGCTGTTATATATACCACACTTCTTTTTCTAACGCTAAAAGCCTCATAAAATTATACATCTCCTATCGAACTTTTCTATTCCTTCGGGATCAAACGATTGATACGGCCTCTCCAAAGTTGGTTCAAGTCATTGGAACCAGTGCTGGTCTTTCCTCCGAAAATGTTCACGAAATTCTCTTTATCCACAATAATTGAGGAAAAGCCTCTCGCCGCATAGTCGGTCGGTAACACCACCATCGAGTCGATCAACGACCAAGAAATACCATAATCTATCGATTGATACATATCTTTCAATGCCTTGTTCGAAGCGTCGATACCTCCGATCAAGAAAAACTTATCGTCATAATTCGTGATCATCGCTCCCTCACGCTTCGTGAAGTTTGCGTCACCGGAAGCCATCAACGCCCAAGAGATACCATCCATGGTAGCCCAAGTCGTATTAACCACTTGGTTGTCCACGGTACGTCCGCTGGCGGTCATCAAGTACTCATGATACATTGCGGCATATTGGAGATTGCTAAATCCGGTAACAGGGAATCCGCTAGGCACCGCATCTCCGGCGATCCACTCCATGGATTCGTTCATCGCATAGAACGCTAGCTTTCCTTCCTGATCCACGATCGTAGCCAAGGCGGAAGGCTGTTTCGTGCCCTGCTTCACGCTACCCAAAACGTATTTCACGAAAGGGGCGTTCTCTACAGCGCTCCAAGTCAAGCCATCCTCGGATCTATATAAAGTGCCATTTGTAGCCGGCACATATAAAGCTTTGTTATACTCAGTAATCTGGGAGATCAAAAGCCCATCGGAAGGCAGACCGGTCAAGGATAATGACTGCCAACCCTTAGGCGCGCTTACCGGAGCGTAATATAATTGGTAAGGTTTACCGGACTCGGCGGGTTTCACATACATAAAGTAATTCTCCGATCCATTATAATCGTAGGTTACCACCTTCTGATCCTTCACGGTAATGCCAATCATAGGATTCGCGTACATACTCCAAACCATAGAGTCCGGAACCACTTGATGGATATTCACTTGCGCCATATAGACTTTTGTCGTGACTTGGTCATACGCATGAACCACGAACTTTACCGGAGCGGAGAAATCGATGGAATCCGACAAACTACTTAAATAATAAGTGGAATCGGGATAAGCCTCGGGACTAGCCTCCACGCCACCTATCACTGAAGAATTAGCGAACCCAATCTTACAAACCACTTTCTCGATCTTCGTACCAAAAGGTAAAGAGTCTATATTAAAAATCCGTCCCGTTAGCTGGTCTATCGTAAACTTCACAGTATCCAACCCCGACACAGAATCATGACTTAATGAAAAAGTATGTATCTGGCAATTCTTAATAGCTTCTACACCAACGATTTCATCTGACTTCAAACAAGAAGACAGCACTAACGCAAAACAACCTGTTATAAATAGTACTAATTTATTTTTCATCAAAAACATAAGTTTGTCGCATATAAAGGCACAAAAGTAGAAACATTTTTTGCTTTCACCCTAATACCTGCTAATATTTATAATATTTTAGTTGATTATATGAGCCTTAAAATTCATAGTTATGATTTTTCGAACTCATCGTTATGATTTAAAATTTCATAGTTATGATTTTTAATGCTCATAACAGAACGTCCGGAGATGCCGCTAACAGCCTCCTTTCCAAGCATCGGCGCATGCACCCCTTGATACAGGCGAACCGGGGCCGTTTCCACCCTCGCCTCGTCCCATACATCCGCTTCCACAAAAGAATTAATCAGCTGAGTCCCACCTTCCACCAATAAGGAATCCAACTTCCGGACAGCAAGATGATCTAGCACTTGCCGGATCACCGGACCTTCGAAATCTATCCGGATATACTCCACGTTCTCTCGGTTTTCCACTTCCTTCTCCGTAAATATTAATGTACGTGAGGAACCATTCAGCAACCGATAAGAATCGGGAATAACGAGCCGGCGATCCAATACGACCCTAACCGGAGAATTACCGGACCAATGGCGCACGTTCAATGAAGGATTGTCCAATAAAGCGGTCCGTGTACCGACCATGATAGCCGCCACCTCCGAGCGAAGTTTATGCACCAAGCGGGAAGTCTCCGGAGAAGACAAAACCGTGACCGGCTCCGACACGTCCGTACGCAAACGATCGATAAACCCATCCTCACTCTGCGCCCATTTCAAGATAATATAAGGACGGCCTTTCGTTTGTAGCGTCATAAACGCCTTGTTCAACGCACGGGCTTCTTCCTCCATCACGCCTGTGACTACCTCTATCCCTGCTTCACGCAACATCCGCACGCCTCGCCCCGACACCTCGGGAAAAGGATCCAAGCAACCGACCACCACCCGTGGAATCCCTTTCCGGATAATCAACTCGGCGCAAGGAGGCGTCTTCCCATAATGAGAGCAAGGCTCCAGACTCACATAAATCGTACTGTCTTTCAACAAAGACTCGTCTTTCACGGAAGCGATAGCATTCACCTCGGCATGCGCCTCCCCACATTTCCTGTGAAATCCCTCACCGATAATACGGCCCTTATGCACAACCACCGCACCAACCATCGGATTCGGACTGACATTTCCCCTCCCTCCTTTAGCCAACTCGATGCAACGAGCCATGTATTTCTCTTCAACCTCTACCATAATCTTTGCATATAAACGGTTTTTACACTACTTTCGCGATAAAACAAGAGAAAGATATGACTGAGACCGTCGCTTACATCCGAAATTCCCTCAAAGATATTTATCCTCCCGGCGAAGCCCAAGCGCTCGTCCGGCTCATCATGGAACGTGTTTGCGGTCTTTCTACCCATCAACTCCTGTTAGGCAAAGGTAAAGAATTATCTGATACGGAGAAATTTAAAATCAAGGAGATTGTAGAAGGACTGCGTTTATACAAGCCCATACAATACTTATTAGGCATAGCGGATTTTTACGGGATGGAGTTTAAGGTGACGCCGGACGTATTGATTCCCCGCCCGGAAACCGCCGAGTTGGTCGAGCGGATCATCACGGACTACCAAGGCCAAGCCCCTCGTATATTAGATATCGGCACGGGAAGCGGCTGTATCGCTATTTCCTTGGCGAAACATCTTCCGGAGGCAGAGGTAGCGGCGGTGGATATATCACCCGAAGCGCTCGCCGTGGCCGAGGAGAACGCCCGTATGAATCAAGTTTCCGTATCCTTCCATGAATTGGATATCCTTTCCGAAGGTTATTCCAGTTTCATGCAAGAGAAACAAAATTTTCACGTACGTGAAACTAGATTTTCATGTACGAGAAACAAAATTTTCACGTACGTGAAACTAAAATCCCATACGGAGGAAACCGAAGCGTCTCTTATAGGAAGCTTAAACTGCATCGTCAGTAATCCCCCTTATATAATGTATAGAGAGAAAGCGACCATGGAAGCGAACGTTCTGGAGAACGAGCCTCATCTAGCCTTGTTCGTTCCCGACGACGATCCGCTTCTCTTCTACCGGGCCATCGCCCGCTTCGGACAAAGGCATTTGGCGGAAGGCGGGCATCTCTATTTCGAGATCAACGCCCTTTGCGGAAAAGAGACCGTAGCGATGCTACGTCAAGAGAATTACACCGAAGTCGAATTAATACAAGATTTATACGGAAAAGACCGGATCGTAAAAGCAAAAATATGAAAGAGATAACCGAACCCGAGATGTTGCACCGGGCAGCCGCCTATTGCTCCGCCGCCGAACGCTGCATACAAGACGTACAGAAAAAGATCGATGCCGCCGGACTTCCCCCCGACGCCTCCGAGCGTATCATCGCCCGCTTGCTGAAAGAGCGGTTTATCGACGAATCCCGTTACACCCGTTTCTTCGTGAACGATAAGCTACGATTCAATAAATGGGGACGGGTAAAAATAGGCTACGAGCTTTATAAGAAAAACATCCCCTCCCCGATCCGGGAAGAATCGCTCGCCGCCATTGACGAGGGAGAATACTGCTCCATCTTACTCGATTTACTAAAAAGCAAAAAGAAATCGACAAAAGGAAAAGACGAGCGGGACCTATTCAACAAGTTACTCCGTTTCGCCGCCGGACGAGGTTTCGAAAGCCGGATCACGTTGAATTGCCTAAGCCAATTATTCAAAGGAATAGACTGCGAGGATTATGCCGACGACATGGAATAATCTGCTCAACCTGTTTTTCCCAAACTTATGTAAAATATGTAAACGACCACTCGTCGAGGGAGAAGAACAAATTTGCCTGAAATGCCTATGCGACCTGCCGCACACGGGATATCATCAACAGGCGAACAACCCCGTCGAGCAACTTTTTATCGGAAAGAACCGGATCGAATATGCCACCGCTTATCTACGATACGAGAAAGGCGGAAAAGTACAAAGCCTGATCCACTCGCTCAAATACCATGATAATAAAGAGTTGGGCTATCTACTCGGACGGCAGATAGCGAGAGAGCTCCAAGCGGATCACAGCCCGATATGTACCGTAGACCTCCTTATCCCCGTTCCCCTGCATCCCCGCAAAAAACGGCAAAGAGGTTACAACCAGTCCGAATGGATCGCCTCCGGCATCCGTTCCATATGGGATATCCCCATCGATACGCAAAGTCTAGCCCGCACCACCCACACAAGTACCCAAACTCGTAAGGCCATTTACGACCGTTGGTTAAATGTATGTTCTATTTTTAATGTCATTCATCCGGAAAGCTTAAAAAACAAACATATCCTGCTCATAGACGACGTGATCACAACCGGAGCCACGATTTCCGCTTGCGCAAAGGCTTTATCAGGGATTCCGGGCATACGCATCAGCATTTTAGCCCTGTCTGTCGCATAAATATTAATAAAAAATTAACGTACGATATTCAAGGTAATGTCATTCAGTTTATCTATTTTTGCAGACTGATATAAATATAGGATTGTATGAAAACACTGGAAAGTTTAGTAGCAGAAAAATTATTAAAGATTAAAGCCGTAAAGTTGCAACCGGCCAATCCGTTTACTTGGGCATCCGGCTGGAAATCTCCGATCTACAATGACAACCGAAAGACTCTTTCTTATCCGGTCGTTCGTAGCTTCATTAAATTGGAGTTGGCTCGTGTGATTAGTGAAAAATTCGAGAACGTAGATGCCATTGCCGGTGTTGCTACAGGCGCAATCGCTCAAGGTGCTTTAGTAGCCGATTTATTAGGATTGCCATTCGTATACATCCGCTCTACGCCAAAAGATCATGGATTGGAAAACCTTATCGAGGGAGAATTGAAACCGGGTTCTAAAGTAGTGATCATCGAGGATTTGGTATCTACCGGAGGTAGTAGCTTGAAAGCCGTACAGGCCGTACGTAACTTTGGTTGCGATGTAGCGGGTATGGTAGCTATCTTTACCTATGGATTCCCTGTAGCGGAAGCCGCTTTCAAAGACGCTAAAGTAACATTGACTACATTGAGTAACTACGACGCAGTCTTGGAAGAAGCTGTCCGTACGCATTACATCGATGAGTCTGAGATCGCGGTTCTTCAGGAATGGCGTAAAGATCCGGCTAACTGGGACCCGAAATAAGTAATAAACAAAAAGACACTCAATGACTGAAGAATTTGTGAGTGAGGTCAAACAGATCCCACACAATGATGAACGTATCTTCACGATGTTGTCCGATCTTTCCAACTTGGAACGTATCAAGGATCGCATCCCGCAAGATAAAATAAAAAATTTTGAGTTCGACAGCGATACCTGTAGTTTCGCTGTCGATCCCGTTGGTAAGATTACCTTCCAGATCGTAGAAAGAGAGCCGAATAAATTAATCAAGTTCACGACGACCAACTCTCCTGTTCCCCTTTTCTTGTGGATACAATTGAAACAGGTGGCCGAGGACGACACACGGTTAAAAATCACGGTTCGTGCCGATCTGAATCCGTTCTTGAAACCAATGGTATCGAAACCTTTGCAAGAGGCTGTGGATAAAATCTCGACCGTTATCGCCTCCTTGCCTTATTAATTCCTTTTTCATTATGGCTCAGAAACTTTGGGAAAAAAATGTACAGGTAGATCATGAAGTAGATATATTCACGGTAGGTAAGGACCGTGAGATGGATATTTACCTCGCTAAATATGACGTATTAGGCTCTATGGCGCATATCACGATGCTGGAAAGTATCGGTTTGTTGACCAAAGAGGAACTAAACGTCTTATTAGCAGAATTACGGAATATATACGCCGTAGCGGATCGTGGAGAATTCATCATCGAGGAAGGCATCGAGGATGTGCACTCGCAAGTGGAACTCATGCTTACACGTCGTTTGGGCGATATGGGCAAGAAGATCCATAGCGGGCGTTCCCGTAATGATCAGGTCTTATTGGATCTGAAGCTTTTCACCCGTTCGCAAATACAGGAATTGGTTGAGTTGGTTTCCGGCTTGTTCGACGTTTTGATCTCCCAGAGTAACCGGTACAAGGATGTACTGCTTCCCGGATATACGCATTTGCAGGTAGCCATGCCCTCTTCGTTCGGACTTTGGTTCGGCGCTTATGCGGAGAGCTTGGTAGATGATTTGCAACTTATGCAAGCCGCATACCGTATTTGCAACCGCAACCCGCTGGGTTCCGCCGCCGGATATGGTTCATCCTTCCCGCTAAACCGCCAGATGACTACGGATTTATTAGGTTTCGACTCGCTGGACTACAATGTGGTATACGCCCAGATGGGACGTGGCAAGATGGAACGCACCGTAGCTTTCGCTATGGCGGGTATCGCCGCTACGCTCTCCAAGTTGGCGTTCGACGCTTGTATGTTCAATAGCCAGAACTTTGGCTTCATTAAACTGCCGGATCAGTTCACGACCGGCTCCAGTATCATGCCGCATAAGAAGAATCCGGATGTATTTGAGTTGACACGTGCCAAATGCAATAAGCTTCAAGGCTTGCCTCAGCAAATCATCTTGATCAGCAATAATCTTCCTTCCGGTTACTTCCGGGATCTCCAGATCATCAAGGAAGTCTTCCTTCCGGCTTTCGACGAGCTGAAGGATTGCTTACGCATGGTAACTCATATGATGCGTGAGGTGAAAGTAAACGAGCATATATTGGACGATGATAAATATTCTCTCTTGTTTAGCGTGGAAGAAGTGAACCGCCGTGTCTTGGCCGGAATGCCTTTCCGTGACGCTTATAAGCAAGTAGGTTTGGATATCGAGGCCGATAAATTCATTCCTTCGAAGAGCGTTAACCATACACACGAAGGCAGTATCGGTAATCTATGTAATGAATCAATCACCGCCATGATGCGTAGTGTGATAGGTTCTTTCTCTTTCGAACGGATGAACGAGGCTGAAAAGAAATTGATCCATGGATAAGATAAGACGGATATTTCCACTTTTGATCTTGTTTACGCTATTATCTTGCGCAGATACGATAGAGACTCGTATTCCCTATCGTATCGTTAGTCTAGAATTGGACCTCACTTATCAAGATAAGGCGTTAAATGCAATACAAGCTTACAAGATCTACACACAAGCAAATATAGATCAAGATCGTGAGCAAACAGGTTTTGGAGGCGTATTGGTCTATCATGGATTGTCCAGTAACGGAACCGGTGCATTCTTTGCGTTCGATGCCGCTTGTCCTCATGAGGCATCCGCTAATGTCATCGTAGAGGTGGACGAATCCGCCGTATACGCCATCTGCCCGAAATGCGGTAGTAAATTTGAACTTTTAAACGGTATCGGCAATCCGGTGGAAGGGCCTTGCGCTGAGGAGAAACAAGCCCTCAAACAATATGTCGTCGATACAAACGGTAATAAAATTTACATCCATAATTAAATTTTTCACCGGAAATGTTTGGTAGTATAAATATTTGTACTACCTTTGCACTCGCAAAAGAGAAACAAACAATGCGGAAGTAGCTCAGTTGGTAGAGCATAACCTTGCCAAGGTTAGGGTCGCGGGTTCGAGTCCCGTCTTCCGCTCAACTCTTAGAGAAGAGGTGGATGCTCGAATGGTGGAATCGGTAGACACGAAGGACTTAAAATCCTTTGGCCATTGCGGCTGTGCGGGTTCAAGTCCCGCTTCGAGTACGATCTAATTTAATTGCGGAAGTAGCTCAGTTGGTAGAGCATAACCTTGCCAAGGTTAGGGTCGCGGGTTCGAGTCCCGTCTTCCGCTCGCTTCCAAAAGGCCTCGCTGTTCGAAAGAATAGCGGGGCTTTTTATTTCTAAAATATAATCGTATCTTTATCTTCAATTAAAGTGAGGGTTATGGAATTACGTACTGCGAATGTTACCCGATATATCATGCCTCTGCGGGAAGGCGGATCATTGCCTGCTTTAGCGGAGGCAGACGATGAGTTTAAATATGTCGTTAAGTTCCGGGGAGCCGGACATGGGACAAAAGCCTTGATAGCCGAGTTGATCGGAGGTGAGATCGCTCGTTGCTTGGGTTTCCATGTACCGGAATTGGTCTTCCTGAATCTTGACGAGGCTTTCGGGCGGTCGGAAGGTGACGAGGAGATACAAGACTTACTACAAGCAAGTCAAGGGCTCAATCTGGGATTACATTTTTTATCCGGAGCCTTGACTTTCGATCCGGTAGTCAATCGTGTAGATCCCAAACTCGCCTCACAAGTCGTATGGCTCGATGCTCTTTTGACAAATATAGACCGCACGGTCCGGAATACGAATATGTTGATATGGAATAAAGAACTTTGGCTCATCGATCATGGAGCTTCCTTATTTTTCCATTTCTCATGGGTAAATTGGCAAAAACATGCGATCGGCCCTTTCATCCATATCAAGGATCATGTATTATTGCCACAAGCGACGCTGCTGGAGGAAGTAAACAAAGATTTCAAACGTATCTTAACTGAAGAGAAAATTCGTGAGATCGTAGGTCTAGTACCCGACGATTGGTTGCATTGGAACGATAGTCCCGGTACGCCTCAAGAGATACGTGATGTATATATCCGGTTCTTAATTGACCGAATCGCCCATTCTGACACGTTTATAAATGAAGCTCGACATGCAAGACAAACACTTATATGAATATGCCGTAATCCGTATCGTACCGAAAATCGAACGGGAGGAGTTTATCAATGTAGGCCTTATCATGTTCTGTAAACGGCCTAAATTCATCAAGGCTCGCTATCATGTAGACGAGGAGAAACTTCGTCTGTTCACATCAGATATAGATAAAGAATCTTTGTGTACGAATCTCCACGTTTTCGATAAGATATGTTCCGGTGCGAAGGATGGAGGTCCTATAGCCAGCCTAGATATTCCGGAGCGCTTTCGTTGGCTTACCGCCATAAGAAGTGCCTCTATCCAAACCTCGCGTCCACATCCCGGTTTTTCCAACGATCTAGAACAGACATTTGAGAGATTATTTCAAGAATTAGTCTTATAGATAATAAACATAAATCTCCGTATCACGATAAAAGAAAAAAGACGGATCGTCCAAACAACCCGTCTTTCCTTATAGAACTAATAGATATTATACTTATCCTCTTAAGTCCGCATCCATAGCAGCGGCAGCCTTACGACCGTCTCCCATCGCCAGAATCACGGTAGCTCCACCACGAACGATGTCACCACCGGCATACACATCGCCTAAAGCGGAGCGCATACTGTCTTCCTCCACTACGATCGTACCCTTCTTGCTCACCTCCAAGCCTCCAAAGGCACGGGGTATTAATGGATTCGGAGATACACCGACGCTGACGATCACCTCATCCACATCAATTGTTTCGATAGCGCCCTCGATAGGTACCGGACGACGGCGACCAGAGGCATCCGGCTCGCCCAATTCCATCTTCTGCAAACGCATCTGTTTCACACGGCCTCTTTCATCACCTATATATTCAATCGGATTATGAAGCGTCAAGAACTCCACACCTTCTTCCTTCGCATGTTTCACCTCTTCCAGACGGGCAGGCATCTCCTCCTCGCTACGACGGTAGACGATCATAGCACGCTCAGCACCCAGACGACGAGCGGTACGGACAGAGTCCATAGCGGTATTTCCTCCACCGATCACGGCCACCTTCTTTCCTTGTAGCACCGGCGTATCACTTTCCGGATTCGCCGCATCCATTAAGTTTACACGGGTCAAATACTCGTTGGACGACATCACGCCCACAAAGTTCTCACCCGGAATGTTCATAAAGTTAGGCAGACCGGCGCCACTTGCCACAAACACGCCCTTAAAGCCATCCGCATGCAAATCATCATAACTGATCGTCTTGCCCACGATACAATCTTTCTCAAACTGTACGCCCATCTTCCGAAGGCCATCAATCTCCACGTCCACGATCTTATTCGGTAGGCGGAACTCCGGGATACCATATTTCAATACACCACCGATCTCATGCAATGCCTCGAACACAGTCACATCATATCCACGCTTCGCCATATCTCCGGCAAAAGACAATCCGGCAGGACCGGAACCTACCACGGCAATCTTGATACCGTTCTTCTCCGCGATCTCCGGAACCGAGATATTACCGCTCTCACGTTCGTAATCAGCGGCGAAACGCTCCAAGTAGCCAATGGCAACCGCTTCCTTACTCATTTTCAAATGGATACACTTGCTCTCGCATTGTTTCTCCTGCGGACAGACACGACCGCAAACAGCGGGCAGAGCACTTGTCTCTTTCAAGGTCTTAGCGGCCTCCAAGAATTCCCCACGCTCGATATTCTTGATAAAAGTAGGTATATTGATATTTACCGGACATCCCTGCATACAAGTAGGATTCGGACAATCCAAACAGCGCTCGGCCTCTTGCATGGCCTGTTCTTTTGTCAAGCCTAAGTTAACTTCCTCCAAACGGGTACGACTCCGGTATTCCGGGTCCAACTCGTTCATCTTCACGCGGGGGATATCCGCACGTTCTTTATTTTTCTTGCTTTTGCGAAGTGCCTCCCGCCAAGGTTCGGCACGACGAGCAGCGATTAATTCTTCTGTTGTCATGATTCAATTACGTGGTTTCGTTATTTCTTCTCTATATCCTTATAAGCGCCGAGACGCATAATCATCTCATCAAAATCCACTTGATGAGCATCGAACTCCGGTCCGTCCACACAAACGAACTTGGTCTTCCCGCCTACCGTGATACGGCAAGCACCACACATACCCGTTCCGTCCACCATGATCGTATTCAAGGAAGCTACGGTAGGAATCTCGTATTTCTTTGTAAGAGCGGAAACGAATTTCATCATAATGGCCGGACCGATCGTAACGCATAAATCCACCTTCTCCCGGTTGATCACGCTCTCCACACCATTCGTCACCAAGCCTTTCGTACCATACGATCCGTCATCGGTCATGATAATTACCTCATCCGAGTTTTGGCGCATCTGCTCCTCAAGGATCACCAAGTCCTTGGTACGGGCCGCCAATACGACGATCACACGGTTTCCCGCCTTATGGAAAGCCTCCACGATCGGCAACAACGGAGCGACACCTACGCCACCACCGGCACAAACAACCGTTCCAACCTTCTCGATATGGGTAGCCTGCCCTAACGGACCCACCACATCCGTGATATAGTCACCCTCGTTCAATTCACAGATCTTACGGGATGAGCCGCCTACCGCTTGGATCACCAAGGTGATGGTACCTTTCTCGGTATCCGCCCCGGCAATGGTAAGAGGTATACGTTCGCCTTTATCGCCAACCTTCACGATCACGAAGTGACCGGCCTTGCGGGAGCGGGCGATCAAAGGAGCCTCGACTTCCAGCTTCACCACGTTGGCTGAGAAATGTTCTTTACTTACAATCTTATTCATTATAATCGCTACTGTTGATAGTTTGTCTTGTTTTGCTGGCAAAAATAAGATAAAAAAGTGAATATAGCCCTATTTTCCTTAACAAAAGGCTTTATTCAAACAAACCTTCATCACGCACTAACATCAAAATAGCGGAATGAGGGACAATCAAGAACTTTTCGTCATTAAAATTGATCTCGTAAGCGGCATTCTGCAAATAGACAGCCAAATCACCTTCACGGGCTTGAAGCGGCAAGTATTGCACCTCCTCCCCTTTCTTTTTCTCCCAGACCTCATGCTCCTCAGATTGAGAAGGCAACGGATATCCGGGCCCCGTCTTTATGATATAACCCGCTTGTATCTTCTCCCCTTGTTGAACCGAGGGAGGCAGATACAATCCGGTCTTCGTCTGGCTCTGTGGATTCTTAGGCTTAATCAATACTTTATCGCCTATCATCAGGAATTTATCGATGTCTTTTTGATCTATGGATAGTTGCATGATTATAAGATGTTAAATTTTTATTTCGCGAACTTACGGAAAGTTTACCGAACAAAAAACCCTGTTCGTTGAATAAATCCGCTCGTTCACAGATTATATTTTCCTAAGTTTTTCCCTTGATTTACATTTGCACTGTTAGAACTTGTGAAAGCCATAACAATCCGGTTCATCATACAGACCGGCAGAATAGGTAAACATTAAGGAAAAGGGCACTTTCGGGTGCCCTTTCTCATTTATCCCCATCAGAAAACAATCGGATTCTATCAAAAGTTGTTCACCGATAAAAAACACGATTTCACAGAATAAATCCGCCCATTCACTGACTTTTATTGCTCAGACTCTAAACAAACTTTAATATTGAACCTAGTTTACTATACTTTATTAACCTATTTTATTATGAAACACAGACATGCGATCTTTAGAAGCAGGCTGGGACTAGCTTTATGCTTTATGTTGGCAGGCGGTGCTATCATACCGCAAAGTTCCGTATTAAAAGCGGAAACCTCCGTTACGCAACAATCCCGGAAAATAACGGGTACGATCACCGACGCTAAAGGAGAGCCCCTATTAGGTGTTAACGTAGTCGTAAAGGGTACCACGAACGGAACGATCACCGATCTGGATGGTAAATACGTATTAGAAGTAGAGCCGAATGCCATTCTGGTCATCTCTTACATCGGGTACGTAACTCAACAAACACCTGCAAGCGGGAACGTCATGAACATTACCTTAAAGGAAGACACCCAAAATCTAGACGAGGTAGTCGTTGTCGGTTACGGTACCCAACAGAAAAAGGACATCACAGGTTCCGTAGCGGTTATCGATACTGAAGAGCTATTGGCGTCTTCCGGTTCTTCCGCCACACAACAGTTGCAAGGTAAAGCGGCGGGCGTAAACATCGGTACCTCCGGTGCTCCCGGTTCAGCCACGATGGTACGCATCCGAGGTATTAATTCCATCAATGACAACGGACCTTTGTATGTTATCGATGGCGTATCCACTCGTGACCAAGACCTAAGCTCTATCAATCCCAATGACATCGAGAGTATGCAAGTATTGAAAGACGCCTCCTCCGCAGCGATCTACGGAGCGCAAGCAGCGAATGGCGTCATTTTAATCACGACCAAGAAAGGAACAAAAACGGGACAACCGAGATTAACCTATGACGGATATTACGGTTTCTCTAAAACAGGTAAACGCTATGACGTCTTAAACGCTTATGACCGTATTGATGTCGAATGGCAAGCCTCGAAAAACAATCTGGACCTAACGGGAGCCAGCGCCAATGGAGAATTACCTTACCACCAGCAATTCGGAAGTACTTCCGACTCTTGGGTTAATCATCTACCCAATTACATGACCGTAACCGGCGCCGGTGGTAGCACCTCCATCGATCCTAGCGATTACGATCAAGCGAACAACGTAGTCTATGCGCCCGTAGGCGATACGAACTGGTGGGATGAAATCAGCCAACTCGGTTGGATGCAGAATCACCAGTTGTCCTTGTCTGGAGGTACCGATAAAGGGCAATACACCATGAGCATGAACTATTTCGACCAGCAAGGTACCGCTATCGAATCTTATTTCACACGCTATCAAGCACGTGCTAATTCATCGTATAACGTCCGCCCATGGTTGCGATTCGGAGAGAACCTAACTTATAGTTTTAGCAAAAACAACGGACTTAGCTTCTCAGGTACAGAGTCCAACATCTACTCATGGACTTATCGGGCCTCTCCTTATGTACCGGTTTATGACTATGCGGGCAATTATGCAGGCTCCTTATTCGCCGGGACCGGCAATTTCCAGAATCCTGTAGCTATTCGTGAAAGAAATAAGGATAATTATGCCACTACCCAACGTGTATTTGGCAACGTGTATGGAGAAGCAGACCTATGGACCGGGCTGACTTTTAAAACAAACTTCGGTATCGATTATCGTAATGATTATTCTTACTCGATGACCAAGAACAACCCGGAGTTCTCCGAGTCCGGTGGCCAAAATAATTTCTACGAAAGTAATTACTTCAATTATCGTTGGGTTTGGACCAATACGCTATCTTTCAGCCGGACATTCAATGAGATCCATTCCTTGAACATCTTATTGGGAACAGAGGCTATTCGGGATGGTTTAGGCAGATCCCTCAACGCACGTAGATATAACTATTTATTCGAAGACAATACCAATACATACACCTTGGATATGGGCGAGAACAATAGCCAACGTACCAACTCTTCCACTTACAATGGAGAATTCGCGCTATTTGGTATGTTTGCCCGTGCAGACTATGGATATAAGGATAAGTATCTATTAACCGGTATTATCCGCCGGGACGGTGTTTCCCGTTTCTCGGAAAGTAATCGTTACGGAGTCTTTCCTTCTATCTCCGCCGGTTGGCGTATGTCAGAGGAGGCATTTATGGAACCAAGCCGAGATTGGCTGGACGACTTAAAGATACGAGCCGGTTACGGCGTCACGGGTAACTCAGAGATTCCTGTCGCGACTAATTTCGCCAATTTGTTCACGACCAGCACCTCCTATACGAATTACGACATGACCGGAGCGAACAATAGCGAGACAACCGGATTCCGCCTCAGTACCTACGGTAACACTGATACGAAATGGGAAATGACCAAGATGGTCAACTTGGGTCTGGACGCGACCTTCCAGAATGGTAAATTGAGCGGTTCATTCGAATGGTATACGAAGAAGACATCCAATATGTTGATACAAGCGGCCTACACCTCGATGGCCGGAGAATCCGGAAGCCCTTATATCAACTTCGGAGATATAAAGAACACCGGTTTCGACTTCATGTTTAATTACCGTGACCGAAAAGGAGACTGGGCATGGGATCTATCCTTGAATTTATCCCATTATAAAAATGAGGTCTTGAAACTCGCGGAAGCTGACGATTATTCTCTATGGGCTAGCGGTACGCGCATCGAAGGATACGTAACCCGTACGACAAAAGGACATGCCGTGTCTGAATTCTGGGGGTTGAAGCAAAATGGTTTTTATGAGTCCGTAGCCGATGTTATGGCAACCAAGCCATTTGGACAAAGTGATATCACAGAGGCAGACGCTGCCGCTTATGTCGGCCGCTTCCGTTTCGAGGACTTGAACGGAGACGGCAAATTGGATGATAGCGACCGGACCTTTATCGGCTCTCCTCATCCGGACTTAACCGGAGGCCTCAACGCCACGTTAACATGGAAAAACTGGGACTTTACTATGTTCTGGAACTTCTCTATCGGCAACGACTTATATAATAACACAAAATATTTTACCGATTTCTGGACTTTCAACGGTAATAAATCCTCACGCCTCAGAGATCAATCATGGACATTGAATGGCGATAACAGTAATGCTATCCTTCCTATGCTGAATATGGAAGATAACTATTCCGGAGCTTATTCTAGCTCTTATTACGTAGAAGACGCCTCCTTCTTACGCCTGAAAAATCTCGTATTGGGATATTCCTTGCCAAAGGAATTACTCAAGAAGGCCGGTATCCAGAATCTCCGCCTGTACTTACAAGCCGAGAATATCCTTACGATCACCGGATATACAGGCTTAGACCCAGAGTTTACCAACGCTTATTTACGGCAAAGCGATTCTGACAACGATGGAGCCGGACGTGTAGACTTAAAAAGAGGAGTCGATATGGGAGGCTGGCCAACAACCATGCGGTTCTTATTGGGCGTGAATTTTACTTTCTAAATCCATTTTTATATAAAAACGACTAGTATGAGACATAAAATATTAATAGTAAGCGCAGCTGCTTTATTTACCTTGAGTTCTTGCGGTGAAGATTTCCTGTATAAAGCTCCTCAAGGCAGTATTGACCAAGAAGCATTAACAAACGCAGAAGGGGTTGAGTTATTGGTGGTCAACGCTTATGCCGGTTTGACCCGGCCGACCGGATATGACAATATGTTCAACTGGGTATTCGGCGGTGTATACGGAGGTGACGCCAATAAAGGCTCCGAATCCAATGACCAATCCGTATTGAACTCCGTAGAGACGTATGCTGTCACCGCCACAAACGATTATTTACTGAATAAGTGGAAAGACGCGTATTATGGAGCACAACGTTGCAACTTAGCGCTCAATGTGATGAAAGAAGCGGCAGATATGGACGAGACGACCAAGGCCAACCGGACCGCGGAGCTGAAATTCTTACGTGCCCTATTCATGTTCGAAGGGGTAAAGATTTTCGGACCGACCGGCATGCCCTATATCGATGAGACGATCGCCGCTGAAGAAAACGATCCGAAAGTTCATAACGGTACGGATATCTATCCTAATATTTTAGCAGACGTAGAAGCGGCCATTGAAGGATTGCCCGAAAAACAGACCGAAGTGGCACGTCCTACGAAAACAGCGGCAAAAGCGTTAAAGGCTAAAATACTGATGCAGCAAGGTGATATGGCAGCCGCCAAACCCATCTTGGCCGATATTATCGCAAACGGATTAAGTCCTAAAGGAGAGAGATTGGCCTTACAAGATGATCTGGACGCAAATTTTAACGCAACTACCGAAAATGGGAAAGAGTCTATCTTTGAGGTACAATTCTCTGTCGGAGCCAATAATAACGGGAATTACGGATTTTTACTGAATTATCCTCATAACACAGGCCCCGGTGGATGTTGCGGATTTTATCAACCCTCTTACGAATTGGTAAACTCATTCCAAGTAGACGAAAATGGGCTTCCTTATCTTGAGGGAGAGTACAGAAATAAAAAATCCGTGACAGAACGTGTTACCGATTATGATTACATCTCTAAGAATGATAAGACGATCGCCGTAGACCCTCGTCTAGATTTCGCCGTAGGACGTATGGAGATTCCTTATAAAGATTGGGGATTGCCCGCTAATGATTGGGTACGAAATGTAAGCAGCGGTGGGGTATTCCTACCCAAAAAGCATGTCTATAGCAAAGCGGAACAGGATGCCGGATTAGCTGGCTCCACCTATTCATCCGGCTGGGCTCCCGGTTCTGCCATGAATTTACAATATCTATGCCTACGTGATTGTAAATTGTTATATGCGGAATGCCTAGCGAACGACGGAGAATTAAGTGCCGCCATGCAGCAAGTAAACGATATCCGTGAACGTGCAGCCAAACCGGACAATATCATTTATTTGGAAGACGGAACGCCTGCCGCCAATTATTTGGTGAAACCTTATCCATCCAGTCACGCCGCATTCAGCAACAAGGAAACTTGTATCAAGGCGATTCATATGGAACGTAAGCTGGAACTTGCGATGGAAGGACAACGATTTTTCGATCTGGTTCGTTGGGGAGGTGATTATATGAACAAGGAATTGACGGCATATATAAATTATGAGAAGCAATACCTAACTAAATTCTATGGTGTATCCGCTCCAACCGCTTCTAAGACGATGTTCCCGATTCCCGAGACAGAGATCCAGACCGCAGGAAACGATGAGAACGGCCAAGCTTATCTGGTACAAAATGATGCTTGGAAATAGTCCAATCTCATCCTTCTTATAAACAGAAAGGCGGGCTTCCCGAAAGAAAGTCCGCCTTCACGATTCTTTGTATCTACATTAAATAGAACGTCCCTTGAACACATTCGACTCGCTCGAAGGATAGAGATTTCCCGTAAAGGATATACGGTTGCTATTAAAGTTAGGTGATACCGTGGCAGTACATTTATTCGTACCTTTCGCCATACGGAACGTAACCCTAGCGGATACCGCTACACCCTGCACATTCATCTCGTACATAACGTTTCCTTTTTTGTCAGTCTTCATCTGTACACCGGAAGTTGTTCCATCAACCGTTATACCTCCTATTCCGTTAGGACCGGCCGCCGGAGTATTAAACGCTAACTGAATGGTAGCCTTCTCACCCTTCACCGAAACGAAGTTCGTGTTCGGAGTAACATAAACAAAACTACCGCGCTTAAACTCTATACGATCCGCTTCCAATACGAAATCCTTATTCTTCAAAGCTTGCACCGCTTGTTCAAACAATGCGTTAGCCTCGGCTTCCTCCGCAGCTTTCTTCGCTGCCTTCTCTGCTTTCTTTGCTTCTTTCTCAGCCTGCTTCGCAGCTTTCTCCGCTGACTTGTCCTGCTGTGCCATCATCGACCCTGCACCAAATAATAAAACGGCGAGCAATAATACAATCTTCTTCATATTAACTCATTTTTAAAGGTTTGTCTATAAAAGTACTTTTATACATACAATAAAAATACAATTAACATCGACATAAGTTCATCTTTAACCCTTATTTTTCACGTTTTTAACATGATACCATAAAAAGCCCCATGCGGTTACCGCCGCAATGAAATCGGAGAAAGGTTGCGCTAGCCAAACGCCATCCAATCCCCAGATCGGAGGAAATAGCAGGATAGCCGGTATCAGGAATAAAACCTGCCGACTTAGACTCAGAAACATCGCTTTCCATGCGACACCGATACTTTGAAAAAACTGGCTGATCGTAATCTGGGAACCGACAACGAAAAAGACCAGCATCGTCAGACGTAATCCATTGTCCGTAATCGACACCAATTCGGCATCCGTCGAGAATACGCTAACGATCAGTCTAGGGAATAATAAACTGACGATACATCCTACCCCTGTAATCAAGGTCGATACTATAATAGACAACCGCAAGGTAGCCAATACCCGGTCATGATGCCCAGCGCCATGATTAAACCCGACAATCGGTTGCATCCCTTGGGCGATACCGATAATCAACATAACCAGCAGCATGGCGATACTGGAAATAATACCGCTGGCACCAATCGCCAAATCGCCTCCATTCTCTTTCAACGCATGGTTCATGATCACCACAACCACACTGCCCGCCAGCTGCATGGAAAATGGAGACATGCCGATCGTAAATATATTCCAAATAATGGGACCTTTCAACCGGAAATATTTCGTATGGAAACGTACGATACTATCCTTGCTGATAAAATGACTCATCACGAAAGCGGCACCGGCAGCCATGGAGATCACCGTAGCGATAGCGGCACCCTGTATCCCCATATCCAGCCAAAAGATAAAGATCGGATCTAGGATCACGTTCAAGACGGCACCGATCATCATCGTGAACATCGCCTTTTTCGGATATCCGGAAGCACGCATCACGGCATTAAAGCTAAAGCTTAATGTAGCCAGCAAATTACCCGGGATAGCGATATATAAATAGTCTTTCGCATAAGGTATCGTCTGCTCGCTTCCCCCGAACCACATTAACAAATCATCCAAGAAAATCATACTGGGGATAATCGTCAAGGCTCCGATAATGAATGTCAAAGTGAAAGCGTTTCCTAATACGTTATCTGCCAGATCATTCGCCTTACGGCCTAGATGAATGGAGACCCTTGTAGCGGCTCCCGCACCGATCAACATTCCAAATGCCTGCATAAAGAGTAGTATCGGGAAAGTCAAAGTCAATCCGGAGATAGCTAGCGCACCCACTCCTTGTCCGATAAATATACGATCTACGATATTATAAAGAGCATTAACCATGGTCCCGATAACGGCGGGAATCGCATAATGTACCAACAAACGGCCTATATTCTCATTTTCCAGCCGCCATGTAATCTCATTTGACATATATAACTTATGATTTATGAATTATGATTGAGATCATCTCCGCCACACTTCCTACGATTCTCGTGCCCTCTTCCGCAGGGAACTGAATACGCAGGCTATCCGGAGCATTACAATAAACACTTATATAATCCTCGCTAACCGACGAGGGCTTAAAGCCATTCCGGATCAAGGCATTCCCAACCCAATAAGAAGTCATAAAATCCCCCGCAACCCCAATAAGCTTTGTTGGAGCTACCGTATTCAATTTCCCGGTATTCGGATCAAACACGATTCCTTCCTTACTGAAGAACGTCTCAAACGCTCCTCCCATAATCAGGTCTTCCGGCGTTCCGCAAGCCATCGGACGTTTTTTCTCTTGCAGCCACAGGCAATCCCCCAGCTGGATCGCCAAATCAAGATCATGCGTCGATAGCAGAATCGCTTTTTGTTGCTCTACCGCTAAAGTATGTAACAAGACCATAGTCTCTATCCGACTTGTCACATCTAAAAAGGCCGTCGGCTCATCCAACAATATGATGGGGCATTGCTGTGCCAGCGCTTTGGCGATCATGGCTTTCTGACGCTCGCCATCACTAAGTTCCGACACATAATTATAAGCCTTATGAGCGATACTGGCGGCAGCAAGCGATTCCTCGATAATCCTGCGATCTTCCTGCCTTAATTGTCCGAAAAAGCCGGTATAGGGATGCCTTCCTAAAGAGACTAACTCGTAAACCGTTATTCCACCGGCATTTGTCTTCTCTGTCAAGACAACTCCCACCAACCGTGAGAAATTACCTTGTGAATAAGAATTCAGCGGCTTCCCCATTAGCTCGATTTCTCCTCCCAGAGGAGGTTGAAAACCACATAATGTCCTCAATAAGGTAGACTTTCCCGCTCCATTTAATCCGAGAAGACAGGTCACTTCACCCGGATATAGATTCAGATCCAACGCATCATGCACGCACTTTTTCTGTCCGCCTTTCAATATATACCCAATACTTAAATCACTTGTCTTTATCACAGGGATCCGTTCCATAGCCACTAATTAAAATATTGAATATTTTTCCGGTTCACGATTACGTAAATAATAACAGGCGCCCCAAGCATAGGGGTAACGGCATTCAATGGCAGGATCGTATTATTGCCCGGTACTACCATCAGCATATTACATAGAAGAGCAACACAGGAACCTGTCAGCATTGTAACTGGCACCAATATCTTATGATTGGAAGAGCCTAACATCAACCGGGCGATATGTGGAACTGCTAATCCGACAAAGGAAATGGGGCCGCAAAAAGCAGTAGTTGTAGCCGTTAATATTCCCGTACACAAAAGAATCACGATCCGTGTTCGTTTGATCTGGATACCTAAATTAGCAGCATACATTTCTCCCAATAATAAGGCATTCAAAGGCTTGATCAGCAAGATTGCTAATAACAGCCCGATTAACGCACAAGTTCCAAAGAATGGTAATTGTTCCAAGGATACACCGGAAAAATTACCAAGCCCCCACATCACGAACGCATGTACCCGGTCTGTAGATGAATAATAATTCAAGATAGAAATAACCGAAGAAGCTAGATAGCCAATCATGATTCCGATAATCAGAAGCATGACATTATTCTTCACTTTTGCCGAAAAATAGATAATCAGTCCCAGTATCACGCAAGCCCCCACAAAGGCCGCGAGGATCACCGCCATATATCCGCTAATTGGCCAATCCGTGAACCGCCCCAACGTACCACCGAAATAGAGCATGATAGCGGCTACTCCAAGATTAGCGCCATCACTAATGCCCAATATGGAAGGTCCCGCCAACGGATTCCGGAACAATGTCTGTAATAGCAACCCGCTGGTAGCCAAGGAAGCCCCCGCCAATAATGCGGTTATAGCCTGAGGCAAACGAGATTGCAACACGATATTCTGCCATGCGATCTTATCAGATCCCTTCCCCAGCAAAATATCCATCACGTGATCCAAAGGAATCGGTACGGCCCCATACGCCAGCCCCCCAACAAAAAGCCCCAAAAGAACCACCCCTAATAACGGATAAAAAAGTAGCGCTTGTTTGTTCATGGCGCAAAGGTATACAAAAAAGCGGAGTTATACAGTGAATGGTAAATCAATAAAAAGGCCATCCCTTACAGTAAGAGATGGCCTAAATTATTCTTAGTTATCCGATTCTTTTATTTTGAGAATGCCGCATAACCCGGATTCTGTTTTAAGTTCGGATTCACCTGCCAAGCATCCTGCGATACAGGTAACAACTTCAAGTAGTCATCAGCTTTACGCTCACAATTAGATTGCGGCCACATTCCTGTAGTGAAACATCCGAAACGGATATCATCCTGACGGGAATAAACCTCCCACGCTAATTCCAAACGACGTTCCAATTGTACTTCCTTCAAAGTTACAGTCGCATAATTATGGTCGCTATTGCCATATCCTCTCTCACGAATCGTATTCACCAAAGCGGTAGCTTCACTAACACTTCCCCCTCCGCGTAACAAAGCTTCAGCTTTCATTAAATAGATATCCGCCAAACGGAAAATATGGAAATCATTTCCCATAGAACTTGTCAAATCCGAAGCGAACTCCCACTTGAAGCAACGAGCTCCATCATGCTGTTCCACGGCACTCCAATTGGTTCCATCATATTCCATGCCCGGAATCATGTTCACATCGATCGTATGGTTCAATTCGTTGTTATGATCGGTCATAATCGGCTTGCCTGTTGATTTGTCTATCATCAAGCCAGTCAAGAACGTACCGTCCAAGCGAGCGTCTTCCTCATCGAACAAACGTACATACTCCGGTTGAGCGCAAATACCATTCCAAGTACCACTAGCGGTAATACCCAAAGACAGATAATCTTTATAATGCAACGTATTATTGTGCAACTCATTCTTCACGTTTCCATCATTACCCGTATCACTGCTAGAGAACGTAGCGGCCAAGATAGCCTCCTTTGAATTCTCATTTGTCACGGAGAAGTTGTCTTTCCAATTAGGCTCTAAGATATATCCCATAGCCATCACCTTATCACAGTTATCGATAACTTTCTGATAAGCGTTACCGGAGAACGTAACCCCCCAAGCCTCAGCGTTCAGATACAGTTTTGCCAACAATGAATAAGCGGCACCCTGCGTAAATGAACCATAATTCTCAGTTGTAGCCGGAGGACAGATATCCTTGATTTCCTCTACTTCCTGAATCAACCAATCAAATACTTCCTGACGGGAAGAATTCCCCGGGAATACTTTATCCGTAGGGTGGAACTCCGTCAGCAAAGGAATATTTCCCCAATAATCCATCATCACATAGATCCAGAAAGCACGGACACCACGCAAGTCTGCCACGTCTTGAGCCTTCTCCTCTTCGGTAAGGATCTCTGAGTTCTGCAATTTACGGATAGCCTCGTTACAAGTACCAATCGCTTCTGTGGCCGCTTTCCATGCGCTTTTAACTCTTGAGGTCTGAGAGGTCCATGTATGCATATAGATTTCCCGGTATTGACCACCATCATACCAGTCACCACCTCGACGAGTCGGAGTCACAGCCATAGAACCGGAGCATTCGGACAAATGCATATACTCTGTCCAAAACTTCTTCATCGTATTATGTGAGTTACCGATCAAAGCATTCAACTCGGCCGTTGACTGGCCAAAATCATCAGCGGGCAACTTGTCATATACTGTTTCATCCAAGTCCATACAGGAAGAAAGTCCTCCTAATAAAAACAATCCAGTTATAAATGATAATATAGTTTTCCGTTTCATAATAAGCTTATCTTTTTAATTAGAATGTTAAGTTAACACCAAATGTAAATGAACGTGCCTTCGGCATGTAGTTACGAGGTTCAATACCCGGAGACAAACCTGCGTTGTCATCGCTAGCCTCACCACGGAAATTCTCAACTTCTGGATCCAATCCTTTATAACCTGTAATCACGAATAGATTCTGACCGGCTACATATAAGCGAGCCTTATCCAACCAATCGATTTTCTTCGTATTGAATGTATAACCAATCGATAAGTTATCCAATCGCAAGAATGAAGCGTTTTCTACATAATAAGAACATACACGAGAGTTTTCACTTAATGTCAACAGATTATCGTTATCCATTACATTCGTTCCATCGATATATGTATTATTACCGTAAGCTGCCAATGGGTTGTTCAATACCTTATTGCCAATTGTTCCACGGAAGAAGAAACTTGCGTCCCAGTTTTTCCAGTTGAATGTGTTATTCCAACCATATGTCAAATCAGGTTGAGCGTCACCAACATACGTACGGTCATCATCCGTGATCTGTCCGTCACCATTTATATCCTCAATGATAAATTTACCATTCTCATCAAGGCCATTACATTTCAGCATGAAGAACTGTCCGACCGGGCGACCTTCCTCAACTACGTGTGAAGTCACACCTGAAGCACCGCGAATCCAAGGATCACCCACGTAAACACGTCCCGTAGAGAACAATTCATTAGACAGTTTTGTGATCTCATTCTTGTTATGAGCAAGATTGAGAGAGGTTGTCCACGTAAAGTCCTTATTACGGATCACGTCTAAGTTCAATAAGATCTCAACACCTGTATTCTTCATATCACCTACATTCGCTTGAATCTGATTGTATACGTAAGTAGGAGTAGAAACCTCATAGTTGTAAAGCATATCTTTCGTACGCTTGTCGTACCATTCGATCGTACCGCTCAAACGACTATTGAACAAGGTGAAGTCCAAACCGATATTTAACATAGCAGTCTGCTCCCATTTCAAGTTCGGGTTCGCGTTCTGTGAAGGACGGAAAGCTGTCGGCCAAGATCCGTTGTTATAATAAGTACCAGAAGCTGAATACAAATCCAATGACTTATAAGGTCTCAAACCATCTTGGTTACCGGTAATTCCGTAACCTGCACGTAATTTCAAATCATTGATCCACTTCGTATCTTTCATGAAAGACTCTTGGCTGATACCCCAAGCAGCGGAAACTGAAGGGAAAGTACCCCACTTATGGTTAGCACCGAATTTGGAAGAACCATCTCGGCGAACCGTAGCCGTAATCATATACCGCTCTTTAAAGCTATAATGCGCACGAGCGAACAAAGAGATCAGTTTATATTCATTCCGGCTGGAAGTAACATTACCGATCTTCAGCAAGTTTCCGGATTGGATATTATCAGCGCCCATCGATCCTACGGCGAAATTCGTAGCCTCCGATTTCTGGTCGGCGTACAAGTTATTTTCCCAAGAATAACCAACGATAGCATCGACCTTATGCTCCTCTGCCGAGCCAAAAGCTTTCGTATAATTAGCGGTCCACTCTAACAAGTTACGATCCCATAGTCTATTACGACGGATTGCCTTACCCGTATCACCCTGTCCACGAGAGTTCCGAGGATCTTGCCATTCGCTATAGTCAGATGAGAAACGGCTCTTATACAGGTTCACCTTGGTTGTCAGTCCATCCAAAATAGAGAACTGTACATCACCTTGTCCATAGAAGTAGTTATTAGCTGCTTTCTTATAGTTCTGATCTTGGTTCTGAACCGGGTTACCTTGATCATAATTGTGGTTGGCATCCGTGAAATAAGAGCCGTCCGCATTATAAACCGGATAAACCGGAAGCATATTGTAAGCCAAGATATAGTCATCAGAAAACGGCATCTGCATATCCGTCAGCGTTGCGGCACCCGTTAATCCAATACGTAAACGGTCGTTGATAGCACGTTGCTGGAACTGGAAACGGAAGCTATGACGAGTCATGTAGTTATCGCGAGCCACACCGTTACGATCCAAGAAAGTATAAGAAGCACGATAATTACTCTTAGAAGAACCACCCGACAAAGAAAGAGCGTGTTGTTGAGAAACACCTACACGAGTCATCTCATCGAACCAATCCGTGTCCGAGTTGTACTTATCATAAGTAGAGATATCTTTACCCAACGCCTTATTAGCGGCACGCCACTCAGAAGCGTTCAACATGTCGGGCTTGTTCGCAATGGTAGAGGCGGTAAGATAACCATCATAATTGATCTGGGTTCTGGAACCGGAACCTCTCTTCGTTGTGATCAAGATTACACCACCAGCGGCACGAGAACCGTAAATAGCGGCAGAAGAAGCATCTTTCAATACAGAGATTGACTCAATATCCGAAGGTGATACAGTAGACATATCACCACCCGGAACACCATCGATCACGATCATCGGGCCTTGGTCGTTCTGCAAGGTAGAAGTACCACGTAATTGAATCTGGGAACTACGAGTTACATCACCGGAACCAGACGTAATAGTCAGACCCGCTACCTTACCTTGCAGCAAGTCGGACGCGTCACGATTCACTCCTTTATTAAAATTTTCCTCGGAAATGTTCGCTACGGAACCGGTAATCTCCCTACGAGTCTGCGTACCATAACCGATAGCTACAACCTCTCCCAGATTCACGACAGAGGCACCAAGCTTAACATCTACGGCAGAGCGCCCTTTCACAGCTTCCTCTACCGAGTTGTAACCGATAAAAGACACTTGGAGAATTGCTTTTTTCAGGTCATTCACACTAAGGGTGTAGTTACCGTCAATATCAGTGATGGTACCGTTAGTAGTACCTTTTTCCACGATATTCGCCCCGATAATAGGCTCACCTAGTTCGTCCAGAACTTTTCCTTTAACAGCGCCTGACTGGGCAAAAGCGGCTGTCATGCAAAAAGACATTAACACGGAAAGTATGGCTACATTCCAGTGTTTGAAAGAATCAAAGATTTTCTTTCGTTGCATAATTACTTAATTTTTAGGTTAACGATCATTTAATTCACAAATACAATTGAGAATTTCCATGGCAAATGTAACTTAATTTTTTAAAATAAACTATGATTATGTAAAAAAGTAAGGAAAATCAAACAGGAGGTCTTTCGGTAGATCAAAATAAATGTCAACGGATAAACCTAAAGAGTGACGTTTTCATTTCGATAAGCCACTTATAGTGACACATCCTTTTCCCCGACAGGCTCATCTACAAACATAAATAAGGAGAAAATCGTTTCTTTAGTGGTTTTAAGGTAGAAAAAGAGTACTTTTCCCTCGATTACAACCCTGTTGTAAGATACTTACAGTAGTATTATAAGGTACTTACGGTAGTGTTGTAGCATACTTCCGACTGTGATTCGCATCACTTCCGAATGAAAAACCAATCACTTCCGAATAAAAAAGCCTCCTTTTACTTGTTAAGCAAGAAATAGAGGCTCTCTTTTTCGCTGGAAGAAAAGGGAGGGAAACGATATACATCTACAAGACAAGGTGTTGCCATTATTTTCATTCAATTTCGGAAGCCTTACGCCCATAAGCCCGGAAAAATCGATTCTTCGGGACTTTAAAATACAAAATGTCAATTTGTCAATCTCCCTTTATCCTTGTCTATAGTTCTGGACGGACTACGCTAAAATCTATCTCTCCATCCTCTCCTTCTCCTTTATCAACCCATTCCGATAGGCGTAAAGAAGTTTCTCCAAGTCCTTGATCTGGCTTTGAAGATCCGCACCCTTATCCGTATCTTTCACCATCTGGCGATGGGAGCTTAATTCTACCACGATCGTGGTGGATTTGATATCCAAGCCTTCCTCGATCGCTTTCGCCCGGGATTCGAAGGGTTCGTGTTGCACAAGCTGGAAACCACGGGAGTGATATACTAATGTATAGCCCGCGATACCGGTTTCCAAATGATACGGACGGGAGAAACCGCCATCGATTACCAACATCTTGCCATTCGCCTTAATGGGATTCTCACCTTGATTGGAACGGACAGGGACATGTCCGTTGATGATATGCCGATGCATACCGGTCACCCCAAACTCATCCAATATCTTATCACAAATTTCCTCTTGCTCTCGTAACGTATAATAAGCGCCTTTTTCCTCCTTATGAGTCTCGGCCTCTTCGATAAAGGCACGCTCGAAAGTAGCCATCTTGCTTTTATCGAATAACGGGGAGTCCTTGCCGCCCCAAAGATACCAGATATAATCATGCGCATATTCCACTTCTTCCTGTTCCCCGGTCTTGAAATAAGCCGTACGGATCAGTTGGTCTACACGGTCCAACAAAGCACGGCCCTTATAATTCTGCCCCAAGATACGTACTGACTTAAATGTACCATCCGGATTCATCGGGATAGAGGCATGAAACAGTAAATTGGAATTACAAACCTGATACATTCCCCCATGCCGGAAGAAACAACGCATATGCTTTTTCATCTTCTCGCTGCTCTCAAAAGAATGCAATATCTTTCGGATCAAATCCTCTTCCTCAATAGAAAGACGATACGGATCTTTCGGGTCTAAAGTAGGCCAGTTAGTATCTTTAAGCGTATAATCCTTTCCATCGATATGAACCACTCCCCGCTTCAGATCGATATGGTGCAACAACATCCGGTCATCCATCTCAAACTCCGGACGACGGCGGATGATCTCACCCTCCAGCTTGAACTGGATGATGGTGATCGCCTTGTGCATCTGGGCGATCAAACGGGTGGTCTTCTCATCCATTGCATTATCGGCGAACTTTGTTTTCGGCATGAATAACGCGCAAGGATCATCCCCATACGCCTCCATCGCGAAAGTGGCCAACGGCAAAAGATTGATACCATATCCATCTTCTAAGGTAGCCATATTACCAAAGCGTAAACACATACGAATCACGTTGGCTATACTTACCAAATTACCGGAAGCGGCTCCCATCCATAAGATATCATGATTACCCCATTGAACATCGAAATTATGGTAATCGCAAAGGATATCCATGATCAGATGAGCGCCCGGACCCCGATCGTAAATATCGCCGATGATATGTAACAGGTCGATTGTCAACCGTTGGATCAAGTTACACATAGCGATAATGAAATCGTCCGCACGTCCCGTGGAGATGATCGTACAAATAATCTGATCCACATAAGCGGATTTATTCGGCTCTACGGAAGACTCGTGCAATAACTCCTGAATAATATAGGAGAACTCCTTGGGTAAAGCCTTACGTACTTTCGAACGGGTGTATTTGGAGGACACGTTCCGGCAAACACGTACCAATTGATTCAAGGTAACTTGATACCAATCTTCCAGATCTTGCTCTTGGCTCTTGATCAGTTCCAGCTTATCCTCCGGATAATAAATCAAGGAACAAAGCTCCTTCTTCTCGGATTCCCGGAGCGTATTACTGAAAATCTCGTTCACCTTGCGCTTTACGGCACCGGAAGCGTTTCTCAGCACATGGCTAAAGGCTTGATCCTCGCCATGCAAATCACTCAAGAAGTGCTCCGTACCCTTCGGTAGGTTCAAGATCGCCTCCAGATTAATGATCTCCGTACTGGCATCCGCGATCGTCGGGAAACTCCGTGCCAACAATTGCAAATACCGTAAATCGTTTTGTACAGATTCGGCTATAATATCTTTTGTCATCTTATCTCTTATTTATACGCGAATATAAATAGATCCGGTCATTTAAACCGAACCTGCTCCGGTTTATTTTTCTCGGCTACTTGCTGGATCTCATAGGGGCTGACCTCTACGGCACCTTTCGTCAATTCCGGAATATTGTAGGAATACAACTGATAGTCATACTTATCCGGATCTTCTTGAGGCAATAAGAACGGTTTCGAAGGCTTACCGTCTTTCCCTATATGACAAATATAAGGTAAAGTATATAAACCGTTATCCCGGCGGCTACTAAATACGACCCAATCACTATTACTACTCCAAGAATGATAGCTATCCGTATCCGGGCTATTCAACGCAGACATATCCATCGCTGTCCGATTCTCCAAATCCATCATCCGGATCTCCGCATCCGGGTGCCAAATAGGGAACTGCCCATAAGCGGTTTCCGTGTACATCAGGAAACGTCCATCGGGAGAGATACGGGGAAATGTATAGCTCAAGCTATCCGCATGTACCAACGTATCGATCGGGAAGCTGATCTCGCCACGATCCGGATCGAACGCAACACGACAGAGATTATAACGTACCTTATCATAATTCTCCGGCATCTTCTGGGCCGGGGCCGTACAGAAATAAAGCCATTTACCATCCGGAGAGAACGCGGGGAAAGTCTCGAATGCATCTTTTGTGATCAATGAGGCTTTCGATAGGATTTCTTTGTTTTTCACGTCATACACCACCACATCGGACTCCAAGTCGAACACTTCCATCTTTTTCTCTTTCACGGAATGGAAAAACTGTTTGATATCATTTACCGATGTGGTGATATAGCGCCCGGAAGGATGCCAGAAAGGATACGTCATATTACTGATCGTCCCATTCGTTTTCGTATTCAATTTACTGATTTTCTTGTCTTGGACAATATAAGTTCCCCCATTCGCCGCACGCATATGGAACATCATCTGCCCCGGGTCTCCCATACAAAAAGAATGGCAGTTCATACAATTATAGCCAGTCATATCGTTACGGATAATCGGCTGTTCGTCAAACGACTCCAAATTCCGCTGATAAATACCCACAATATGCCATTTCTCGTATCCCGGCTCTATCAAACGGTATACTAAATGAGAGTCGATCGCTTGATCACTGATATAGACAGAGAATGGTGCCCATTTAGTCCATTCGTCTCCCTCTTTCGTCGTGATCGTTACAAAAAAGGCTTTACCTTTATTCGCACGGGTAAGCCGTTCCCAATCCTTGGACTTAAAACAGATCGTATTCGTTCCGTAATACTCAAACACCCCCTGCTCGCTACCCTCGATCTTCGCATAGCATTTTTCAGCGGGCACGTCAATACGGAAATTCAATGGGGCTATATTATAAGGTATAGTAACCCCTTGGTAATCCGGGAACATCGGCGGGGGAGACATGCGTTCGTTCTCGGCAACAACAAAGCCACCCGGATGTACCGCCCAAAAACCCAAGTATAGTACAATAACCAGAACTTGCAACAGTAAATATCCGATCACAAAGTTTCGGACGATCTTTCGTTTCCTCGTATTATCCATCATAATTATTGTCGTTTAGGAGTCGGGGTAAATTGAGCGTAATAATAATAGGTATCGCCAAACTGCGCTTTCAAGGCGGCAGGAGGCATGCCTCGAGCCACTTTCATAAATTGCAGAAAGCGGTTTTGTACCTCCGAACTGATCGGATAGCTTTTGAACGCCTCCGGGTCTTTCTGCACGGCAGCGAAAAATAGGCATATAGCCTCTTGATAGAGAACGGGAAATGACTCGCCTCGCTCTTTCATCAATTCCATATAATGCATAAATGTCATCAAGTCTTTATAAACCAACAAGTATCCCATTCCATACTCAAAAGCCGGACGATTATCGGCATGATCGTCGATCAAGAAAGCCAGCGCATTGGGAAATGTCAAGGTCAAGTCTAAGGGATTATCCGTTACCGGAAGTACCGCCCGCTTCGCCTTTATCCAATCGGTAGAGGCACAAACCACGGAGTCGAGCAACGGGCGCTGCGCTTTTGCCCAATCCCTGTAGTGGGGAGTCGATTCAAGGATCTTAATATATTTCTCGGCGGCACGGTATTCGCCGGTTACCAGATAAGTCTCCACCAAACGCTTCATCAAACGAGGCTGCACGCAACGTTGCGAGCTTAATACACCCACAAAGGCGAAACGTTGCGCTGCGTTTACCTGCCCTACTTGCCAAGCAACCTCGCTCGCCTCGATCAATCCCATCCGGCTTTTCGGATCGTGCGGGATAAAGCCCTCCACCCCGATCTGAGGGAAACGCATCAAATCGCCAGAAAATCGTCCCGTATGTGATAAAGCCAGATTCAAATAAATCAGGGCATCCATATCCCGGACCGAATGCGCACGAGCATGTGAGACTATCTCTTGCCATTCTCCCTGCCGTGCATAGTAATCGTACCGATAGGCCTGCTCCATCGGGTCTTTCTTATAGAGAATCCCATAAGTCATCGCTATCAGAAGGAAAGCGTAAGAAACGATTCGCTTCCAAGATTCCTTACGGATAAAAACCCGGTTCCTTACATAATAAAGAATTAAAACGATCAAAGGATCTGAAAGCCCGATATATCCTAAAGAATTAGGTATCGGATATTCGGGATGGCATAGATGTTTGCTGAAGAACGCTTCCCGCATCGGAAGAATATAAACCGTACGCATGGCGATCAACGGTAGCAAACCTCCCCAAGCGATAGCGATAATGGCTACTCCAAAACGAGCCTTATCCTCTTTAGCACAACACTCATAAACCGCGATCAATAAGGCCAATAATAAATTAGCGGGTGCCGCAAAAAAATAAGAGCCCCCCAAAAACAAGAAGCCAAAGAGATAACGAAGCCAATCAATCTTGATTGAAGTATACAAATACGCAAGAACCTGCACGAAAGCGAGCATCGTCAACAAGGCGATTGACTCCTGCGGATAGATCCAAATTAAAAAAGAGGGAAGAATAGCCGCCAACATAGAGGCACGCACCCCACAAGCTTTTAAGTAAAGGAAAAAACAGCCGGAGATCAGTCCTAATAATAAAGCGATCACTACCGAAGCTCCATAAGGATGGATAAACGCGAGCGATAAGAACTCAGTCACATATTCATTCAATCCACCCGGTTCGGCCAATCGGTCTTGGAAATAACTACCGGTAGTCTGAAACATCATATACTGCTCCAGAAAACGATACCAATACCGAAAATTCAACTCTATGAATAGGATACTTCCTATAATAAAAAGGAATAGTATAATAGTATTATTGTTAACAAATAGTCTATTCTTCATTCTCCAACTGTTTTTCAGATCGTAAAGATAGAAAGTATATAGAAGATGGCAAAAGAAAAGGTTTAATTATTATATTGAACACGGAACACACGGAGCGTGTGCTCCATGTTCAAAGCTATATTTCTTACATCTGTTGCTCGCCGCCGCCGGAACCGCCGCTCTTCATATCATCGTTGCTGATACCTCTTTTTACTTTCTTGATGGCATCTTTCAAGGTGCCAAAACGATAAGATACACTAACCATTAACATTCTCATCGTACGGTAATTGATCTCACGACGGAAGAAGGTATCATCGGAAGTAGTATTTTCCATCTTCATTCGCTTCCAGAAGGGGTTTTGGAAAGACAACTGGACAGATAGCTTTTTCTTCAAGAAATCCTTGTTCACGGAGATTCCCGTGAAATAGAATGGAGAGCCTTTCCCCTGTAACTGGATCCAAGGAGAGAAATATCCTCCCTGTATGTTCACACGGAAATCCAACGGGAAATTAAACTGCGTACCGGCGAAAATACGTCCGCTGAATCCACTATTCGCCATATCATTCTTTTCGCTCTTCAAATCCGTATAATCCATTCCACCATTCATATAGATACGGAACAAAGGAACCGGATTCCAATTTGCGTATACGAATAAGCCGGTAGATTGTTTCTTTCCGATATTACCGTAGGTGGTTTGGAAAACACCCGGATTCTCCGGATCGATAAAGGTATATTGCTCGATCGAATTATTGACGAACGTATAAGTAGCGCTCGCGTTAATGCTGAATTTCTGGGCGAACATACTATAGTTCAAGTTTATATTATTACTTTTCTCCGAGTCCAGATTCGGGTTACCGAAGGATATGTTCTGTGGGTCCGCATTGTTTACATAAGGATTCAAATACCAGATACCCGGACGCTGGATACGCATATTATATCCCAAGCGAAGCTGTTGCGCCATACTCAATTGATAAGAGACCGTAGCGTTTGGCACCACGTCGAAATAATGGGTATCAAAGTTCATATCGGGAGCCATCTCATATTTCACGTCCAAAGCGGTTCCTTCCGCACGTACCCCCGCCTTCACGCCAAACTTATCAAACTTCATCGAATAGCCCAGATAAGCGGAATAGATATGTTGGGTATGACGGAAATGGCTATCTTTAGAAGTTATGTCCTCCCATATATTCAACGAATCGTTGAAAGCGGTACGATCCGTATTACTCCGGCTCTGGCGGAATATATATTTTGCGCCCACCTCCAAGGTCTGATCCTTCCACGTAGGGGTCGTATAATCCACCTGCCCGGTGTGCTCGTTCGTAGAAGCCTTGTTGATATTATTTTGCGGATAGCCGAGCCAAGGATTGTAATTCACGACATTCTTTAATTCCGTATAATCCTTGTTATCATTGGGAGAATGGCTGAAACGGTAGGAGATCGTCAGCAACTCATCTTTTTTATGGGTAGAGTGTTGGTAATCCACGCTCACGTCCGTAGAACCAAACGTTTCCGTAGCGTCCGAATTACGATTATAATCGTATACCGGATTACGATTGATATCCTGCATATTCACCGTGTATTCCGAACGGTTCGTCATCTTACCATGGAATAAGTTCGCCCCTACGGTCAGCAAGTTCAAGGAGTCGATCTCATAACTACCTTCCAGCGAACCAAACTGGAAGGGTCCGTTATTCTTCCTACGTCCATTTTGCGTCAAGAAATGTTGCTCGTCATTTTCCAAATCCTCACGTATCGAGGTAGACTCATTCCAAGGCTCCCTATTATAATTGTAATTATAATTCGCTGTCAACCCGAACTTACCTGCTTTAAGGGATATATAGCCGCCACCGCCTACACGCCCCAACGAACTACCGTTCACACGAACCGTACCAGTATATCCTTGTAGAGCGTTTTTCGTCGTAATGATATTAATAATACCACCGATACCCTCAGCGTCATATTTAGCGCCCGGGTCTGTGATCACCTCTATGTTTTTCACGGAATTGGCCGGCATACTCTTCAATACCTCAGCTGGATTGTTACTCAACAGGTTAGAAGGCTTGCCATTCATGTAGATCTTAAAGTTCGTGGAGCCTTTCAATTGGATTTGGTCATCTCCGTCCACGGTTACCATCGGTACCTTGCGCAGCATTTCCAATGTATTGTTTGTCTGTGCCTCCGGATCATCTTCCAAGCTATAGGTAAGTTTATCGATCTCAGCCTTCACCAAAGGTTTCTGTGCCGTAACCGTCACTTCCCCCAGCCGCTGGTTATCCTCCTGCATATACAACTTACCCAAATCCAAGTTCCTCTGTTTATCCGAGATCGTAAATGTTTTCTCGGCAGGAGCTTTTCCTATCGATTGCATAGAGATGATGTATTTACCGGCGCTACTCAATGGTGCCTGAAACTTACCATCCACATCACACGCTAAAAGCTTGACCGGCTTATCGGGGGTCTTCGCTAAAGCAATTCTCAACGTCGCATAGGGTACGGACTCGTTACTCAGCGAGTCTAACACCTGTCCCTTAATTGAATAGGAACCTGTCTTGTCCGCTTGCGCATACAGAGGAAGCGCAAAGAACAGTACCCAAAATAAGGCAAACAATTTCTCTTTCATACGTTCATCTATCACTATAAAAATAATACATTTTACTGCAAATTACACTATTTACGATTTCATCGTACAAATAAAGTCATTAATAATGTTCATATTTCCTTTTTCTTCTAAAGAAGTCTGAAAAAAGAGTATTTTTTTATAATAGACGGACATCAAGTAAAACAGGTTGCACAATAATCCTAGGAATCTTTGAGAAAACGAATATATTGTTATTTTTGCATTCGTAATTCTTTAAAATACAATGTCATGAGAACTATCTTTTGTGTATTAGCCACTTTGATGTTGGGTTTGACGAGTCTGCAAGCCCAGAGTTTAAAAGCCATTAAGTTGAATGCTCCCGACAAGACCCGGGGCGCTTCGGTAATGAAAGCCTTGGCAGACCGTCACTCCGAGCGCGAGTTTGCCAACAAGAAACTCAGCCTACAAGATCTTTCCGATTTGATGTGGGCCGCTATCGGTATCAACCGGGAGGATGGGAAACGTACCGCCGCTTCTGCCTTGAATAAGCAAGATGTGGATGTCTACGTATTGATGGAAGAGGGCGCTTATCTGTATGATCCGAAAGCCCATCAACTGAACCCGGTAGCGGAAGGCGATCACCGTCCACTGATTGGAGGAAAGCAAACCTCCGTGAACTCAGCTCCCGCTTGTCTATTGATGGTTTCTGATGTTTCCAAATTCGGCAATGTAGGTACACCACAATTACGTGAGCGCTTTGGAGCCTTAGATGCCGGGCTGGTCTCTCAGAATATCGCCTTGTTCTGCTCCGGATGTGGCTTGGTAACGGTTCCCCGCGGCAGCATGGAGGCTGATGCTTTGAAAAAAGTGTTGAAGCTATCCGACTCCCAAATCCCGATGATCAATCATCCGGTAGGATACGCAAAATAACGTCAGCACTCACGTAAGCCCCCGAGAATCATCTTGTGGGCTTACAAGACCGCTCACGCAGGAGGCTGAGAACAATCTTTACAAAAAATAGATATTCCGACTCTCCGAATATGATCAACCAATTCCATATTCGTCAATTTATGAAAAATAGAGAGATCAAACTGATAAGGTAATAATAAATCATCAATCGCAAACGCAATCTGATTTAACCGACTACGTGTCAAGTTTGCCCCCACCAAAGATATATCCACGTCCGAAAAAGGTTTATGGTTTCCCTTAGCTCGCGAACCGTAAAGTATTACTTCCTCAATATCCTCGTATCGAGCGTAAAACTCACGCAACTTATTCAATTCTATGTCACTCAATCCATATTTCATTTACAGCTTCATCTAGTCTCATTTTCCGATATACATAACATCCTCTCTTCAAACCGGCAAAATAGTGGATAATAAACCAGTACGATATTCTCATAAATTTCAGAAGCCACATCGTCATCATAATTATGAGAAGTCAAATTACGATCCTCAATTGTCTCCATCCATCGTTTATCTTCTATAAGCATTTGTAAAGCCTTACGTATAGCATCACGTGAACCTCGAATATCCGTATAACCTTGATATTCCGCATAATCTTTCATCACCTTCCAGACTAATTCACGGGTATATTCAAAACGCTGGATTAATCCTTCTTGCAAAAGTTCATCAATCTCGTCCGCTAATTCCAACCGCCAAGATACAATGTCCACCGCTTGACCCAATTTAGCCAAAGCCTTACAATAATTAGAAAATCGCTGTAACCAACGTATATCTTGTGCCATATATGTAAACTTTAGAATACGAAGATAAGAAAAACAGAAGATATTCCTACATTCATTTCTTGAAAAATGCAAACCAAGCAATCAAAGCCAGCAGCACGAATATAACCACCAAGATCGTATTCCCCCAACGAATCAGGAAGGAAGGCATCTCGCCAATCATGTTGCGGACTTTCTCGCTACGCAACTCGATACGGTTTTGATCCGATTCTGCTTTTTTCTTCATCTCATTGTATGTCGACATATCCTTAATTCCCCAACTCTAATTGATTCTTCACTAAATTATAATAAGCGCCTTTGCGATCGATCAGCACGTCGTGGGTGCCTACCTCTACGATACGGCCTTTGTCAAGAACGACTATTTGATCGGCATTGCGTACGGTACTTAATCGATGGGCGACGATTATTACCGTCTTACCCCGGTAAAAGTCCGTCAGATTCTCCACTATGGCACGTTCATTGTTGGCATCCAACGAATTCGTCGCCTCATCGAAAAAGAGATAAGAAGGGTTCTTATAAACCGCCCGGGCAATTAAGATCCGTTGACGCTGGCCTTGGCTTACGCCTTGACCATCCGGACCTATCACCGTATTATATTTTAAGGGTAAGCGCTCGATAAATTCCTCTATATTGGCGATACGAGCTGCCAATAATAAGCGAGATTTATCAATCTCACCGTCATCCACGGCAATATTGCGTGCGATCGATTCAGAGAACAGATAACCGTCTTGCATCACCGCACCGCATTGGTCACGCCACCATAAAAGGCTGAAAGATCGCAAATCATTTCCACCCACCCGGATATCACCTTCTACCGGATTATAGTAGCCCAATAATAACTTGATCAAGGTTGTTTTCCCGCTACCACTCGTTCCTACGATCGCCGTAATCTTGCCTCGAGGTATTTTAAGGTTTATCCGCTCCAAGACTTTCGGCGAATGGATGCCCTCATATTGAAACGTCACGTTACGAATCTCAATGTCCCTATCGCTTCCGTTAAAACCGGTTATCATACGTTCCGGCGTCTCCTCTTCTTCCCGATCATGGATTTCGCTCATCCGTTCCAGACTAATCTTCACGTCTTGCCAACTATAAAGAAACTGCACGAACTGTTCCACCGGAGCGTTCAACTGCCCGATAATATACTGTATAGCCAACATCATACCCAACGACAGGCTACCCCCGATCACATCCGTAGCGGCAATCACCGTAATTACGATATTCTTTACCTCATTAATCAAGATACTGCCGGCCTCCTGACTCTGTTGCAGCCGCATCGATTCGATGTTCGTCCGGAACAAGTCCGCTTGTATATCCTCCCATTCCCAACGGCGGCGGCGCTCACAATGCTGGAGCTTGATCTCCTGCATGCCATTCAATAACTGCATGGTTTTCGATTGATTACGGGCCCGTTGCTCAAAATAAGTATAGTCCAGCAAACGGCGTTTTTTAAGGAAGAATGTCACCCATACGGCATATAAAGCGCTACCTAGTACGAAAATAAAGAATATCAATCGATTATAATAAAGTAATACCCCACCGAACACCACGAAGCTGAAAGCGGAGAAAAGCACCGTCAATGTCTGCGCCGTGAGAAAACGCTCCACCCGTTCATGGTCGTGGATACGCTGCAACAAGTCTCCCGTCATTTTCGTATCGAAAAACGACATGGGCAAACACATCAGTTTGATCAAGAAATCGGATAACAATGATATATTCACCCTTGCGCTTATATGTAGTAATATCCAGCGACGGATAAAGTCCACCGAGGCACGGCTCACGACCAGCATTAATTGTCCCGCCAAGATCAGATAGATCAGATTCAGATTCTTAGTAGCTATACCTTTATCCACGATCGCTTGGGTAAGAAACGGAAAGATTAATTGCAACACGCTTCCCAGCGCAAGCCCCAGCAACAACTGGATAAAGAAACGTTTATAAGGTTTCATATACCCCCAAAGGAAATGAAAAGGATCCCTTCCCGTATGACGTTCATCTTTCCGCTCATAAAAAGCGGGGGTCGGCTGCAAGGCCATTAATATGCCTTTCTCCTCCCCTCTCGAACGGGTACTGATCCACGCATTACGAAACTCTTCCTCATCGATACGCAACAAATTCTTACCGGGATCGGCTATATAAAAAACAGATTTCCCATCCTGTTTCTTTTTAACGTCATATAATACGACAAAATGATCTTGGTTCCAATGGAGGATACAAGGGAAGGGGCGTTGCTCCACCATCTTCCCCAAGGTCATTCGTCCACATATCGTACGAAATCCTATATACTCGGCGGCATCAGCGATACCCAGCATGGAGACTCCTTCCCGGGTTACGACGCAAAGGTTTTGCATCGTCTCGGCGGAATACTCCTTGCCATGGAACTTGGCGATCATGCGGAGGCAGGTGGCGCCGCATTCCATGGAGTCGGGTTGCTTGATATGGGGGAAGCTCATAATTTAATACCTTCCTCTATACTATACACATTTTTCCGTTCTTTCATTGCTTTCGACTTGTTTTTACGGAATGTATAACGAAGCAAGATCCAAGGCCGAAAAGAGGCACTGATTTTTCGTTGATCGCTGTAGTTCTCATAGCTACCACTACGTAATTCCATCGAGGTACGATAAGTAACCAAACAATTCTCCATCGCCACGGAAATATAGAAATAGTCCGTAAAATTATAAGAGACCTGTACCATCGAAAAAGAAGGGCTATGATACTTCACACGAGAGATTGGCGTATAGGTATAATTGTTATATAATATATCAGCACCCAAATACCACTTCTTATAATTCGCATTGAAATACAAAGAGGTACTAAACCCTTTCCTTGGATCTTCATTCTCATAATAATCCACGACATGATACGCATTGACACCTATACGCCCTAAATTGCCTATCCGATAAGACAGACTTCCCCCTATGCGTAAATTCTTATACTTCCCGCTATTCCTATAGCTACTGATATAAATATCCTCTTCGCTGAATCCATACGATTCCACCAAGTCCGTACTGATCCGATAAGAGACGCTCGGTGTCAAATAAAATCCTTTCGTGTTAAATGTCAAGGATAGGTTCAATTTATGATTTTGGCTCGGAAGCAGATAAGGATTTCCTTGTGTCTTCACTAAAGAATCCGTAGACATATTATAAGGATTCAATTCGCTCTCGGTAGGAGCCGTATTGGTAAGCGTGTATCCCAATCTCGTAGATAGATGATCGCTAAAATCATAATTACCGCTTAAAGAAATGCGAGGCTTGAAGTAATGATTAGAGGCCTCACCCGCTTTCAGCCAAATTCCTTCCAGCCCAGCAGAAAGCATATAAGAAAAACGCTTTATAGACTGGCTATAGTCCGCATACAAATACTCTTCCCATTTCTCGTGCCGGAAAGTAGGCATTCCTATACTCACTTGACGTATACGATCACTCGTAAAACGAGTCTGATTCCCTACATTCAAGCTACCTCCATTTGCAAAATCCACATTATAATCCACATCAAAACGACCGGAATTCCGGTCGTTCTTATATAAATATGTATTCAGATAAGACCAATCCAGATATGACTCCGAGCGATTTCCGTCATTCTCGTTATGATTCTTATTGAAAGCAAGGGTCGTTTCCAATATATGGTTTTTCGCAAACGTATGCTTATGGAACAAGCTAGCCGTAAAAATATACGATTGATCCTTATTAAAAGAAGAATAATCGAATTCTTGGGGTATTCCATCCGTTAAAAGTCCATCACCCCAACCTTTCTTCTTATTGATTTTTTTATTACCATACATATGAGCTACGATATAATCCTTGTCTGTACACATCCAACGGAATTGCAACTCACCTAAATAGCTAGTACCATCCAAACGTTCCTCTCCCTTCGTCCATTTACTATACCCCGTATTTAGCTGCCGTTGCTCCTGTTCCGAGCGATCATCATACAAATAGTCCACTGAAGCTCTTCCATAAAGTGCGTATCGAGAGTTTCCAACCTCAAAATACCCTACCCCAAGCCCCTTACGGAAAGGGACATCATGCCGCGTGGCTCCTTCCAAGAAGATAAAAGGTTGTGTCTTCTTTTTCAATTTTATATTCAATATCTTTTGGTAACCATCCTTTAAGTAACGGGCTTTCACCACATCGATTATCTCCACGGATTCTATCTCTCTCGGATCAAGAGTGGCGATTCCCGAGTTATAACGATTCCCGTTTATCAATATCAAGGGTTGCGCCCCATCCTCCAACTGCACCTTCCGGTTAGCCACATCCGAGTACAAGCGTGGGATCTCTTGCAGGGCCCGGAAAGGGTCTTTCATATTTTTAGCCTTCTCTGACAGATAAAAGATCTCTCCCGTAGCGGTCCGATTCACTTGATCATTCCGATTACCCGTCACCATTACTTCGTCCAATACGACCGTTTTCTCAGGTGTCAGCAAGAAGTCTTTTCTAACATCCCTGTTTTCCACTCGCAATATTTGCTCCTGCGCATTATACCCCAAGAAAAACAAACGTAGCTCATACGCTCCCTCCTTCAATCCATCTATACGAAAATGACCTTTTTCATCAGTTAAAGCCATGGCCGATAACGAGTCTTCCACACTCAATATCACCTGTACCCCATCCATCATCTTCCGCTTCTCGTTTGTAATTATTCCTGAGAAGGTGTAAGACTGGGCAGACAATGTGAAGAGGCCTTGTGAGATGAACAGAAGCCAGAAAGCGATAGTTCTCATGGTATTATGCGTATAATTCTTCTTTTAATAATTGACATTTGAAAAGATACATCAGATATTCTTTCAAAGTCATATTGATTGCGTCAAATGTACATATATTTTCCCCCGGATGCAACATTATTTGTTTATTACATGGTCCCAAACAGGCAGGCAGTAATTTACAATCTATACAATTTTGAGGCAACATCTCCTTCAACCAATAAGAAAGTTTTGTCTCATTCCAATGTACCTGTCCTGATTGTAAATCAAATTCTCCTAACGCATTTTTATCATCAAAAGAAGAAATCGTAGAACACTTAAAAACTTTACCATCATAATTAAACAAAACTTCTCTATGCCGTTCAGCAAAGCAAACATCTCCTTTTGGCATAATATAATAATCCAATAAAAATTTCTTATCTAAAAACTTTTGAACCGAAGCATGTAATAACGGCACATTAACTTTATCTTTTTCTAGTTGCCACACTTTTTTCAAAATGACAAAACAATACTTACGATCTAGAAAATCCAAATCACCAATGATTTCATCTATTTTCTCTAATGTCTTATTATCAAAGTTTATTCTTACCGCAAGCCACCTATTGGGAATTTTATCATTAATAAGCCGAATAGTTCTCAATGTCTTCTCATAAGTATCCTGATTCGGGTTATCCTTATCTTTCTTTATTTGATTATGATGTATTCTATCACCATCCAAAGTAATTTGGAATTGGCATTCAAAGTTTTTTAAATAATCTATAATAGATTCTGTTATCAAAATCGCATTTGTTGTAAATTCAGCAATTAGATCCAATTGATTAACTTGGCAAAAGTTTCTCGCAAAATCCAGAATTTCTTTTATCCCTCTGAAATACAAAAAAGGCTCTCCCCCAAAGAATGATAATTTTAATATCCTATAAGATGTTTTAATATATTCTTGTTCTATATTCTTTTTTATAGCTTCTATTACTTCACTCTTCAAGAAACTTCCCGCTATTCTATTCTCGTAACAGTACCAACAGTTTAAATTGCAATCCAATGTTGTATTCACCATGACTTGATACATAGAGGCATCAAATTGCATCCTTTTTTTCCGAAACAAGACAATCTCTCTTTCATCAAAATCATCAGGAACAATATATTGATTATCCACCAAAGATTTATATAATACAGGATCAGATTGCTCTAATTTTAAAATATTTTCTTTTTTATATTTTTCATATCTCACATTATTTAATAATATAAATTTATTATTAAATGAATTATAAAGTAAATAAACCTGCGGCAAAACGTTCTCTACAACCTGATAATATATCTTCTTCATTTCATTTTTCATTAATTTCTCGATAGAAATAGCTGATGCCTTCTCCCTGTTACAAAGAAAGCATCAAACTAAAAAAACTATCAATTAGCCACACCTCCCTGAAGAATTATTGACTCCTCCACACTTACCTGAGCCATTGTTAGTACCAGAACAACTTCCATCCCCATTATTCGGAGCCTTATCATCTGGATCCTCTCCTCCACGAACTAAAATAAGTTCATTTTCCTCTAGCCTCTCTAAAATAAGGCTAGGCAAATTCATTAAATCATTCATAATATCTAAAATTTATAGTTTATAATAGGTCATAATCTATGACCGTTTCATTTACTATTTTACTTATGACTGTCTAGGATTTTCTTGTGGACACAGAACCTTCCGTCCATCCTCAATCCAATACCATTCGTCAGTCTCTTCATCATAATGCCATTCACCACCTTTTATAGCGGAAAGTTCTTCCTTCGACAACAAATCACCAATTTCCATGTCTATATGCTTTTTTAGTCTGTTACAAAAATATAAGTAAAATTTCGTACTCTATCTAACAAACACCTAATTTTCATCTAACAAAAAGCTAACAAAACGAGAAAAACGCATCTTTTTTAAGATTATTCACTATCTTCACATCCAAAATAACGAATCTATCATGAAACACTCCTTATATATTGCGGCCATTATGTTGCTAGTCTTAATACTCTCCCAAGGATATTGGCTATACAATATATATAACGCTGAAAAATATAAAACGCAAGAAGTCCTTGAAGAGCTATTCGAAGAGGCTATCAAGCAAGAAATGTCCAAGCGAATGGTTAGCAACAAACCGAAAGACCCCAACAACCCCAAAAGAATCATAAGAAGAGCTAGTGATATGACACCAGAGGAACGAGCCAAGCTAAAAGGGGATACCATAATCTGGCCACAAATAAAAAATCGGAATCTAAAAGATAACTATGCCGACCTATTAGCGCAACGTATGCAAGACGGTCTACGTAATGCAAATAGACCCTTAAAACCAAATGTATTAGACAGCCTATTCAATAAAACATTAACTGATCACAATTTACAAGCAATATCTTATATAGAAATATCAGACTCTACCCGGCAAACCGTAAATACGGTAGGAAAAAAATTCAACCTTTCATTTTATAAGTTCCAAACAGAAAAGCTCCCGATAGGAACGCAGGGATTACAATATGTACAGGCTTTCGTTAAATTACCTCTTTCTGACATTGTCCAACGAAAGCTCTTGGCTTTTATCGTATCTTGTCTAATCATCCTTACCTCGGCGAGTTGCCTATATTATTTATTAAGAACAATACGTAAAGCCCACGCCCAACTCCGAGACCGTGAAATAGCCGTACATAGCGCTATCCACGACTTGAAATCCCCGCTGAACACGGCGTATGCCTCTATGGATCTTATCGCTAGCCTAGAGAATGAACCGATGAAAGTGAATATATTAAATACCGGAAAAACTCAGATAAAACAGTTGATAGAGATCATCGAGTCCATGCTGTCACTATTGAAAACAGCGGATGGAAAAGAGAGCGCACGAAAGTCGCCTATAGATATTAGATCATTTATTGAGCAAACCTACCAAGCGATAGCAAGGCTCTATCCTAACAAGATCCCCTTGTTCAAGCTTGAGAAAAGCGAGGATTTCCCCGACATGATCGAAGCTGATACCGTTCGTCTGGAACGTTGCCTCCGGAATTTGCTAGAGAACGCATTGAAATATTCGAATGACGATGTACGAATCACCGTAACGTTGACTATGAAAAACAACCATTACCGAATAGCCATAAAAGACACCGGTTGGGGAATCCCCAAGAAAGCCCAGAAAAAACTCGGACAACAATTCTTCCGGGTGAAACAAGCCGACAAGCCAGCGCAACCGGGATATGGATTAGGTTTGAGTAGCGTAATGCTAATGGCTAAAGAAATGGGCGGCTCCCTAACTTTTCAGAGTGAGGAGGGTGTCGGTTCAACATTTTTCATTAACTTACCAGCCGAAAACTCATAACACTATATGGAAGATAAACAGAAAGTGATCTTTATTGAAGATGACCCAAACCTTGGATTAATCATCGTATTGGCCTTGCAAAGTAAAGGATACGAGGTTTGCTACGCCAACACGTTAAGCGGTATTCAAGACATGATAGAAAAAGACTGCCCTAATATCCTGCTTCTCGATCTGGAAGTTGGCAATCAAAACGCATTGGATTATTTGCCTTTTATTCGTTCAAAGCATCCTTCATTGCCTGTACTGATAGCCTCTTCCCACAACGAAGGGGAGGAAATAACACGCTGCTATGAAGCCGGAGCTAATCATTACACCAAAAAACCGTATGATATACAAGAAATAGATTTCCTAATCCAAAGGTTTTGTAAAAAGGGCAGTCCGATATCAAATAGTATATCTATTGGAGATTACCAACTGGAACTCTCCACTCATAAATTATTCTATAAACAAGAACAGTCAAAAACATTAAGTCCTAAAGATTTCAAGTTATTCTATCTGTTATCCGAGCAATTAAATCAGCCAGTAAGCAGAGAAAAGCTTTTTCATGAAATATGGGATGGGCAAGAAGTTCATGATAGCCTAAACAACAGCATCTCGCGTTTGCGCAAATTATTGGAAAAAGATACCACACTTTCAATAGATGCCGTAAAAGGAGTTGGATATATATTATCAAAAAAAGACCAACTCTCCTCATCGTAATTAAGGGGGGCTTATTGTAGATTTCTAGATACGCCCTTGTTCCCTATCGCATGATTCGGGAAAAACACGTACGACTTTTTTGAAAAACACCTACGACTTTTCCCTAAAACACGTACATGTTTTGAGTAAAAGATCATCCTGTTTTTAACATACTAATAATCAGCATATTATATAATTCTTTTCATTACCAAACTTATTGTTTGGAATTTATATCGATCCTATAGGGACGTAGCGTGCAGCGTTTGCTACCTAAAGAGTTTTCATTATCTTCGCGGAAAATTAATTGAGATGTGGACGTTCTTTATCATACTTCCAATCCTGTATCTTGCAGGGAATATTTATATTTATCTAAAGGGAAAACAGGCTTTGAAAAGCCAGTCTACCGGAGTTAAAGTATTGTTATCCATTGTTTTTTGGGGAGGAGCTTTATCATTCTTCAGTAGTTTTCTATTCAGGAACCTAGATATGCCGGCTTCTTTCGCTCAAACAGTTTCCCAAGTAGGAACAGGATGGCTCGTGTTCACTTTATACATGGTATTAGCTCTGTTGGTATTTGATATCTTACGACTTTTCCACCTACGTTTCAAATACTCATTCTATTTATCCTTATTCTTAACACTCAGCTTATTAGGATATGGAAACTATAATTACCAACATCCTGATACACGAGTTATCAACATGGTTATCAACAAACCGGCCGATACCGATGGACAGTCGCTGAAGGTCGTAGCCATTAGCGACATACACTTAGGATACGCTACCAACAAGACGATGCTTGCCGGATATGTGGATATGATAAACGCCCAACGCCCGGACATCGTTCTTATCGGTGGAGACTTGATAGACAACAGTGTCGCACCTCTGCGATACGAGCATATGGAAGAGGAACTGTCCAAGATCTACGCCCCATTAGGCGTTTATATGGTACCGGGTAACCATGAGTATATCAGTGGCATAGAGGAGAGCGAGAAATTTATAGCGCAGACGCCCATCGTACTTTTAAGGGATTCCGTGGCTATCTTGCCCAATCAGATCCAACTCATAGGACGGGACGACCGGCATAACAAAGGACGGAAAACTTTAGGTCAGCTTACTGCGAACCTTGATAAAAGCAAACCTGTTATCTTACTAGACCATCAACCCTACGATTTAGAAAAAACGGAAGAGGCTGGCGTAGACTTACAGTTTAGCGGACATACACATCGAGGACAAGTATGGCCGATGAACTGGATCGTGGATCATCTGTTCGAATTAAGTTACGGGATTAAAAAAATCGGAAATAGTACGATTTATGTCTCATCCGGCTTATCTTTGTGGGGACCGCCTTTCCGTATCGGGACGGACAGCGAGATGGTGGTGTTCAATATTACATTCAAAGAGTAAAGATGAAAGTATTTATTCAATCGATCGTAGCGCAGCTATTACTAAATCCGTATATTTTCTGGAGAGGATATCAAGCGCTTCCTCCTAAGAAAAGTTGCCGGATTCCTTTTATCTTGTTTTTCGTACTCGAACTATCGCTTTATTTTTTCGGATTTATTTTTAGGAATGAACTACCTGATAACGTGATAATCACGATCCAATACATCTGTAACACTTGGTATATAGCGTCCATTTATATCACTTTATCTCTCTTGGTACTTGAGTTGATCAGGCTCTCCCAACGTATCAAGCCATGGTTCCCCAAATGGATGAAAGGGCATTGGCAGCAAACCAAGCTAACCCTGTTTTTTCTTATCGTATTCGGTGTTACCGGTTTAATGATTCACGCATACCATACGGTAATGAATCCGATTGTTAAGAACGTATATATCACGTTGCCCAAAGCCGCAGGGGATCGGGATAGCCTGACTATTGTCATGATGAGCGACTTACATATCGGAGAGGTTATCGGGAAGGACTTGGTACAAAAATATGTGGCGCTCAGCAACGCACAGCATCCGGATATGGTGGTATTAGCGGGGGATATTATGGATTATGAATCCCGGTTCGCGGAAAACGCCCACATAGAGGATGATTTAAAACAATTAAAAGCTCCGTTGGGAGTATATATCATTTACGGGAATCATGAATACCGGGCAAACCGGAACGCGAAATATCGTTGGCTGCAAAAGACCGGAGGTACGCTACTAATAGACTCGGTGGTCCAACCGGACTCAACTTTTTATTTGATAGGGAGGGATGATTTCATCCATAAGAAACGAAAATCGCTTCATTCGTTAATGGAAGGGGTGGATACCGGCAAACCGATTATCGTTTTGGATCATCAACCTTGGTCGTTCGCCGAGATGAATATGAATGGGGTGGATTTGGGACTGCACGGACATACGCATAACGGGCAGTTATGGCCTTATCCCCTACTGATGAAGCTTGTGTATGAATGCCCGTACGGATATTATAAGAAAGGACCTACGCAATTCTATGTATCTTCCGGCATTGGTATAGCAGGACCTCCTTATCGGGTGGGAACCGTCTCGGAATTGGTCGTATTGCATATCCGCTTCAAAGCCCCCAAACAGACTGGCGAAAGAGGGAAAAGCACGATGCCCATTCAAGGGAGCTGACAATGGGCATCGTAAGCTCGCTTGAATGGGCATTGTAAGGCCCTTTGAATGGGCATCGGCAGAAACCCGCCTATTCGGTACCCTTGGTGGCCGCTTCCAACTCAACCGGCACGCTCAATGTACGCCTGTATAAATCCGGATCGCCCAATACCTCCAACGCTTTCTCCAATACAAGATCATCTTTCAAGCTTTCTTGCAACTCTCCTCGTTGGTAATAATAACGTTTTACGATCTCGGCGGCCATTACTCGTTTCACCTCATCCTTGAAACGATCGAAATCTTTTTCCAGATTCGGAGTCAGCTTAGCCTCTAATTCCTTGAACGCAGTAGAATCCTCCTCCAGATACCCCTCGAACTCAGCCACTTCTTTTAAGTTCCTCAATACTTTCTCGCTTTGGCGGTCATACGTGAAATTCTTGGACTTGGCGTATTGCTTCAAAGCTTCGAAATCCTCATCGGAAACCGTAAATTCCTCGATAGGAGCGATTGTCTTATGCTTTTGTGCCCAATCCGTAACGAAGTCGAACAAGACCGTATCCGCCGCCAAATAATACATCATGGTAGGCACTTTCGGCTCCTTCACCTCAAACTCCGGACGTACGCCACCACCATCACGAACCGGACGCTTCTTGGACGTATAGAATACGGAAGTCAAGCTATCCGGAATAGCAGCCACGCTACCATCCTCTTTCCGGTGCGAATAATCGATTTGCTGGATGCAACGGCCACTCGGGATATAGTATTTACTCATCGTGATTTTCACTTTTCCATTATAAGGCAGGTCACGAGGAGCTTGCACCAACCCCTTACCAAACGAACGTTGTCCCACCAACACGGCACGATCCATATCCTGCAAAGATCCCGATACGATCTCAGCGGCGGAAGCCGTACCTCCATTGATCAATATAGCCAACGGCATTACCGTATCCAAAGGCTCCGTAGAGGTTCGGTACGTACGATCCCATTGCTTGATCTTTCCTTTCGTTGAAAGCACCTCGCTGCCTTTCGGTACGAACATACCTACGATTTGTACGGCACCTTCCAGCACGCCGCCGCCGTTACCGCGCAAATCCAGTACCAAAGACTTGATATTATGATTTTTCTTTAAGTCCAAGAACGCCTCTTTCACCTCTTGAGCACTCTTGATAGTAAATGCCTTTAGATAAATATAACCGATACTGTCATTCTTAACCCCGTAGTAAGTAACTTGAGGTGTCGTGATCTGCTTACGGGTAATCTCGAACTTCCGGGGTTTCTTCTCGCCCGGACGTTGGATCGTCAAAACCATCTTCGTATTCGGAACACCTTTCAACAACTCGCTGACCCGGGAGTTTGTCGCCTTGGAAACATCGATCGTATCGATCGCCAAGATCAGATCGCCCGGCTTCAGACCCGCTAAATCGGCCGGCATTCCCTCGGTAGGCTCGGCAATCATCACGCCTCCCTCGTTGTTACGCTGACGGATCAAGGAACCGATACCTCCGTATTCGCCGGTCGTCATCAGACTCAATTCCTCCGTTTTTTGCTCAGGATAGTATTCCGTATAAGGATCTAAACCAGCCAACATTGCCTCGATTCCCCGCTGAACGGTTTTATCCACATCCACTGAATCCACGTAGAACATCTCTACTTCTTTCAATAAAGAATTGAAAATGTCTAGGTTCTTACTCACCTCAAAGCGGTTATCTTTTTGCGCCCATCCCGGCACTACGCTACTTGCGACGAACAGCAAGCAAAATAAACCTATAATTCCTCTTCGTTGAACCAATCTGTACATACAATATTTAGTTAATTAACGGCATAAATGTAAGGAATAATATGCCGCTTAAGCCAATATCCCTTTTACTTTTAACTTTATTTGTTCCCATTTATCATACGGAATCTCCGGGCCAACCACGTCGATCACATAGCCCGCCAGCATCGATCCGATGCGTGCGGATTGTACCAAAGACGCTCCTATGGATTGACCGTATAAGAATCCGGCAGCGAAGTTATCACCGGCTCCAGTCGTATCAACAGGCTTACCCCCCTCAGCCGGGACAGAATAAAATTGACCATGACTACCGATCAAGGCACCTTCCTTTCCTAAAGTGACCAATGAGACCTCTACCAAGTCAGACAAGGTATGTACGGCCTCAGCAGCCTTTTGCCCGGTAAAAGCCTCAGCCTCACTCTCATTAGAGAACAAAATATCCACATATTTAGGAATGATATCCTCCAGCATTCCTTTAAAAGCATTCACGATATTGAAGTTCGACAAATCCAGCGCTACTTTCAAGCCCAACTTTTTAGCCTTCTCCATCGTAGAACGAACCAACGGCTCGTTTACGAGCAAGTAACCTTCTATATAAATACATTGATATTTACTTAGCATCTCCTCGGTGATCTCATCCGGGGTTATTGTCGGGGCCGGGCCAAGGAAAGTTCCCATCGTACGTTCCCCATCCGGAGAAATCATCACCGTACAGCTACCTGTAAGTCCATCCGTCTTGATAAAATAGGAAGTGACACCCGCTTTTTCCAACGCATCCTCATAAAATCCGCCGATCGAATCATCCCCGATCTTACCGATAAAACCGGAATTCGCCCCTAAAGAAGACATCGAACGCATCGTGTTGCAGACAGATCCTCCCGGGGTTTGCGTACGTGGCAAGCCAGCTAAAGTTGTACGGATAGCGATCATTTGTTCCCTGTTAATCATATCCATAGCTCCTTTCTGTATACCGATTTCCGATAGGACATCATCATTTTCAAGCCTCAATAAAACGTCAACCAAAGCGTTTCCTAAACCTATTGTATTCATTTTTTCGTAATTTTTTTCGCAAAGATATTGCATATTTCGAAAATACCCCGTACTTTTGCAGTGCAATTTCAGAAAGGGGTTACGGAATAACCTTTGAAAGAGCGAAAAATTCTTCCTTAGCTCAGTTGGTTAGAGCATCTGACTGTTAATCAGAGGGTCCTTGGTTCAAGTCCAAGAGGAAGAGCGAAAAGACATCGGGAAAGACTGAAAAACATTCTTCTTTAGCTCAGTTGGTTAGAGCATCTGACTGTTAATCAGAGGGTCCTTGGTTCAAGTCCAAGAAGAAGAGCGAAAAGAGTTTTCATATAGAGATTAAAAAGTTAAAAACTGATTCTTCCTTAGCTCAGTTGGTTAGAGCATCTGACTGTTAATCAGAGGGTCCTTGGTTCAAGTCCAAGAGGAAGAGCAAAAAGAGAGATACCTATTAATAGGTATCTCTTTTTTCTTTTGTTCTTTTTCCGTTATTCACAGGGTTTTCAACAGGGTTATTAACAACCCTGTAATCCTCCTACCCTCTCCAAGCGATTAAAAATAAGTTCTTTAATTCTTCCGCAAGGACTCCACGACGCATATTGGGAAGATGAACGTTATCCCGCAAATCAGCAGGCATGTCTTTAATAAGTACATCCGACTCCTGCGAAGCCTTATAAATAAACTCCGTATCAAATAAAAAGCGATTCACCTGAGTTGAGGCCAAGAACGATTTTCCCCGCTGGTTAAAACCTTTCAAACCTCCTTGAGCATCCGTATGCGTTAATCCTAGAAGCGTAAAATTCAATATACGGGAAGCATAACTCATAATCTTTCTTCGAGTACTTAAATGGGTATAATAAGTATGATTCCGCACGGCGATAACGACATCATATCCCGATTCCAACCATTCTACCATCCGGCAGATAGAATCCGTCTCATACGGGAAATCATAGTCCGTATATAAAGTAATAGATGAGGTGGAATGAGACAAGCCAGCCCTAACAGCGGCTCCTTTTCCCTTATTCGTATCATAACTTACGATCATCGTATCAGGGAGAGCCTCCAGAAGACGTCCCACCGCATCCTTCGTAAATCCTCTCTTCGAAGCGTCATTCACGACGATAAAACGGAATGAGCGGCCTTTAAGCATCTTTACCAATTCCGCATGTTTCTCGATCATCAGACGTTCCCAGCCTTCTTGTGGGTTATAACAAGGCAAGATAAGGTCGATCGCCTCCTCTTTACCCGGGAGAGTCTTCGGCCGATGAAGCGGCTCTGAAAAATCCAATGTCAATTGCTCCCATACGATCTTAAACCAGATCAACACACAAGGAAGTGCTTTCAACGCATAAGGAATAACATACATTTTCCGGATATAACAGGGAAATATATCTGTAGGGGAAAGGGATGTCAGAATAAAACAGAAAACGAATAGTACCGTATTCAAGCCAGGAGTCGTCTTACGGGTAGGCGTACCTATATACCAAAGGCAGACGGCTATCATGGCTCCCAAATATCCGCTATTCTCTGTTCCGGAGCTAAAAAGGACCATGAACAAAAGAGTAGAGCAAAGAAAATGCATGCGGAACCGCCTGTTATCATATTGATTTATCCTAAAATAAGGAGCAATAAGTAAAAGTAGCCCGGGGATAACCAACCAGAGATCACTATACGTATTGACTCCCGAAATCTTACGAACCATCCCCAACAAAGAGATATTTGTATAAGGAGTAAATAAATTCTCTACATTCTTATCGAGAAGTACCTCATACCATTTCACGTATTGACTTGCCACATATTGAGGAGACGTATATAACATCGGAAGAACATACAAGACTATGCCCCAGAAAATAAGTCCTTTCAAAAAGGCGATCCGGCGTTTTGAGAATAACAGGAAAGCAAGACCGACAATGCCATAAATCTTAGTCATCGTACCCAAGACGATCATTAGCGCCGCCCAAAACTCCTGTTTCCGCTCAATAAAAATAAACGAGAATAAAATCATGCCGGCTATGGCTATGTTAAATTGCTGCATAAGAACACACGTAAACAACTCATTCAAGCATACCCAAATGACAAACGCCTGTTTCCAATCCGCCAATCCGAGTTTACGGATAGCCATATAAAGCAGCAAGCTATTCGCGAGACACCATAGCAACATCCCGATATAAGGAGAGAAGAGGGAGAAAGGCGCTATTATAGCCGTAAAAGGGATCCCGTATAAAAACCGGTCGTGGTATTCATTCGGATAATATATATAAAGGTCTTTCAACTCTAACGCATGGAAAAAGGAAGCCCTATAAATCATAAAGTTATTATAAGTCCTACCCACGGGTAATTTCAATAAGCAAGCGACAAGGGCCGTCGCAAACCAAACAAATCCGACAAACCTCGGATTCTTAAATATCGGGCGTCTAAAAAATTCTCTCAACATATCCTTTTTGATTCGTTACAACTCCACTTTCAAATAAAACTTCTGACAGCCTATATGTTCAAAAGACTCGCCAACGTATAAAAACCCCTATCTAAAACAGTAGAAAAAACGTAAAAAGCATTTTTTTAAGTATTATCTTCGCGACATGGGAAAGAATAAATTAGCTAAGTTTGACGATATGGCGGGCTATCCGCACGTATTCCAATACCCTTTCGCCGCCCTACAAGAAAAAGGGTTTGACATGAAAGGACAGTGGCATGAACGTTTTTTCAAGAACGACCATCCTATTGTTTTGGAATTGGGATGTGGAAAAGGAGAATATACCGTAGGTTTGGGAAAGCTTTTCCCAAATAAGAATTTTATTGGTGTCGATATCAAGGGAGCACGTATGTGGACCGGCGCGAAAGAATCGCTGGAAACCGGGATGAAGAACGTGGCTTTCCTACGTACGAGTATCGAATTGATTTCCTATTTCTTCGCTCCAGGCGAAGTAGCCGAGATCTGGATCACATTTCCAGACCCTCAAATGAAAAAGGTCAACAAGCGTCTGACCGGAACCCGTTTTATGAAAATGTATCGGGAAATCCTTTCCGGAGATGGTATTATCCATTTAAAAACGGACAGTAACTTCATGTATACCTATACGTGCGAGATGGTAAAAACGAACCATTATCCCGTATTGTTCAGTACAGACGACCTATATCATTCCAATCTGGCGGATGAGATCTTATCCATCAAGACCTATTACGAGCAACAATGGCTAGATCGTGGCTTAAACATCAAATACATCAAATTTGTTTGTGAGGAAAGAGAGCGATTGGTGGAACCTGACGTAGAAATAGAGTTAGATCCTTATCGTAGCTTTAATCGCAGTAAACGAAGCGCTTTGGCTTCTGGTAAATAAAAGAATGACTTAAAAAAATCAACAGATATGACAATCTATCCGAATCTGATTATTGAGGCGTTGAAGAACGTTCGTTACCCGGGTACGGGAAAGGACATCGTTTCCATGGGCCTCGTAGAAGACAACATTCGTATCGATGGTATGAATGTCACCTTCTCGTTATTATTCGAGAAGCCGAATGATCCGTTTATCCGCTCCGTAGTAAAAGCCGCAGAGACAGCTATCTTAACCTATGTAAGCCCGGAGGTGAATATCAAGGGGAACATCACGGTAAAAGCCCGTCAGTTAGCTCGCCCGGAACCGGATAAATTATTACCGCAAGTAAAAAATATTATCGCCGTATCTTCCGGTAAAGGAGGAGTTGGTAAAAGTACCGTTGCCGCTAATCTGGCTGTCGCACTGGCTTTACAAGGATATAAGGTAGGGTTGCTGGATGCCGATATATTCGGGCCGTCCCAACCCAAGATGTTCAACCTAGAAGAGGCTCGCCCTTATATGGAAGAGGTAGAGGGCAGGGAACTGATCAAGCCGGCCGAAAATTATGGTGTCAAGATGTTATCCATCGGCTTCTTCGTTAATAAAAACGACGCAGTCCTATGGCGTGGAGCAATGGCTAGCAACGCATTGAAGCAATTGATCGGCGACGCCAACTGGGGTGAGCTTGATTATTTCTTAATCGATTTACCTCCCGGAACGAGTGATATCCATTTGACAATGGTACAAACACTAGCGATAACCGGAGCCGTGGTGGTAAGTACGCCGCAAGAGGTTGCTTTAGCGGACGCTCGTAAGGGTATCAGCATGTTCACCGGAGACAAGGTTAATGTCCCTGTTTTAGGGTTAATCGAGAATATGGCTTGGTTTACCCCAGCGGAATTACCGGAAAACAAATATTATATATTCGGAAAGGAAGGTTGTAAACGCCTAGCTGAAGAACTGAACGTGCCGTTACTGGGACAGATTCCTATCGTACAAAGTATCTGCGAAGGAGGAGATCAAGGAAAGCCGGTAGCGTTGAACCCGGACTCAATCACAGGTAAGGCATTCCAAGAATTGGCCGAGAATGTAGTCAAGCAGATAGACTATCGCAACGAGCATCTGGCTCCGACAGAGCGAGTGATTGTAACCAAGAAATAAAGATGATTTATACGTATATACGTGTGGCCTCGCACGTATATACGTATCGTCCTACACGTACGCTCGCATGGGCCTACGCCTATATACGTATCAGCTTATGCGAACGTACGTATAAATTCAGCCCACAATATACTTGGCTTTCTTACCGCAAATCTTTCTGATACCCAACACAATCAGCCAAGATACAGCGAATGCTACCACAGAAGCGGCAGGAATCTGTAAACCCAAAGGGATATTCAAGGCTCTCGCCAACAGCACGCTGGGTCCCGTAAAGAAATAATGTACCATATAGATACCGAAACCGCATATGGTTAAGTTCGCCAACATTCGCTTAATCGTATCCGACTTAACATTTACCTTCTTCGCCAGCAAGAAGATAGGAATCGTCATCATCACCACATTGGGAGAACAATAATAGAAGAATAACTCTAACTGTTCCTCCGTGTAAGCAGGCAAAGCGGTCGTATAGCGGAAACCGAAGAAAGTAATGGCATAGCCTACGACAAACATAGGAATGCCTATCCCAACGATCTTTCCTAACGACCAATCATGATTCCGCAGATAATGCCCCAATAGCAAGTAACCGTTAAACCCGGCGAAATAATAAAGCATACTGAATTCATTCCATGAGCATCCACCCCAAATGTAAGGAGATACGAATTCCCGATAATAAGGAATAAACAAAGTCACTCCCCAACCTGCCAGAAACCATAATTTCGCCTTATCCGAAACTTTCTCGACCCAAGCGGAGAAGATCGGCAAATAAAGATATAAACCTATCAGTAAATAGATATACCACATATGTACATCCAACAATGAGAAATTGAACGGTATCTGGGCGATATAGCCTAAAGACACACTCAACGATTGACGAGTCACCTCTTCTCCCGAATAAGGGAAGAAATCAAGAATAAGTTCCGGCCTCAAACCAAGCAGTCCCGTAAACCAAGGGAATAAATTATAGATAACAGACCAAATCAAGAAAGGCCAGAACACCCGCAAGATCCTTTTCTTATAGAAGATAGAAGTCTCTTCCCGGACCGGTAGCAACAAGGCTCCCGTAATCATAACGAACAGAGGTACACAAGGACGAAGAAAAGCCCCATAGGCAGCTCCCCAAAACTTAATATCTCCAATAATCGGAGAATCTCCGGGATAGAAATTAAACGGGTCTGTACAATGACAGCAAACAACAGTAAACATGGCTATCAAGCGTACGACATCCAGCCAAACTACGTGTGTTTTCACGGTAGGATTTGTTACATTTTGCATAAAGTAGATCGATTGTGTTTAGATTGACGGCGAAAATACAAAATAATCCAGCCGAATAGGAAATTCAGCTGGATTTCTAACCTCTATTAACGATATTCATTAATATACAAAGTCTTTCCTACGGATAAACGCCACCGTACGATGTATTTCCGTGTACATAATAATATCCTCATCGATAAATGGCACCTCTTTCCGGTAATCCTTCAAGAACTTCTCTAATACCGGAGAAGTCCTAGCCGGACGACGGAACTCAATTCCTTGTGCCGCATTCATCAACTCGATCGCCAAGATATGATCCAAATTGTCCATGATCTTAAACAACTTCGTCGCCGCATTCGCTCCCATACTCACATGATCCTCTTGCCCATTACTGGACACGATAGAATCGCTGCTCGCCGCATAGCAATACATCTTATTCTGGCTTACCATACTGGCGGCCGCATATTGAGGGATCATGAAACCGGAGTTCAGGCCGGGATTAGCGACCAAGAACTCAGGCAATCCCCGCAAACCCATGATCAATTGAGCGACACGACGTTCCGATATATTTCCTAACTCAGCCAAGGCAATCGCCAAGAAATCATAAGAAATCGCCAAGGGCTGACCGTGGAAATTACCGCCGGAAATAATCTTATCCTCCTCCGGGAAGATCGTCGGGTTATCCGTCACGGAATTTACTTCGGTAAGCAGGACATTCGCCACATAATTGATAGCGTCTTTCGTAGCCCCATGCACTTGAGGGATACAACGGAATGAATACGGGTCCTGAACATGTTCCTTTTTCCGGGCGATTAACTCACTTCCCTCCAATAGCCGTCGAAAAGCGGCCCCGGTCTCGATTTGTCCGGGATGCGGACGCATCTGCTGGATACAATCCATGAAAGGATCGATACGCCCATCGAAAGCCTCCAAGGATAAAGCGGCGATCAGATCCGCTTTCTTGGACAGGCTAAACGCACGCATCAAGGCGAATACGCCATTGGCGCTCATAAATTGCGTACCGTTCAATAAAGCTAACCCCTCCTTGCTTTTCAGCTTCACAGGCTTCCAAGCGAACTCATCCAATACGCTGATCGCTTCCCGTTTGCGGCCCTTATAATAAACGTCACCCACGCCGATCAGAGGCAGGAACAAATTCGCCAGAGGCGCCAAATCACCGGAAGCGCCTAAAGAGCCACGATCATACACGATCGGAAGCACGTCATTATTGAAAAAATCCAGAATACGTTGTACGGTGATCACCTGTACGCCACTATGCCCCAACGAAAGGGCATGCGCTTTCAATAACATCATCAAACGAACGATCACCGGACTTACCTCATCCCCTACGCTACAGGCATGACTTTTCACCAAGTTCTCTTGCAAGGTGCTCAATTCGTCCGGAGAGATATTCTTATTACATAAGGACCCGAAACCGGTAGTAATCCCATACAAAGGCCCCTCCTGCTGCTCGATCTTATGATCCAAGTAATCCCGGCAACGCTGGATGCGCTCCTTCACCTCGGGTGAAAGCTCCAACTTCATATTTTGAGTAAGTATCCGTTCGATTCCCTCAAAAGAGAGAGGCTCGGAACCCACATAATAGACATTGCTCATATGCTATAATTTAGTCTTCACCCAATCCAATAACTTTTGCTCTACACGGATAGCGTTCGCCTCCAGTTCATCCGCTTTCTTCCGCATCTTTCCGACGAACACCTCGTCTTGGATGGACGTTAAGTTAATTCGGACATTCAATAAAGCCCCCAATACACAAGTACGGGCAGCCATCATCGCCACGCAAGCATCCGTGACGGCATTCTGATTACCTTTGTGAGCCACATAGATAATCGTCTCCATTACGGAACCGATCTCCTCCGCCACCCTCATCGGAACAATAGCCGCCTCCTTCGTTGCGCTCTGTATCGCATTCGTACGGATCACCTGTTCGTCAGGCGTTTCTTTCGGCAACTTAAAAGCGGAGAATACACGATCATAAGCCTCGCTGTCCTTATCGATATATTCAGTAAGACGTTCACGGATCATAGCCGCCTCGGTAGCGATCGTCTTCATTTGTCCTTCCACTTCCGCATATTTCTTTTTGCCAACAGTCAGATGGGCCACCATCTCTGTCAAAGCTGCCGCTATAGCACCATTCAAGGCAGATATACTTCCACCACCGGGAACGGGAGCACTACCCGCCGTTTCCGCCAAAAAATCTTTAATTGTCAAGTCTGCTAACATAGTATTTTGATTTAAATGATTCAACAATTCTTATCTTACATCATATAAAGTTCCCCGTCCTTAATTACGGTATCCACGAGATTCATTCCCACATGATAAGGTAGGAACTTATAAGACGGGTATTTCAGCAAGATCACGTCCGCACGTTTTCCCACGCTGATACTTCCAATCTCGGAGGCACGTCCCACAGCTGCGGCTCCATTAATGGTCAATGCCGTTACCGCTTCTTCAGGGGTCATCTTCATATAGATACAGGCCAAGGCTATCATCATCGGGATCGAGGCGGAGAAACAACTTCCCGGATTTAGATCAGAAGCTAAAGCCACCGCGCAACCGGCATCTATCATCTTCCTTGCAGGCGCATACGGCTCATTCAAGGAAAAGGCAGTCAGCGGAAGTAAGGTAGCCACGACACCCGCTCTTGCCAGACGTTTGATGCCTGTGTCCGATATATGTAACAAATGATCAGCACTTACACACTTCAAGGAGGCCGCCAGTTCCGCCCCTCCGAAAGGAACGATCTCATCCGCATGCATCTTCAATTTAAAACGATGATGACGGGCGGCACGAAGCAAGCGCTCACTCTGTTCTAACGAGAAAACGCCTTTCTCACAAAACACATCACAAAACGTAACCGTATGTTCGGCTCGTATGGCAGGAAGAACTTCCTCGATCATATAATCCACATAATCGTCCGTACGACCGGCAAATTCAGGAGGAACAGCATGAGCTCCCAAAAAGGTCGATACGACATCCATCGGATGAGACTCATTCAGGTCCGACATGACACGAAGCTGAACTAATTCTGTTTGCAAATCCAAACCATAACCACTTTTCCCCTCCACCGTGGTAACACCCATGGAGAATAACTCATCCAAACGTTCTTCCCCTCTGTCCCATAGTGTATCGAAATCACTTTCACGGGTAGCTTTCATCGTATTCACGATACCTCCACCACGCTCCATGATCGACATATAACTATCTCCCCGCAATCGCCAAGAGAACTCCTCCTCCCGATAACCGCCAAAGATAAAATGCGTATGGCTATCTACAAATCCGGGTAACACCGCTTGGTTCTC